>JAUMYU010000003.1:22988-66101 GCA_030528485.1 Comamonadaceae bacterium
ATCAGTGGGCGATCAATGGGCGATCAGCGCGCGCTGCCGAAGGTGGGGGCGAGCCAGTCGCGCGTGAGCTGGCCGCTGAAGGTGTGGCTGAAGGGGCCTGCGTTGCCTGGCAGATGCAGTTGCAGGCGGATGGCGTCGGGCAGGCGCGGGCGGTTTTCCAGGTTGTGGTGGGTGTTGGTGGCTGGGGTGTTGGGCGTGTCGGGGGCGAGTGGTGCATCCGGCGCGCCGGGCAGGCCGCCCGATTGCAGTTGCTGGCTGGAGAGTGGGTTGCTCCACCGCCCTTCCAGCGCGTAATGCAGTTGCCAGCGGGTGATGGGCAGCAGTTCCAGGCCGTGGCCCAGGGCGCTGCTCTGGCCTTGCGACCAGGCAGCAGCGGCGGCCCAGGCGGCGGCCCATTGGGCGCGGTCGTGCAGCGGTTGGGATTGCCAGCGCGCCCAGTAGGTTTGGCCATCGCGGTTGCGATCGCTCCAGGCGATGACGCGCAGGGCGGGCGGCTGGCCGGGGGCGAGGCTGGCGTTGCGGGTGATGCGCAGGACTTTGCCGTTCCAGTCCAGCGGCGGTAGCGCGGGGGTGAGGGCGATTTCGTCCAGATCGCGGCTCCATTGCGCCAGCGCGGTTTGCACGATGGCTTGCTGGCGGGCGCTGTCCTCGGTGTGGTGTTGTGCGCGCAGCAGGCCATCCACGCCTTGCCAGCTCAGCGCGGTCATGACGGCCAGCAGGGCGATGGCCACCAGCACTTCCACCAGCGTGAAGCCGGGCGCGTCGGGCCAAGAAGCCGCAGGGGCCGCAGGGGGCGAAACAGGTCGTGCCAGCATGCTCAAAAGCGCCCGACCAGGGTGGAGAGCGAGAGCACGAAGTGCTCGGGCGTGCTGACGCGGGCATCGACGCGCCGCAGCGAGGGGTTGATGGTGCCGCTGGTCACCAGCTCCACCTCGTAGCGGCGCCCGAGTTGTTCGCAAGTGCTGCGCGTGGCGCCGATGGAGGGGAGCTGGCCGCGCGCGAGCAAGCGCATGTCCACCAGCGCGTTTTCCGCGCACCACTGGGCCAGCAGCACATCCTGGCGGCGTTCGGCGCTGTGCAGCAAGGCCCCCGCTACGCGGGTGCCCGCCGCCAGCGCAATGGCGACGACGGCCAGCGCCACCAGCACTTCGATCAGCGTGAAGCCGCGTGCGGGGCGGGCAGGCGAGGCCGGGCGGGCAGATGGCGCGCAGGCACCGAGGCAGGGGGAGGGGCGGGGGGGGCAAGCCAGCGGCTTCATGGCGCGCCCCCCTGCACCTGAAAAGGGGCCAGTCCATCCGTGGCGACGGTCACGCGCAAATCGGGGTTGTGGCGATCGCCCAGGGTGACGCTTTGCGGCGGCAGGATTGGCTCGGGGCCGAGCTGGAGATCGCCGCCGTGCAGTACCAGCGTGCCGGGGCGTTCCCACGCGGTGGGCAGGCGGTCGAGCGTGTGGCGGATGCGCCCCTCGAACACAAAGCCCTCGGGCGTGGCGCGCCAGCGCACGCTTTGGCCGCTGGCGCGCGCGTGCAGGCGCGCCGCCTCCAGCAACATCGCCAGGCGTTCGCCCTCGCCATCGAGCCGGCGTTGCGCGCCGCCCGACCAGCCCACCACGGCCAGCCCTGTGGCAATGGCGCTGATGGCGGTGACGACCATGATCTCCATCAGCGTAAAGCCGCGGCTGGCGCGCCAGAAAGTGCGGGACATGGGAGAGGGGGGCAAGGGGAGGGGGCGGGAAGGTAAAGCGCAAGGCCGGGGCATTGTAGGCGCGCTCGCATGGGCAGTATGACCAGCGGGGGCGGCACGGGCAGGCACAATGGAGCGGGGCATGCGCGCGGATCGGGGTGGTAGTGAATGATCTTTAAATTCCAATCAAAAGGAAAATTAGATCATTGAATAATTTGCCTAAATAAGGTGATTTTGTTTCTTTTGATTTGTAATATTTGTGAATTGAGCGGTCGCGCCATGCATTCCAGCGAGTGTCTGATGCGTTTGCACACCCCCATGCTTGCGCTTTTTGCGCCTGCGGGCTGCCACAGCGGGCCTGGCGCTCCATCCGCCGCTGCCAACCCCCCTTTTGCGCCTGCTGCCATCGACTGGCAAGCGATGGCGCAAGCCCAGGGGCAATACCCGCACCAAGCCCCGTTTCTGGAGCCGTTTGCCTCATGAAAATCCTGCACACCTCTGACTGGCACCTGGGCCGCACGCTGTATGGACGCAAGCGGCATGAGGAGTTCGACGCCTTTCTCGACTGGCTGGCGGCCACGGTGGCCGCGCAGCAGGTGGAGGCGCTGCTCATCGCGGGCGACGTGTTTGACACCAGCACGCCGGGCAACCGCGCCCAGGCGCAGTACTACCGCTTTTTGCACCGCATCGCCGCGCTGCCCGGTTGCCGCCACGTGGTGGTGGTGGCGGGCAACCACGATTCGCCCACGTTTCTGGATGCGCCCGCGGCTTTGCTGGCGGCGCTGGATGTGCACGTCATCGGCCAGGCGCGGGCCAATCCGGCCGATGAGCTGCTGCTGCTGCGCAATGCCCAGGGCCAGCCCGGGCTGCTGGTGTGCGCCGTGCCGTATTTGCGCAGCAGCGATTTGCGCAGCGCCGAGGCGGGCGAGAGCCTGCATGAGAAGGAGCAGAAACTGCGCGAAGGCGTGCACGCGCACTACGCCGCCGTGGCCGAGCACGCGCTGGCGCAGCGCGCGGCGCTGCTGGCGCAGGGCGGGCCGCTGGTGCCCATCGTCGCCATGGGGCATTTGTACGCCGAGGGCGGCAGCGTGCAGGCGTGCGAGGGCGAGGGGGTGCGCGATTTGTACGTCGGCTCGCTCGGGCGTGTGGATGCCAGCGTGTTTTCGCCCGCGTTCGATTACGTGGCGCTGGGCCATTTGCACGTGCCGCAAAGCGTGGGCGGCGTGCGCACCATTCGCTACAGCGGTTCGCCCCTGCCGATGGGTTTTGGCGAGGCGGGGCAGGCCAAAAGCGTGTGTCTGGTGCAGTGGGCCGCGCCCGCATCGCATGCAGATGTGCCTGCACATGCTCCCGCCAGTTCAGCCGAAAGTGCGGCCGGGGGTTTGTCCGCCAGCGTGACCGAAAACGCGACCGCGCCCGAACGCATCGAGCTGTTGCCCGTGCCTGTTTTCCAGCCTTTGGAGCGGGTGGGGGGCGATTGGCCTGCGATTGCCAGCCGGCTGGCGCAGCTTGCGCAGGCTGATGCGGAGGTTTTGGCCTGCGCCGCTTCTGCCGGGGTGGCTGGCGAGGCCCGTGAGGCCAGCGAGGCCAATGCCCCCAATGCCCCCCCCGGCGCGTGGCTGGAGGTGGTGTACGAGGGTGCGGAGTTGATGCCCGATTTGCGCGCGCGGCTGGACGAAGCCGTGGCAGGCACGCGCTTGCAGGTGTTGCGGGTCAAAAACACCCGCTTGAGCGCCCAGGCGCTGGCGCACAGCGCGCAGGCTTTGGAGCTGGAGCCGCAAGAGCTGGATGCGCGCGAGGTGTTCGAGCGTTGTCTGGAGGCCCATGCCATCGTGGACGGGCAACGCCAGCCGTTGCGGCAGGCGTATGACGAAATCCTGCATGCGTTGCAGGAGGAGGATGGGCGGGCGGATGCGTGATGCCCGCGGCCTGGCCTGGCCGGGCGGTGTGCGTGCTTGCGTTGGCGCCCATGCTCGTATGGTGGCTGGCTGGCGCCTGCTTTGTAAATCAAAGTAAATTCAATTTAATGCGTATCAAGCCTAAGCAAGGATAAAAAATTTCCTTTGATTTGTAAAGATAGCACCATCAAGGCTTGCGGGGCAGGCCGTGAGGGTGTTTTTGGGGGCGGCGGCCGGTTCAAAAGTCCGAATCGAAAACCCGGATCAGGCGTCCGAACCGGAAGTCCGGCCCTGGCGCCTGGCCCGGGTGCAGGCGATCAGTTCAGCCCCAGCTTGCCGCGCAGGGTGGAGAGGTCTTCGGCCAGCTTGTTGATGGCGGCGGCCATGACGGTGCGGTCTTTGTCGCTGAGTTGGTCGTAATCGACATAGCCCTTGCCGTCCTTGGCTTCGTATTTCTTCAGGATGTCGAAAACGGTGTTGAAGTTCTTGTCCACTTCGGCCAGGAAGGGTTTTTCCTTCTCGGCGATGAGCGGGCGCACGAGTTCGACGATTTTGTAGGAGCCATCGACGTTGGCCTTGAAGTCCCACAGGTCTTTCTTGCTGTAGCGGTTTTCCTCGCCGGAGATTTTGGTGGCGGCCACTTCTTCCATCAGCACGGCCGCGCCGCCGACGACGATCTCGGGCGGGAAGGTCAGCTTGGCGATGCGCGATTGCAGCTCCTTGACGTCGGCCAGCAGCTTGTCGGCCACGGGCTTGACGTCGTCGGCGGTTTTCTTCTCCCACAGGCTGTATTCGATGCGGTGAAAGCCGGGGAAGGCGGGGTCTTTCTCGGCGCCTTCGTAGTCGTCGGCGCGCGAGTCGATGGCCACGTCCAGATCGCTGAACAGCTCGGCGATGGGTTCGACTTTTTCATAGCTCACGCGGGTGGGGGCGTAGAGGGCCTTGGCTTTTTCGACGTCGCCGGCCTTGACGGCGGCGACGAAGGCGGCGGTGTCCTTGACGAGCTGATCGACGTTCTCGCTGACGTAGAGCTTGTATTCGGCAATGGGGGCCACGAGGTCGAGCGCGGCCGATTTGGCTTGCGCGAGGGCGTTGCCCGCCAGGGCGGCCAGTGCGGCGGCGGCGATGAGGTGTTTGAGGGTCATGGTCAAGTCTCCTGGCTGGCGTGCAGCCGTTGGGGTGGAAAAAACTCAGTTGGCCTTTGGCGCGCCCTGGCGCACGGCGGCGACGAGGGCGCTGCCCAGGTAGTCGTTGTTGCCCTGCACGCCGGGCAGGGTGAAGAAGTAGCCGCCGCCGACGGGCTTGATGTATTCCTCCAGCGGCTCGCCGTCGAGCTTGCGCTGCACGGCGATGAAGCCTTGCTCCAGATCGGCCTGGTAGCAGATGAACAGCAGGCCCTGGTCGAGCTGGCCGTTCTTGGCGATGCCGTTGGAGTAGTTGAAGGGGCGGCGCAGGATGAGGTGCTTGTCCGATTCGCTCGTGCGCGGGTTGGCCAGGCGGATGTGCGAGTCCAGCGCGGTGATCTCGCCCTCGGGGTCTTTGCTGTAGTCGGGCACGTGGAATTCGGTGGCGTCGCGCTGGTCCAGTGGCGCGCCGCTCATCTTGGTGCGGCCGAAGATTTGCTCTTGTTCGTTGAGCGGGGTGCGGTCCCAGCGTTCGACGAAGTTGCGGATGATGCGCACGGCCTGGTAGCTGCCGCCGTGCGCCCAGGCCGGCTCTTGCTGGCGCTGGCTGTCCACCCAGACGATGCGGCGCATCAGTGCGGCGTCGTCGGCATTGGGGTTGGCCGAGCCGTCGCGAAAGCCCAGGAAGTTGCGCGCGCTCTCGACGCTGCCGTCGGGGCCGGGGGCGATGACGGGGACGTTGCCTTCTTGCTTCCAGCGCGGCACGAGCTGGTCGCTCAAGTTCTTGATGATGTCGCGCAGGGCGTGGATGGTGGTGTCTTGCGTGTTGGCGCAGATTTGCAGGCTGATGTCGCCGTGGCAGAGGGAGGCGTCCAGCGCGTCGTTGGGAAAGCGCGTCATGCGCTGCAATTGCACGGGCTTGTGCGGTGCCAGCCAGGGGCGATCGTCAAACAGCGAGCTGCCCAGCGAGACGGTGATGGTCAGCGCATCGGGCGCAATCTCGGGGCCGAGGATGCCCGAATCGGCCGGCGGCAGCAGCGGGTCGAGTTCGGGCGGCGTGCCGCCCTGGGTGAGGAACAGGGCGCGTTCGGTCAGGCGCCGCAGCAGACGCTCGAGTTCATCGGGCGTTTCGGCCAGCGCCGCAAAGCTGGCGATCATGCCGTTGGCCGGGCGCGCGGTGGTGATGCCCGCCTGGTGCGGGCCGAAGAAGGCCACGCGGTCTTGCGGCGAGGCGCGGTGGCTGACGGGCGCATCGGTGACTTTGCCCGAGCCTTTGGGGTCGGCCGCAGCGCCTGCACTGGCGGCAGCCTGGTGGGCGCAGCCGCCCAGGGCGGCCGAACCCAGCCCGGCCAGCCCGGCCAGGCCCAGGCCCTTGAGCGCCTGGCGGCGCGGCAGGGCGGGGCGGTCGTTGCCGGGGGTGGGGTTGTCGGGGTTTGCCTGGGATGTATCGCGTGTCATGGCATGGATCCGTGGGTATGAAAAATGGGCATGTTGGCCGGCTTGCGTGCCCGTTGGTGATGGCCTTACTCCAGCCCCAGCGCAGGGTTGATCTGGGCGATGGCGTCGGCCAGCTCGCCCAGCAGGGCGCTGAGCTGGGCGCGTTGCTCGGGTGTGATTTGGGCGTAGGGCGGCCAGCTTGGTTCGGCATCTGCTTGGCCTTGCGCCTTCAACTGGTGCGCTTGCAGCGCGTCGCGCACGGCGGCAAAACTTTGTTGCACCTGGGCGGCCAGCTCGGGCCGCGCGCCTTGTAGCAGCGGGCCGGTGAGCAGGACGATTTTTTCCATGCCCTCCAGGTTGGCGTGCACATCGGCCAGGTCGGTCTGGGCGTAGGGGTTCTCGCCTTGCGCCAGCGCGCCTTCTTGCAGGCGGTGGATCAGCCAGAGGGCGCTGTCGCTCAAGTCCTCGGGCTTTTGTTGCAGCTCGCGCAGACGGGTTTTGAGGGCATCGGCATCGGCGGCCAGTTGTTGGGCGATGGCGGTCACGCCATCGGCGCTGCCTTGTTGGAACAGGGCTTTTTCCAGGCGGTGAAAGCCGGTGAAGGCGGGGTCGTCCTCGCGCTGGGCCAGGTAGCTGGCCAGTGGGTCGATGCGCGCTTCTAGATCGGCAAAGCGCCCGGCCACGCCCTCGATGCGCTTGTAGGCCGCGCGCGCTTGCAGCCAGTGCGCGCGCGCGGCGTTCACATCGCCCGCTGCAACGGCTTCGGCCAGGGCCAGGGCCTGCTTGTGCAGCGCGCCCGATTGCATGATGAGGTGCACGCGGCTCTCCGACAGCGGGCCGATGAAGGCTTCGATGGGCGGGCGCAGGCGCTCGGCCTCGGACGATTCGGTGGGCGTGACGGTGAGGCTGCCGCGCGGGTTGGACAGCAGGCCGCAGGTGATGGCGAAGCTGCCGGGGCGCAGCTTGACGGTCAGCAGCGAGTGAAAGCCCGGCGCGATGTTCTCGCGCTCGGCCACGACCATCACGCCGTCGAGGATCTCCCACTCCAGCGGGCGGCGCGAGGCGTTGTGGATTTCGAACGTGGTCACGCCCGCCGGCAGGGTGAAGTCGGCCGGCTCGCAGGTGGCGTCGTTGACGATGACCTTGTGCGTGTGGCCGCGCTCAGGCCCCTTGGCCGTGCGCGTGGCGTAATAAAACAGGCCGATGGCGGCCACCACCAGCAAGGCCGAGAGCGCCAGCGCGACGTAGATGAATTGGCCGGGGCCTGGGGCGCTGGCCGGGGTTTGAGGGGCGGCGGTGGGCTGCATGGGCGGTTTGAAAAAAGTGGGCTGGTGGGGGGCAGTCGCTTCAGGCGGGTCGGCTCAGGGTGGTCGATTCAGGTAGAGCGGGGCGGGGCCTCTTTCATCGGCTGCAGGAACAGCGCCAGCGCGGGCGCGAGGTAGAGCAGCCAGGCCAGCGCCTCGCCCCAGGTGGGCGACTCGTGGTAGCCCAGCAGGCCCGAGAGCACGGTGCCCGCCACGCTGGCATTGGGCAGGGTGCGGCTCAAATCCCACACCGGTGCTTGCAGCCAATTCCACACGTCCGCTTCGTGCAGGTTGCGCAGCACGCCCGCCAGCAGGCCCGCGGCCACGAACAGGATGAAGATGCCGGTGTAGCGGAAGAACTTGTGCAGGTTCAGCCGCACGCCGCCCCAGTAAATGCCCAGGCCCAGCGCCACGGCCACGGCAATGCCCGCCAGCGCGCCCAGCGGCGCGGCCGGGCCGGGGCTTTGCTGGAAGATGGCCAGCAGGAAGAACACCGACTCCAGCCCCTCGCGCGCGACGGCGAAAAACGCCATGCCGATCAGCGCCCAGGCGCCGCCCTGGCCGCGGCTGGCATCCAGCGCGGCGTCGATGCCCGCGTGCAGCTCGGCCTTGATCGAGCGCGCCGCGCGCCGCATCCACAGCACCATGTAGGAGAGCACGCCCACGGCCACCAGGCCGACGATGGCCTCGAACAGCTCCTGCGTCTTCTGCGGAAATTCGCGCCCGGCCAGCAGCACGGCCGCGCCGGCCAGCAGCGACAGCGCCACGGCCAGCAGCACGCCCACCCAGATGGCGGGCAGCCATTGCGCGCGCCCCGTTTGGCGCAAATAGCTGGCGATGATGCCCACGATCAGGGCCGCCTCCAGCCCCTCGCGCAGCATGATGAGAAATGGTGCAAGCATGGTGGGTGACAAGGCGGCCTTGCGCCAGGCGTTCAGTCTGGGGTTCGGGAGGGGTGCTTGATTTACAAATCAATAAGAAAACATCTATTAACAAAATATTGCCGAAACATGCATATTTTGTTTCCTATTGATTTGTAATTTTGGGTCGTTCCGGGGATCAGAAGTAATGGCGCAGCCCGATGCCGAAGGAGCGGAAGTCCTGCCCGGCGCGCTCGACGCCCACATCCGCGCCGTAGGCCGCGCCCTTGGCGTTGTCCAGATGGGTGTAGAGCGCGTAGAACTTGGTGCGCTTGCTCAGGTTGTAATTCCAGGCCAGCGTCCACTGCGTGGCGCTGCTGTCGGCAACGCGCTTGTAGGCGCTGGCATGCCCGGCGTTGAGGTGGATTTCGTTGTTGCCGAAGTTGTAAATGCCCACCAGGCGGTAGTTGTTGCGCGCGCCAGCGCCTTCGAGCCAGCCGTTTTCATCGCGCTGGTAATAGCCGCCAAACTGAAAATCGCCCAGCGTGTAAAGCCCGCGCAGGCTGAGCTGCTTGGCCTGGTCGTAATGCACGTAGGAGGCGGCCAGGGAGAGATCGCCCGCGTCGTAATTGGCCACCAGCTCGTAGGCGTGGGCATTGACGCCATCAATGGTTTTGCGATCATCCTTCAGGCTCATGCCCAGTTCCAGGGTGAAGCCGCCGAATTCGGGGGTGACGTAGGAGAAGCGATGGTCGGCGGGCATGAGGTCGGCAAACAGCCAGTCGGCCGATGTGCCCACGTTGTCGTTGTGCAGGCTGGTTTCTTCCACGATGGTTTTCATGGACTGGCCGCCGTAGTTGCCCAGGCGCACGCGGCCCCAGTCGCCCGCCAGCCAGACTTCGGCATTGCTGGCAAAGCCCTCCTCGGCAGCGCCGTCGGTGCTGTCGATGTCCATCTCGAACTGGAAACCGGCCCTGAGGCCGCCGCCCAAATCCTCCTCGCCCAGAAAGCCCAGGTTGGAGCCGTTGTTGAGCATGTGGGTGTGGGCCTTGGCATCAGTGAGCTTGGTGTGCTCCACCGTGGTGTTGACCCGGCCGTACAGCGTGACAGAGCTTTGGGCGAGCGCGGATTGGGACAGGCCCAACAGGGCCAGAGACGCGGCGGTGCAAAGAAGGTGTTTTTTCATGACCAGGCAAACTCCAAACAGCTAGTAAGACGCCTTTTGTTCAAGCTTCCGCCCAAGACGAAATGAGTACAGGCGGCGCCTCAAATCCTCTCTCGGACAGCTTCTTTCTGTGAAAACAGAAACTTTTTGAAAGGGAAGCAAATTCTACTCTCCAAAATAATGAGATCGATATGCATTTTTAATACATGTCTTGCTGCTTTGAATATGGGCTTGAGGGACGGGGTGGGCTGTCAAAATGCCCGCTTTATTTGCTTTTCATGTGCTTATGCTGCGCGTTGCCGCCAATTTGAGTTTTTTTTACCAGGACATGCCGTTTGAAGCGCGGCTGGCTGCCGCTGCGGAGGATGGCTTTAAAGGAGTGGAATACCTCTCGCCCTACGACATGGAGCCGCATCGGCTGGCGGGCCTGCTGCAAGCCCATGGCCTGGAGCAGGTTTTGTTCAATGCGCCGGCAGGCGGGAGCCATCTGGAGCAGGTGCGCAGGGCCTGGGCCGAGGGCTGGCGCGGCACCGCCAGCCTGCCGGGTGAGCAGGATGCGTTTCGCTATGGCATTGATTTGGCGCTGGAGTATGCGCAGGCCCTGTCGTGCCGGCGCGTTCATGTCATGTCCGGTATCAACCCGTCGGCCAATCGGGGGGATCGTTTGTTCTGGCTGAGGCAATTGACATGGGCAGCCGAGCGCGCGGCGCGGTGCCCGGATGTCACTTTGCTGATTGAGGCGATCAACAGGGAGGATATGCCCGGCTACTGGTTGCATACGCAGCAACAGGCCTACGAGGCGCTGGTCGAGGTGGGGCACCCCAGGCTGGCGATGCAGTTCGATGCCTACCATTGCCAAAAGGCAGAGGGGGATGTGCTGGCGCAGTGGCAAAAATATGCGGCCACAGGCTGGATCAAGCATGTGCAAATCGCAGGCGTGCCAGGCAGGCATGAGCCGGATGTCGGCGTGCTGCCCTATGGCCCGCTGCTGGCGCAGATGCAGGCCAGCGGCTACGACGGCTGGCTGGGGCTGGAGTACCGCCCGCAGGATGCATCGCGCGCTGGCGTGCGTGAGGGGTTAAGGCGCTGGCTGGCGCAGGGGGTGGCGCTGTGAGTGCGCCGATATCCAGCATGCCCCCGGCTTCGCACGCGGTTCAGGTGGAGCTGGTGGCCGTTTTGGCGTCTGTGGCAAATGGGCAAGTGCGCGTGATGACGACACGTCATGGCCAGTCGTTGCCATGCGGGCCGTTTACGACGACCCATCTTTCGCTCCAGGCGGGCATGCGCGCCTGGGTGGAGTCGGAAACCCACCACCCGATTGGTTATATCGAGCAGCTCTACACCTTCGCCGATCCTGGCCGACAAGCCGATGCCGGCCCCAGGCGCATTTCCATCAGCTATCTGGGCTTGACGTGTGCCCAGAAAAATACGCACGATACGCTTAACGCGGCTGCGGAGCATGCCGGTTGGCGTAACTGGTATGACTTCTTCCCTTGGGAGGATCAGCGCAGCGAATGGGCGGTGGATCTGGTGCGTGAAGGCATCGTGCCGCGTCTGTCGCAGTGGGCTAGCCAGACGCAATCGCCGGATGTGGCGCGGCAACGTTGGCAACGTATCGAGAGCTGCTTCGCATTGCATGGGTGGAGCGAAGATTTGGTGCTGCAACGCTATGAGCTGCTCTACGAAGCGGCTTTGGTAGAGGAGGCGCGCCGCATGCGCGGGGCGGCAGTAGCGAATGGCGAGCAGCCATTGTTGCCGGGCCTCGCCATGTTGCTGGATCACCGCCGCATTTTGGCAACGGGGATGGCAAGGCTGCGCGCCAAGATCAAATACCGGCCGGTGGTTTTTGAGCTGATGCCTGCCCGGTTTACCTTGTTGCAACTACAGCAAACGGCCGAAGCCATCACGGGGCGCTGGTTGCACAAGCAGAACTACCGCCGGTTGATTGAGCAGCAACATTTGATTGAAGAAACGGGGCAGATGGCAGCAGGGCAAGCAGGTCGGCCCGCCAAGCTGTTCCGGTTTCGCAATGACGTGGCTTATGAAAGGGTTATTGCGGGAACCAAGTTCCCAACGGCCGCCAGTTCAGGTGCGCTGGATTGATGGAGGGGCATTGGGTGAAATGCGTGGCGCAACCCTTTGTTTTCGGAGGGCTGCCCATGGTGTCTTGCGCGCTCCGGTGACGGGGTCGTGTTGCTGGGTAGCAACGAAAATGGAGCGAATCTTCGATAGATTGCAAATACTCTTTGCCAAGCGCGGGCCTGTCTGCTGCAATACGCCTAACTTCCCCACCAGGAGGTTGGCTCGGGGAACCGGCGGGACTGTAATCCGGCACAAGCCCTAGACCCCCCGTACCGGAGCCCTATGTTTAACCTTGGAGTATTCGCATGAAAAAATCCCTTATCGCATTGGCTGCCGTTGCCGCCTCTGGCTTCGCAATGGCTCAATCTTCTGTGACGTTGTACGGTGTGGCTGACGTTGCTGTTGGCTACAACTCTGACAAAGGCCCCAACGCCACTATCGAGAAAAAGACGGCAGCTCGTGCAAACAGCATTTTCAACAATGGCACTAGCCGCATTGGCTTCCGCGGCGTGGAAGATCTGGGTGGCGGCCTGAAAGCCAACTTCCAGTTCGAACAAGGTGTGAGCTTGGCTGATGGCTCTACTCAGGCGAAGACCTTTGCTCGTCAAGCTTGGGTTGGCCTGTCTGGCGACTTCGGCACGCTGCGTTTGGGCCGTCAGTTGACTCCTTCCTTCAACGGTATCGCCGCTTGGGAAATCACTGGCGCTGCCAACTACTCTGTGGTGGCTAATCAGTTCGGTTTTGCTGGTGCTGGCTCGCGTGATGATGCCATGATCCATTACATCACACCGAACTTTGGTGGCTTTAAAGCGCATCTGGCTTATGTGCTGGAAGATAACCGTGGCACGGATGAGAAGTACGACTTGGCTTTGATCTACGGCAATGGCCCATTCAAGGCTGCTCTGACTTACGCCAACACGGGCGAAGGCAAGGCTAACGCTTCCGTCGGCGCTTCTTACGATTTCAAATTCGCCAAGGTTGCCGCCTCTTACTTTGACGGCCACTATGGTTACATGCGCAACGCTTCGTTCGACGGCTTCTCTGTCGGCGCTTCGATTCCTTTCAATAACTTCAGCCTGACGTTCGACGTGGCCCGTAACAGCGAGTTCAAGGATACCGACTTCGTCGTGGAAGGCAAGTACGCTTTGTCCAAGCGCACATTCGTGTATGCCATGTACTTGAACGATGGCAAGAAGTTCACACGTGACACCAACACTGGCAAGAACAACTTCTCGGTTGGTCTGCGTCACAACTTCTAATCCGGTTTTTACTGGATAAACAAAACGCCCCTTCGGGGGCGTTTTGTCGTTTTGAAGCGTGCGCTCGGCCAAGGAAATCGCATGCGGCATTGATAATGCTTGCCTACCAATTGGAATGTTTCGCTGACGATGGAGATAGGGCAGATGGTCGGTGGTCGAGTAGCAAAGAAATGGTTGGGTATGGCCGTTTTCGGAGCGGCAGCGATATGGATGGCTGTGGCGCAAGCCAGGCCGCCAGCGCGGGAGCCGATTAAATTGGCGTTAGTGGAAAGCCTCTCCGGCCCCTTTGCCAATACGGGGGAGGCGGTGTTTCGCAATTTGGCTTGGGCCGTAGAGCGCGTTAATGCCCGTGGCGGAGTCGTGTTGTCGGTTGAAGAGGGTGGCCCCCGCCCATTGCAGTTGATGCGATTTGACAGCAAGGGGCAAACGCAAGAGGCGCTATCCGCGTTGCAAGCGGCTCGGGATGCAGGAGCGCGTTACATTTTGCAGGGCAACTCCTCGGCTACGGCAGAGGCGATTTTGGGGGCGGTTGAAAAAAACAACGTGCGCACGCCAGAGCAAAGCCTGTTGTTTCTCAATTATTCGGCCGTCGATCCCAGCCTGACCAACGAGAAGTGCAGTTTTTGGCATTTCCGTTTTGATGCCCATGCCCATATGCGCATGAATGCATTGATGGATGTGTTGGAGCGCGATGCGGCTATCAAGAAAGTCTATTTATTCGGGCAAGACTATAGTTTTGGCCACGCCGTGTTGAAGGAGGCGCGGCGTCAATTGGCTGAGCGCCGTCCGGATATCGAGATTGTGGCCGAGGAATATCACCCGATTGGTCGCGTCAAGGATTTCGCGCCCTATGGCGCCAAGATCAAAGCCAGTGGCGCGCAGGCGGTGATTACGGGGAACTGGGGTAATGATCTGACCTTGTTCATCAAAGCCAGCGCGGAGGTTGGCTTTGATGGCAGCTTTTACACGTTTTACGGCAATGCGTTGGGCGCGCCAGCGGCCATTGGCGATGCGGGCGTGGGTAAAGTCATTGCGGTGGCGGACTGGTTTCCCAATGCCCCTTCTGAACAAGGCCGGGCTTTTTATGCCTCCTTCCGTGAGCGTTTTCCCAAACCCGATGACGACTACGTCCATATGCGGATGCAGCTTTTGGTAGAGGCTTTGGTCAAGGCAATGGAAAAGGCGGGCAGCGCCGAGCCTAAAGCGGTGGCTTTCGCTTTGGAGGATTTGGCTGTGGCGTTCTCTGGCCAGGCCGGGCGTATGCGCGCTGATGACCACCAATTCCAGCAAGCCTTGATGGTGGGTTTGATGCAAAAGGCGGGCAGTGCTTCTGTGCCTTTTGATGTGGAGGGTTCGGGCTATGGTTTTGAGGTGATTCGTTTGCTCAAGCCCGATGAGGCGCAGATGGCGCATCGCTGTGCCATGAAGCGCCCGACGCGCTAAGGAGCCTTATCGCCCCTGCCGCTGCGTGATCGCAAGTTCATGTGGTGCGGCTTGGCATAAATTTCAATTCAAAAGTAAATATTTTTTAATACTGAATCTGCCAAAATAAGGATGATTTATTTCCTTTTGATTTGTAAAAATAAAATTTCCGATTCGATTTATATCTTATATAAGACACTGGAGCAAGGCTTGGCTGAGCGCTTAGAATCGTTGGGCTGGGCTGCCCCCGCAGGGGGGTAGCGAATGCCATTGAAAGCCACCGAAAGCCACGAAGCACCATGAATGAGATCCAGGGCATACCCAAGGCAGCGGAGGCTGCAAATTTGGCAGCCCCTTCTTTCAGCCCTTTGTATCGCCAAATCAAAGGGCTGCTGTTGCAGAAATTACAGGCGGGTCAATGGCAGCCGGGCGAGGCCATTCCAAGTGAAATGGAGCTGTCGCAGCAATTGCGCGTTAGCCAGGGCACGGTGCGCAAAGCCATTGATGAATTGGCGGCGGAAAATCTTTTGGTGCGGCGGCAGGGAAAAGGCACTTTCGTGGCTACGCATACGGAACGCCAAGTCCAGTACCGTTTCCTGCGCTTGCGCCCCGATCAGGGCAGCCTGGATGGAGAGGGGCCAGCGCAACGCCATATCTTGTTTTGTCGGCGCGAGCGCGCCACGGCGGAGCTGGCGGCGCAAATGGGCCTGCGCAGTGGCGATGCGGTTATGCACATCCGCCGCACGTTGGCCATGCGAGCAGTGGTTTCGGTGCTGGAGGATATTTGGCTGCCCGGCCATGCGTTTAAAAACATCCATGCCGAACAAGTCATGCATTACCAAGGGCCGACCTATGCCTTGCTGGAGCAAGAGTTTGGCGTGCGCATGGTGCGTGCGGTGGAAAAGATCAAGGCTATCGTTGCGCCAGACGCAGAATCGGCGCAATTGCTGGAAGTGGAAAGCTCAACGCCTTTGCTGGCCGTTGAGCGTGTTTCCTATACCTACAACGATGTGCCCATGGAGGTGCGCCGTGGCCTGTATCGGACAGACACCCATCACTATCTCAACGAGCTGCAATGAGCCGCGCCCGCTGCGCGGCTGACAATTTGTCGCACATTTGTCTTGGTTTAGCCCGTTGAGACTAGAATCGCCGGGTTTGCCCGCCAGCGGCGAACCCTGTTTCCACTGAGAAAGCCAAAAAACCCATGAATGAAGTTGCAAAGAAAAGGCCGGAGTTTCGCAACATCAATGTCTTCCATGATGTGCGCACTTACCGTATGCCCCCAGCGGCCATCCTCTCCATCCTGCACCGTATCAGCGGCGGCATCATGTTTTTGCTGCTGCCCTTTTTGCTCTGGCTATTCGACATGTCGGTGCGCTCGCCACAGACTTTTGAGCAAGTAGCAGGCATTTTCCGCGAGGGGCTTTGGATCTTCCCCGGCTTCATGGTCCGGCTAGGTGTGCTGGTGCTGGTGTGGGCCTTTTTGCATCACCTGTGCGCAGGTATTCGTCACATTCATATGGATGTGGATCACCATGCCGTTGACAAGCACAAAGGGCGCAAGACCGCTATTGCCTCATTCGCCATCAGCTTGGGCCTGACTGCCATTTTTGGCCTCAAGATCTTGTTCTGACCGCTGCGCCAAGGAGTTTTAACTATGTCCGTCAACTACGGTTCCAAGCGCCTTGTCGTCGGCGCCCACTATGGTCTTCGCGACTGGCTGGCCCAGCGACTTACGGCGATCTTGATTGCTTTGTTCGCGCTCGTGCTGATGGCGCGAGTTTGCATGATTGATGGCGCGATCGATTATGCAGAGTGGAAAAACCTCTTTGCGCCGCAATGGATGCGCTTGCTGACCTTCGTGGCTGCTGTGGCCGTGCTCTGGCACGCGTGGATCGGTTTGCGTGAAATCTTGATGGATTACGTCTCTGTCGCTGGCCTGCGCCTGCTGGCCTATACGGGTGTGCTGGTCTGGCTGGTCGGTTGCGCTGGCTGGGTTTTCCAGACGCTGTGGCGGCTGTGATGGCCTGGTAAATATCCCGTCCAGTAGAACAAAGATAAGTCCCCACTTTAAGACTACCCATCATGAGTTATACAAAAGAGAACATCATCACCCGCAAGTTTGACGCCGTGATTGTTGGTGCAGGCGGCTCCGGCATGCGCGCTGCGCTGGAGCTCTCCCGTGCGGGCCTGAGCGTTGCCGTGCTGTCCAAAGTATTCCCAACCCGCTCGCACACCGTGGCGGCCCAAGGCGGTGTTTCTGCATCGCTGGGCAATATGAGCGAGGACAACTGGCACTACCATTTCTACGACACCATCAAGGGCAGTGACTGGCTGGGCGATCAGGACGCCATCGAATTCATGTGCCGTGAGGCGCCTAACGTCGTGATCGAACTGGAGCACTTTGGCATGCCGTTCGACCGCAACCCTGACGGCACCATTTACCAGCGCCCCTTTGGTGGTCACACGGCCAACTATGGTGAAAAGCCGGTGCAACGCGCCTGCGCAGCGGCCGACCGCACGGGCCATGCCATGCTGCATACGCTCTACCAGCAAAACGTCAAGGAAAAAACCAACTTCTTCGTGGAGTGGATGGCGCTGGACTTGATTCGTGACCAGCACGGCGACGTTGTTGGCGTGACGGCGCTGGAGCTGGAAACGGGTGATTTGTACGTGTTGCAGGCCAAGGCCGTACTGCTGGCTACAGGCGGTGCAGGCCGCATTTTTGCGGCCTCTACCAACGCCTTCATCAACACCGGCGATGGCTTGGGTATGGCGGCGCGGGCGGGGATTCCCCTGCAAGATATGGAGTTTTGGCAGTTCCACCCCACGGGCGTCGCTGGCGCTGGCGTGCTGCTGACCGAGGGCTGCCGCGGCGAGGGCGCCATTTTGCTGAACTGTCATGGTGAGCGTTTTATGGAGCGCTATGCTCCCACGCTGAAAGACTTGGCTCCGCGTGACTTCGTTTCCCGCTCCATGGACCAGGAAATCAAAGAGGGCCGCGGTTGCGGCCCGAATAAAGATTACGTGGTGCTCAAGCTGGATCACCTGGGCGCAGAAACCATCCATAAGCGCCTGCCCTCGGTGTACGAGATTGGCATCAACTTCGCCAACGTGGATATCACGAAAGAGCCGATCCCGGTGGTGCCCACGATCCACTACCAAATGGGCGGAATTCCCACCAACATCAACGGTCAGGTTGTCGTGAAGACGCCTGCCAACAATGCCGAAGTCGTGGGCGGTTTGTATGCCGTGGGCGAATGCTCTTGCGTTTCCGTGCATGGCGCGAACCGTTTGGGCACCAACTCGCTGCTGGATTTGCTGGTGTTTGGCAAATCGGCCGGCAAGCACATTGTGCAAACCGTGCGCAACCAGCAAGAGCACAAGCCGTTGCCAGCAGACGCTGCTGATCGCACATTGGCGCGTCTCAATCGCCTGCAATCGGCCACTTCGGGTTTTTATTCGCAAGATATTGCCAACGAGATCCGCAAATCCATGCAGCAGCATGCAGGCGTTTTCCGTACGCAAAAAGGCATGGACGAAGGCGTGGTCAAGATCAATGCCATCCGTGAGAAGGTGGGCAATATCACGTTGGATGACAAATCCAAGGTCTGGAATACCGCGCGCATGGAGGCTTTGGAAGTGGACAACCTGATTGAAGTCGCGCAGGCCACCATGACGTCTGCCGCAGCGCGCCACGAGTGCCGCGGCGCCCATACGGTGTACGACTACGAACACCCGGCCGATCATCCCGAATTCCCGCTGGGGCGCAATGACCGTGACTGGCTCAAGCACACGCTGTGGTACAGCGAAACCAACAGCCTGGATTACAAGCCCGTCAACCTCAAGCCCCTCACAGTTGAGAGCGTGCCGCCCAAAGTGCGCACCTTCTGATTACCGGCCTGATAGAAGCCTCACGAAGAGTCCAAAAATATGACCATCCGGAAATTCAAGATCTACCGCTACGATCCTGACAAGGACGCCAAGCCTTACATGCAGGATATTGAAGTGGAGCTAGACGGCCACGAGCGCATGTTGCTTGACGCTTTGGTCAAGCTCAAGGCCAAAGACCCCAGCATCGCCTTTCGCCGCTCGTGCCGCGAGGGCGTGTGCGGCTCTGACGCGATGAACATCAATGGCAAGAACGGCCTGGCCTGCTTGACCAATATGAATACGCTGCAAGGCACCATCGTGCTCAAGCCGTTGCCTGGCCTGCCTGTCATTCGCGATCTGATCGTGGACATGACCCAGTTCTTCAAGCAATACCACAGCATCAAGCCCTATTTGCAAAGCGATATTTACGCTTCGGCGGAAAAAGAGCGCTTGCAATCGCCCGAGGAGCGCGAGGAGCTGAACGGCCTGTATGAGTGCATTTTGTGCGCTAGCTGCTCTACCAGTTGCCCGAGCTTCTGGTGGAACCCGGACAAATTTGTCGGCCCGGCCGGACTGTTGCAGGCGTATCGCTTCATTGCGGACAGCCGCGACACCGCCACTGGCGCGCGCCTGGATAACTTGGAAGACCCTTACCGTCTCTTCCGTTGCCACACCATCATGAACTGCGTGGATGTGTGCCCCAAGGGGCTGAACCCCACGCGCGCCATTGGCAAGATCAAGGAGCTGATGGCGCGCCGCGCCCTGTAAGCCTGGTTGCAAACCCGATCTCTGTCTATGCAATCCGCCCATTTCCAGCAGGACGCAGACGAACAGCGTTTGATGACCCCTTTGGAGCTGCGCCAACTGCACTGGCGCAGCCGCCGGGGCCTGCTGGAAAACGATTTGCTGATTGAAAAGTTTTTCTCCCAATACGGTGCCCAGCTCAACGTTGCGCAAGGCAAGGCGGTAACGGCCTTGATGAATTTGGCCGATAACGATTTGCTGGATTTGTTGCTGCGCCGCAAAGAGCCTCAAGGAGACACCGACACCCCCG
This sequence comes from Comamonadaceae bacterium, assembly GCA_030528485.1. Classification (GTDB taxonomy): domain Bacteria; phylum Pseudomonadota; class Gammaproteobacteria; order Burkholderiales; family Burkholderiaceae_C; genus Lampropedia. The sequence continues at coordinate 42,150 of JAUMYU010000003.1, forward strand.
CGATTCGGGACGTGCTGGCGCTCATGCGTCCGGCCGTGCCATCTACCAAGTAGCGACGACGATACAGCGGGGGCGTTGCGTGCGTCCCTTTGTATTCCCTTTTGATCCAACAAGGCCGATGCATCCCCCGGATCCGGCACACCAGAGGAAGGTAAGCATGAAACTCTCCGACAACAAAGCCACCCTGTCGTTCTCTGACGGCAAGCCTTCGGTGGATTTGCCCATTTACCAAGGCACGATGGGGCCGGATGTGATGGACATCCGCAAGCTCTATGGTCAGACAGGCATGTTTACCTACGACCCTGGCTTTTTGTCCACCGCATCGTGCCAGTCTGCCATCACGTATATCGATGGCGACAAGGGCGAGCTGCTCTACCGTGGCTATGCAATTCAGGATTTGGCGACCCAGTGCGATTTTCTGGATACGGCGCATTTGCTGTTTTACGGTGATTTGCCTACGGTAGAGCAAAAGGCCGATTTTGATCGTCGCGTCTTGCGCCACTCCATGGTCAATGAGCAAATGCAGTTCTTCCTGCGGGGCTTTCGCCGCGATGCCCACCCCATGGCGGTGCTCACGGGCTTGGTGGGCGCCATGTCGGCCTTCTACCATGAGAACACCGACATCCATAACGCCGAGCATCGCGACCGCGCTGCCATCCAGCTCATCGCCAAAATGCCCACGCTGGTGGCCATGGCTTACAAATACGGCAAAGGCGAGCCGTACATGTATCCGCAAAACAATTTGAGCTATGCGGGCAACTTCCTGCGCATGATGTTTGGCACGCCGTGCGAGGAGTACCAGGTCAATCCGGTGATCGAAAAGGCGCTGGATCGCATCTTCATCCTGCACGCCGATCACGAGCAAAACGCTTCCACTTCCACCGTGCGCCTGTGCGGTTCCTCTGGCACCAATCCGTTTGCGGCCATCGCTGCCGGCGTGGCTTGCCTGTGGGGCCCAGCCCACGGCGGCGCCAACGAGGCTTGCCTGAACATGCTGGAGGACATCCAGAAGATGGGGGGCGTAGCCAAGGTGGGCGAGTTCATGGAAAAGGTCAAGGACAAGAGCAATCCTGTGCGCCTGATGGGCTTTGGCCACCGCGTTTACAAGAACTACGATCCGCGTGCCAAGCTGATGCAGGAAACCTGCAATGAGGTGCTGGCCGAGCTGGGTCTGGAAAACGATCCGCTGTTTGCGCTGGCCAAGAAGCTGGAGCAAATCGCGCTGGAGGACGATTACTTCGTGCAGCGCAATCTCTATCCGAACGTGGATTTCTACTCCGGCATCGTGCAGCGCGCCATTGGCATCCCCGTCAACCTGTTCACCGGAATCTTCGCGTTGGCGCGCACGGTGGGCTGGATTGCCCAGCTCAACGAGATGATTGCCGATCCCGAGTACAAGATTGGCCGTCCGCGCCAGCTCTTTACGGGCCACGCGCCCCGCTCGATCAAGCCGATTCAGGATCGCTGATCGCGATGGGTTTGGGGCGCTTGCGCCCCTTGCCCCCTCGTTTTCGTCCCATTCACTCCATGAAAAAAGCGTTGCGCAAATGGCGCAACGCTTTTTTCATGCCGAGAGCAAAGGCCCTTTTCAGGGCAGGGCAGCGCGGTTCAAATGCGCCGTCCGCTTTTGGCGCGCAAGGCTGCTTGCAATTGTGGTGGCAGCAATTTGAAGGCCAGGCGCAGGAGCAGCCAGGCAATCAAACCATCGTCAAGCCAGCCGAGGATGGGGATGAAATCGGAGATCACATCAATGGGCATGACGACGTAGAGCACGGCCAACGCGGTGGTCAGCTTGGCCAGCCAGGGCGTGCGTGCATCGCGCAGGACGTTCCAGGCCAGCAGCAACTCTTTGCGAAAGAGGGCGAAGATGCGTGCCAATTTCCACATGGGCTGTACTCCTTGCTGTGGGACTCCAAAAGGACTCCAAAAAAACGCAGACGTCCCACATGGGGGTGGTGTGTTCACTCGACAAGCGCCGCTTTTATTTACAAATCAAAATAAAAATGATTTGAGTGTGTTCATGCCAAAACTTGGGTATTTATTTTCTTTTGAATTGCATTGAATTCAATAGATTTCGGCCTCCGGGTTGGTTTGCTCCAGCTCGTAGCTGGCGGCGAGCATGGCCAGGCGGCCAATGACGCCGTACATGTAGAAGCGGTTGGGCAAGGCTTTGCCCGGCTGGCCTTGTTCGTTCAGGGTGTGCCCGGCTTCAAAAGCCAGCGGGATGAAGGTGGCGCCGGGGGCGTTGAGGTTTTCGTCGGCGCCTTTGTCGGCGTGGGTGCGGTAGAAGCCGCCGACGACGTAGCGGTCCATCATGTACACCACGGGTTCTGCGGTGGCGCCGTCGATGCGCTCAATGGTGGGTACGCCCTCCTGGATGATGAGGTCGCTCACTTGCTGCCCGTCTTTGATGACGGCCATTTTGTTGCGCGTGCGGCGGTTGATGCTGGCCAGCTCGGCGGCGTCTTGCACCATCATCACGCCCATGCCGTAGGTGCCGTTGTCGGCCTTGATGGCGACGTAGGGCTTTTCGTTGATGCCGTATTCCTTGTACTTGCGGCGCACTTTGTTCAGCACCGTTTGGGTGGCCTCTTGCAAGGCTTCAATGCCTTGGCCCTGGGCGAAATCGACCCCTTGCACGTGGCCAAAGAGGGGGTTGACCAGCCAGGGGTCGATGCCCAGCATCTTGCCGAAGCGTTTGCAGACGTCGTCATAGGCTTTGAAGTGCAGGCTTTTGCGCCGCACGCTCCAGCCTGCGTGCAAGGGGGGCAGCAGGAATTGTTCGTGCAAGTCCTCCAGGATGCCGGGTGTGCCGGCGGAGAGGTCGTTGTTGAGCACGATGGTGCAGGGGTTGAAATTGGCCACGCCCAGGCGTCGGCCATCGCGAACCACGGGCTCGAGCAGCAACTGTTCGCCATTGGGCAGGTCAATGGCGGTGTTTTCGGTGATTTCGGGGCTGATGGAACCGTAGCGCACGTTCAGGCCCGCGGCGTGGAAGATGCGCCCAAGCTGCGCGACGTTGGCCAGGTAGAAGCGGTTGCGTGTGTGGTTCTCGGGGATGATGAGCAGGTTGCGCGCTTCGGGGCAGATTTTCTCCACCGCCGCCATCGCCGCCTGCACGGCCAGGGGCAGCATGTCGGGCGTCAGATTGTTCCAGCCGCCGGGAAAGAGGTTGGTGTCCACCGGGGCGACTTTGAAACTGGCATTGCGCACGTCCACCGAGCTGTAAAAGGGCGGCGTGTGCTCCATCCACTCCAGCCGGAACCAGCGCTCGATGGCGGGCACGGATTCGAGAATGCGTTGTTCGAGTTCGCTGATGGGGCCTGTCAGCGCAGTCACGAGATGGGGAACCATGAAATCAATCCAATCAATCAAGACAGGCCCGCAGGGCCAAAGCCGGGCGATTGTAAGAGCCTGTCCAAAGTTCCCGTGCCGTGCGGGCGCGCCAGGAGACGGGCGCTCAGGCGCTGGCAAAAAGGCTGCGTGCAAGGATCAAGGCCAGCGTCCACATCATCAGGGCGACGGCGGCGTCCAGCCACATCCAGAAGCGTTGGCCGCGTAGCACTTTGCCCAGAAAGTAGGCCGCTGCGCCCAGGCCCGTGAACCAGAGGATGGAACCAGCCATCGCACCCCAGCCAAACAGCCCGGCTTGCGCACCGTAGGCCAGCGATGCGGTGCCGATCAGGGCGGCGGTGTCGATCCAGGCGTGGGGGTTGAGCCAGGAGAAGGCCAGCGCCACGGCGATGGCGCGGCCGGGGCCAATGGGTTGTTGTTGCTGTTCGGGCTCCGCTTCGATGACGGGCGCATCGACGGAGGGGTGGGGCGAATGTTTGGCGATGTCGCGCAGCGCCCGCCAGGTGCGCCAGAAGCGCCCCCAGGCGCGCAGGCCGTAGTGGAGCAAAAACAGTACGCCGCCGCCGATCATGGCGCCGTAAATCTTGTCCGGCAGCGCGCCCAACTGGCCCAGGCCGTACACGCCCAGGGCGATGAGCACGATGTCGGCCACGATGCTGGTGAGCACCGTCAGGGCCAGATGCTGGCGCGTCAGCCCCATGCGCAGCACATGCACGTTTTGCGGGCCGATGGCCATGATGAGCGAGACGCTCAGCGCCAGGCCGGAGAGGAAAACGGTCGAATCGTTCATGGTTGCAGCACGCCGGCGGCCAGCAGGCCGAACACGGCCAGCCCCAAGGCGATGCGGTAGAGCACAAAAGGCATGTAATTGCGGGTGGAGACCCACTTCAAAAACACGACGATGACGGCATAGCCGCTGGCAAAGGCCACGGCCGTGGCCAGCAGCGTCGGCCCGGCGGCGACGCTGGCGCTGCCCCAGGATTTGAACAATTGGTAAAACCCGGAGGCGATGACGGCGGGAATCGCCAGCAAAAACGAGTAGCGCGCCGCTGCCTCGCGCGAATAGCCCAGCAGCAGGCCGCCGGTGATGGTGCCGCCCGAGCGGGATACGCCCGGAATCAGCGCCAGCGCCTGCGCCAGGCCAAACAGCAGCGCGTGGCGGCCGCTGAGCTGGTGCAGGGCGCGGGTTTTGCGGCCCAGCACGTCGGCCGCGGCCAGGATCAGCGCGAACACGATCAGCATCGTGGCGGTGATGTAGAGGTTGCGCAGCGTGCTCTCGATCGCATCGCGCAGCAAAAAGCCCAGCAGCACAATGGGGATGGTGCCCACGATGATGAACCAGCCCAGGCGCGCGTCGACATCAAGCCGCGGCAGGTTGCGCCAGGGCTGCTGGCCCAGCGAGGCCAGCCAGGCGCGCCCGATGCGCCACAAATCCTGGCGAAAGTACAGCAGCACCGCCGCCTCCGTGCCCAACTGGGTGATGGCGGTAAAGGCCGCGCCGGGGTCGCCCCCCGAGGGCAGCAGCGGGCCGAAGATGCGCAAATGCGCGCTGGAGGAAATGGGCAAAAACTCGGTCAGCCCTTGCAGCAGACCGAGGACGAGGGCTTCAAACCAGCTCATGGCAATGCGGCCCGCAGGCCATCCTTTCGTGCAGCGCATCCCTGGGGCGGCCCGCCGCAGCGTTCAAGCATGCGGCCAGATCATTTGTTTTCAATCAAAGGAAATTTGATTTGAATACAGAATTGCCGAAACAGGGTAATTTTGTTTCTTTTGAATGGTAAAAATAGTGGAAATCCATCGCTGTGGATGGCCCTGAGCCGCCCAGAGCCGGGATCAGCCGCCGATGCGGATGTTTTGCTCGCGGATGATGGCGCCCAGCGCCTCGGTGTCGGCGGCAATGCGTCGGCGCAGCGCGTCGGCGCTGGTGTCGCCCTCTGCGCCGCCCACCACCCAGCCTTGCTCCAGCAGCTTCTGGCGCACGGGCGCGTCAGCCAGCACTTCTGCCGTGGTCTTGCGCAATTGCGCCTGCACCGCCTCGGGCATCCCCGCAGGCGCGGCGATGGCGTTCCACACCTCCAGATCCAGCCCCTGCGCGCCCAGGCTTTGCAAGGTGGGCAAATCGCCCGTCAGCGGGTTGGCTTTGGCCGATGTGATGCCAATCAGCGCCAGCTTGCCCGCTTTTTGCTGCGCCAGGGCCAGCGCAGGCGGCAGCAGCGAGAGCTGGATCTCGCCCGCCAGCAGGGCTTGCAGTGCTTGCGGGTTGCCCTGGTAGGGCACATGCACGGGCGCCAGACCCAGACGGCTTTTGATCAGCTCCATGCCCAAATGGGCCACCGTGCCCACGCCGGGCGAGCCATAGTTCCAGCGGCTGCCTTCGGCGCGCGCCTTGGCCAGCCAGCCCGCGGCATCCAGCCCTTGGGCCAGCGCCACAGGCGTGGCCAGCACGTACGGCGCGGTGCCCACCAGGGCAATGGGGGCAAAGGCGGTGAGCGGGTCGAACGTCAACTGCGGGTTGAGCATGCGGGCAATCGTCATGTTGCCGTTAATCATCACGCTGATGGTGTGATGGTCGGTCGCGCGCGCCAGGGCGGCGGCGGCGATGTTGCCCGCAGCGCCAGGGCGGTTTTCCACCACGAAGGAAGCGCCAGTGGCCTCACGCAAACGCTCGGCCAGCAGGCGGGCCGTCAAATCGGGCGAGGAGCCGCCGGGAAAGCCCACCAGCACCGTCACAGGGCGGCTGGGCCAGGCGGCGGCAGGCTTGCCATCGGCTGCCAGTGCCGCCAGCGGCAAACTGGGCGCCAGCATGGAAGCTGCGCCCGCGCGTAAAAAACGGCGGCGCGGCCAGGCGGGGGAGGCGGAGGAGGGCAGGCGGAAATCGGTCATGGCGGCAACAGCGCAGGGCTGCAAAAAGGAGGACAAGAAAAGAGCGGAGGAAAAAACAAGGGCGCGATTATGGGCTTGTGCAGGCCGCGCCCGGGGCCAAGGGGGCGGATGCACACGGCATTGGGCCTGGCCCTCCGCGCGATCCCTGCTTTGCCCTTGCTTGCCCCCCGCTTGAGCATTGCGCGCGGGGCATCCCAAGTACACTCGTCGCTTCGAAAAATTCTTACGGGACGATGCGTGCATGGCCTTCGAAAACCCCCCTTCCCAGACTGCCAGCCCAGTGCCTTTTGAGCTGAAAAGCGCCACCTTGCCTGCGGTGGCGCTGATGCTGAAAACCTCGGACATGTACAGCATCCGCCAGGCCTTGAGCGAGCGCTTTGCCCATGAGCCGGATTTTTTTGACAACGATCCCATCCTCATCGACCTCTCGGCCGTGCGCGAGGACAGCGCGGCGATCGACTTTCCCGGCCTGCTTGGCACGCTGCGCAGCCTGAAGACGACGCCCGTGGCCGTACGCGGGGGCAATGCGGTGCAAACCGAATTCGCCCGCGCGGCGGGGCTGTCGGTGGCGCCCGAGGCGTCCGCGCGCCCGCCGTCGCAGGCCAGCGAGTCGCCCAGCGTGCAAATCCGCGAAGTGGTGCGCGAGGTGGAAGTCATCCGTGAAGTGCCCGCAGCGCAGACGGTGCTGATCGACAAGCCCCTGCGCTCAGGCCAGCAGGTGTACGCGCGCGGCGCGGATTTGATCGTGATGACGGTGGTGAACTTCGGCGCTGAAGTCATTGCCGATGGGCATGTGCACGTGTATGCGCCCCTGCGCGGGCGGGCGATTGCGGGCGCGCGCGGCAATGCCAACGCGCGCATTTTTGCCCAGAACATGCAGGCGCAACTGGTCTCCATCGCAGGCATTTACCGCACGGCGGAAAACGAGCTGCCAGAGGGCGTCGCTGGCCGTCCGGCCCAGGTGCGGCTGGAGGGCGAGCGCCTCATCATCGAGCCGATTGGTAAGGGTTAGCAAATTTTGTAAATCAAAATAAACAGAAAGTTACGACAATATTGCCGAAATTTGGGTATTTTATTTCCCTTGAAATGTAATATTGGCGCTTTGGCAGTGTCGGGCAACGCTTGCGCCGGGGCTGTTTCGGCTTGGGCCTTGCCACGTCGCCCTGCGCGCCGGACATGCGCAGGCGCGCAGGACGCGCATGCATCGCTGCACCGGGCCACGACGTTGATGCGCTGCGTACAACCCGGCAAAATACGCAGGTTTGAGGGGGTGAGAGCGTCTTGTTTGATTTCGAGGCTCACGAACTGTGACGCACTGGCGGCCGCTGCGATGCCTGACCCGTTTTTTAGCCCGTTTTTTCTTCCACAGGATTGTTTGAATGGCCAAGATTATTGTTGTGACCTCCGGCAAAGGCGGGGTCGGTAAAACCACCACCAGCGCCAGCATTTCCTCTGGCCTGGCGATGCGGGGGCATAAAACGGCGGTGATCGATTTTGACGTGGGGCTGCGCAATCTCGATCTGATCATGGGCGCCGAGCGGCGCGTGGTGTACGACTTCATCAACGTGATCCAGGGCGAGGCCAATCTCAACCAGGCGCTGATCAAGGACAAGCAGCTCGAAAACCTCTACATCCTGGCCGCTTCGCAAACGCGCGACAAGGATGCGCTGACCGAAGAAGGGGTGGAAAAGGTTTTGAACGACCTGATCGCGATGGATTTCGAATACATCATCTGCGACTCGCCCGCGGGCATTGAAAGCGGCGCGCTGCTGGCGATGAAGTTTGCCGACGAGGCCATCGTGGTGACCAACCCCGAAGTCTCCTCCGTGCGTGACTCCGACCGCATCCTGGGCATGCTGGCCTCCAAGACCAAGCGCGCCGTCGAAGGCAAGGAGCCTGTGAAAGAGCATTTGCTCATCACGCGCTACAACCCCAATCGCGTGGAGGACGGGCAAATGCTCTCGCTGCAAGACGTGCAGGAGATTTTGCGCATCGCGCTCATCGGCGTGATTCCCGAGTCGGAAACGGTGCTGCAAGCCTCCAACCAGGGCCTGCCCGCCGTGCACCTCAAAGGCTCGGACGTGGCCGAAGCCTATCTGGATGTGGTGGCGCGCTTTTTGGGCGAGGACAGACCCATGCGCTTTACCGAGGCGGTCAAGCCCGGCTTGCTCAAGCGCCTGTTTGGCGGGAGGTAAGCATTCATGGCCCTCATCGACGTCCTGTTTGGCAAAAAGAACAAATCCGCCTCGGTTGCCAAGGAGCGCCTGAAAATCATCCTCGCGCACGAGCGCAGCGACCGTACCACCAGCAAGCCGGACTTTCTGGCCGATTTGCAAAAGGATTTGCTGCAAGTGATCTCCAAATACATCCGCATCGAACCGCAAGATATCAAGGTCAACCTCGACAAGCAGGGCAACCTGGAGGTGCTGGAAGTGAAGATCGAAATGCCCGACGAGCTGCCCCACAAGGCTTGAGGCTCGCCCATCCGCACATCTATTCATCCATCCGCCCGCTGGCAGGCCAGCCGCGAACGCAAAAACAAAGCCGCTTTGAAAGCGGCTTTGTTTTTCAGATCAAAGTAAAAATGAAAAACCTGTTTCGGCTTAATGGTCTTGAAAAATTCACAGGTTTATTTTCCCTTGATTTGTAAAAAAGTGCCTGTTGGCGCACGGCCTCACACATCAATGGCCTGCGCCGATCCAACTTCCTTGCGCAGCGCGAACTTCTGGATTTTGCCGGTGCTGGTCTTGGGCAGCGTGCCAAAAACCACGGCGCGCGGCACCTTGAAGCCTGCCAGGTGCTTTTTGCAGTGGGCGATGATGTCTTCCACCGTGGTGTCGGCGCCTTCCTTGAGTTCGACGAAGGCGCAGGGCGTCTCGCCCCATTTGGGGTCGGGCTTGGCGACCACGGCGGCGGCCAGCACGGCCGGGTGGCGGTAGAGCGCGTCCTCGACCTCGATGGAGGAGATGTTCTCGCCGCCGGAGATGATGATGTCCTTGCTGCGGTCCTTGATCTTGATGTAGCCGTCGGGGTACTGCACGGCCAGATCGCCGGAGTGAAACCACCCGCCGGCAAAGGCTTTTTGCGTGGCCTGCGGGTTTTTCAGATAGCCCTTCATGGCAATGTTGCCGCGGAACATGATCTCGCCCATGGTCTCGCCGTCCCAGGGCACGGGCTGCATGGTGTCGGGGTCGAGCACGCAGGCGTCCTGCTCCAGGTGGTAGCGCACGCCCTGGCGCGCGTTGAGCTGGGCGCGCTCGCCGATGTCCAGGGTTTGCCAGTCCTCGTGCTTGGCGCAGACGGTGGCCGGGCCATAGACCTCGGTCAGGCCATAGACGTGGGTGAGGTCAAAGCCCATTTCCTCCATGCCCTCGATCATCGAGGCCGGCGGCGCAGCGCCCGCGACCATGGCCTTGACGCCGCTGGGCAGGCCGGCCTTCATGGAGGCCGGGGCGTTGACCAGCATGCCGTGCACGATGGGCGCGCCGCAGTAGTGCGTCACGCCGTGCTCGCGCATGGCGTCGAAGATGGCGGCCGGATCGACGCGGCGCAGGCACACGTTCACGCCCGCGCGCGCGGCCACGGCCCAGGGGAAGCACCAGCCGTTGCAGTGGAACATGGGCAGCGTCCACAGATAGACCGGGTGCTTGGGCATGTCCCATTCCAGAATGGCCGAGATGGCGTTGAGCGCCGCGCCGCGGTGGTGATAGACCACGCCCTTGGGGTCGCCCGTGGTGCCGCTGGTGTAGTTCAGGGCGATGGCGTCCCACTCGTCGGCGGGGCGCTGCCAGTCGAATGCGGGGTCGCCGCCGGCGATGAAGTCCTCATAGTCGATGGCGCCTTCGAGCTGTACGGGCGCGGGGCCGTAGAGCGCATCTTCCACGGTGATGATGGTTCTCAGGTGCGCGCTCTTGCGCAGCGGCAGGGCCTTTTCGATCAGGCGGGCGAACTCGGGATCGACGATCAGCGCCTTGGCCTCGCCGTGGTCGAGCATGAAGGCAATCGTTTCAGGATCGAGCCGGGTGTTGAGCGTGTTGAGCACGGCCCCGGCCATGGGCACGCCAAAGTGCGCCTCCACCATCGGCGGGGTGTTGGGCAGGATCACGGCCACGGTGTCGTTCTTGCCGATGCCCGCCTGCTGCAATGCGCTGGCGAGCTGGCGGCAGCGCGCATAGGTCTCGCGCCAGTTGCGGCGGATCTCGCCATGCACCACGGCCAGGCGGCCGGGATAGACCTCGGCGCTGCGGCGGATGTAGTCCAGCGGGGTGAGGGCGGTGAAGTTGGCGGCGTTGCGGTCCAGATCGGTGTTGTAGGCGCTCATGGGGTCTCCTGAAGTTGCACGGGATATGGCAGGGCGGCAAATGCCTGCGCCAGCCGATATTACATGGCCTGCCAAAGGCCCGGATGCAGGAAAAACGCGGAAAAAGCACGTGAAACGTCCCCAAGCTGTCCCCAAACCGCCGCAAAACGTCCCGGCTTTTGGGCTGGGGCCAGGACTGGGCGCGGTGTGGATGCGATGTGGGCACGGTTTTGCCATTGCGCGGGGCGGCAGGGCCAAGGGGCATGGGCGGGCTTTTACAATGCTCCGCCGCTGGCCGAAGCCAGCTTCTGCCCCCGATTCCCTCTATCCCCTTCTGGAGTTTTCCCCCATGCCCAACACCACCGCGATGGCCAATGCAATCCGTGCATTGGCGATGGATGCCGTCCAACAAGCCAACTCGGGCCACCCCGGCGCACCCATGGGCATGGCGGAAATGGCCGTGGCGCTGTGGGCGCGCCACCTGCGCCACAACCCGACCAATCCGCAATGGGCCGACCGCGACCGCTTCATCCTCTCCAACGGCCACGCATCCACGCTCATCTATGCGCTGCTGCATTTGACGGGCTATGACCTGCCCATGCAGGAGCTGAAAAACTTCCGTCAACTGCACAGCAAAACCGCAGGCCACCCCGAGGTGGACCTCACCCCCGGCGTGGAAACCACCACCGGCCCGCTGGGCCAGGGCGTTACCAATGCCGTGGGCTTTGCCTTGGCCGAAAAGCTGCTGGCCGCCGAATTCAACCGCCCCGGCCACACCATCGTCGATCACCACACCTATGTTTTCCTGGGCGACGGCTGCCTGATGGAAGGCATCAGCCACGAGGCGTGCTCGCTGGCGGGCGCGTGGAAGCTGGACAAGCTCATTGCCCTGTACGACGACAACGGCATCAGCATCGACGGCCAGATCGCCCCCTGGTTTGCCGACAACACGGCCGAACGCTTCCGCGCCTACCAGTGGAACGTCATCGGCCCGGTGGACGGGCACGACGTGCAGGCGCTGGATGCCGCCATCGCCCAGGCCAAGCAAAGCCAGGGCAGGCCCACGCTGATTATTTGCAAGACCTCCATCGGCAAAGGCAGCCCCAACCGCCAGGACACGGCCAAAGCCCACGGCGAGCCGCTGGGCGCGGAAGAAATCGCCCTGGTGCGCCAGCAACTGGGCTGGGAGCACGGCCCGTTCGAGATTCCGCAAAGCGTTTACGCCGATTGGGATGCCAAGGCCAACGGCCAGGCCGCCGAAGCCGCCTGGCAAAAAACCTTCGATGCCTACGCCCAGGCCCACCCCGAACTGGCTGCCGAATTTCTGCGCCGCATGGCCGGGGATTTGCCCGCCAGCATCCACCAAACCATCGTCGATGCCGTGGTCGATGCCCAGAGCAAGGGCGAGAAAGTCGCCACGCGCAAAGCCAGCCAAATCGCGCTGGAAGCCTTCACCAAGGCCCTGCCCGAGCTGCTGGGCGGCTCGGCCGATTTGACCGGCTCCAACCTCACCAACACCAGCTCCACCCCTGCGCTGCGCATGGACGCGCAAGGCCAGGTCGTCAAAACCGCCGAAGGCCAGATCGGCCGCCACATCAACTACGGCGTGCGCGAATTCGGCATGGCTGCCATCATGAACGGCATCGCCCTGCACGGCGGCTACATCCCCTATGGCGGCACCTTCCTCACGTTCAGCGACTACAGCCGCAACGCCATCCGCATGGCCGCGCTGATGAAGCGCCGCGTCGTGCACGTATTCACGCACGACTCCATCGGCCTGGGCGAGGACGGCCCGACCCACCAGTCCATCGAGCACGCCGCCAGCCTGCGGCTGATCCCGAACCTGGACGTCTGGCGCCCCGCTGATACGGCGGAAACCGCTATCGCCTGGGCCGAGGCGCTGCTGCAAAAAGACCGCCCCAGCGCATTGCTGCTCTCGCGCCAGGCCGTGCCCTATGCGCCGAAAAAAGACGTCTCCAACATCAAGCGCGGCGGCTACATCCTGAGCGAACCCAAGGACGTGGGGCTGGATCAGCCCGCGCAAGCCGTCATCCTCGCCACGGGCAGCGAAGTCAGCCTGGCGCTGGAAGCGCAAAAGCGCCTGGCCGAGCGCAAAGTCGCCGTGCGTGTGGTGTCCATGCCCAGCGCCACCGCATTCGACCGCCAGGACACCAAATACAAAAACACCGTGCTGCCCGCCGGTCTGCCCCGCATCGCCGTGGAAATGGGCGTGAGCGACTTCTGGTGGAAATATGGCTGCGCCGCCGTCGTCGGCATCGACCGCTACGGCGAATCCGCCCCGGCTGGCGACTTGTTCGAGTTCTTTGGCTTCACGCCCGATAACGTCGTCAAAACCGTGCAGGCCGCGCTCAAGCGGGCCTGAACGGGCGGGATTGGGCAATGCGCAGGCGGGTTGGCGTGCCAATCTGTCTGCCTCCATTATTTCAAATCAAAGGAAAATCTGTTTATTAAATGCGTTGCCATAATGACATTATTTTATTTCCTTTGAATTGGAATTAAAAAGAGTGGGTACGTGAAAAAAGGGCCGTCAAGGCCCTTTTTTCATGCGTGCAACACCAATGCCTCAAGCCGAGAGCCGCTGCAACGCCGCAATGCGCTGCTCCAGCGGCGGGTGCGAGCTGAACAACTGCCCCACGGAGCCGAAAATCCCCATCGACGCCATGCCCTGGGGCAAATCCGGCAACGCCATGCCGCCCAGGCGCGCCAGGGCTTTTTGCATCGACACGCTTTGCCCCATCATCCGCGCCGCATCCGCATCGGCGCGGAACTCGCGCTGGCGGCTAAACCACGCCACGATGATCGCTGCCAGCACGCCCAGCAGCGCATCCATGACGAACACCGTGATGTAGTAGCCCGGCCCCATGCCGCCTGATGGCTGGCCCTGCCGGTTTTGCTGGCGTTGCTGCCCGCGCAAAAAACTGTCCACGATCGCGCCCACCACGCGCGAGATGTAGATCACGAACGTATTCATCACCCCCTGGATCAGCGTCATCGTCACCATGTCGCCATTGGCCACGTGGGCCACCTCATGGCCGATCACCGCCTCCACCTCCTCATGCGTCATGCTTTGCAGCAAGCCGGTGGAGACGGCCACCAGCGCGGCGTTTTTGCGCGCCCCGGTGGCAAAGGCGTTGGGCGGCCCCTCGTAAATGCCTACGTCGGGCATCTGGATGCCGGCCTTGTCGGCAAAGCCGCGCACGGTTTCGACGATCCAGGCCTCATCGCGGTTGCCCGGCTGGTTGATCAGGCGCACGCCCATGCTGCGAATGGCCATCGTTTTGGAGAGCAGCAAAGAGATGGTGGAGCCGCCAAAGCCCATGATGAGGGCCATGACCAACAGGCCCGCCTGGCTATTGCGGTCCAGCCCCAGCAGGCTGGTGACCAGGCCGAGCACCAACAGCACGGCAAAGTTGGTGGCAACGAACAAGAGGATGCGCTGCATCGTGGGAAGTCCTTTTTGAGTAATGGTGAGACAAAAGCGGTGTGGCGCGCGCGGGCGCAGGCCCTGGCGCTGCCGCGATGGTGACATGTGATGCCGCTGCCGCCGCTTTCAAGCCTGCATCGGCCAGGGGCTTGGGTGCGTGCGGCGCGGCAGCGGTTGCACCTTTGCGCTGTTATTTGTGCTGTGATTTGCGGTGCAGCCGCATGGTGTCGCCCGCGATGGTGATGTGAAAGTGCCGCAGCACGTTCTGGCCCAGCAGGGCGTGGCTGGTCTGGCCCCGCTGCCCTTTCTGCCCCTGCTGGCCGCTGTCGCCCGTCTCCAGGCCAATGCCCACTTCGATATCCCGCAGCACAAAGCCGCCCGGCGCGCCCAGGATGATGGCGTCGGCGCGCTGCACCCGGCCCTGGCGCGTGCCGCCTGCGGTGGCGAAGGTGCGTGGCTGCCCGCCTTCCAGCCCGGCGGCGCGGGCGGTGGCTTCGCTGATGGCGACCAGGCTGGCGCCGGTGTCGATCATGAAGATCACAGGCGTGCGGTTGATGGCGCCCTCGACGTAAAAATGCCCGTCGCGCTGGCGCGGCAGTTGCAGCTCGCCCGTTTCAGCGACAAAGACGCTGGGCCTGGCGAACATGCCCTGCATGAACAGATACAGCGCGCTGATGACGGCCATCCAGACCAGCCAGATGACCCAGGCGCGCACGGGGCGGCGCTGCGGCATGGGCACTGGCCCGGGGGTGGCAGGCGCGGCCGATTCGGGCGGCCTGCCAGGGGGGCGTGCAAGGCGTGACATATTATCAATCAATGGAAAAGTGATCTGTTTGCTATCATGCCTAAAAACGGTTTTTTTATTTCCTTTTGATTGATAATTTCAGGTGTTTCCAGCCGCTTGGCGGGCCAGCGCATCCAGCACGGGCCAGGCGCCGGGCAGGATGGGGCTGACGCTGGGCGGCAGGCTTTGCCAGGCGATTTGCTGGCCTTCGCGCATCTCAAGCTGGCCGCTCCAGTCGCGCACCTTGCACCAGTGCAGGCGCACCTGGGCGTGTTCGTAATCGTGCTCGGTGGTGCGCCAGAGTTCGGCCGCGCCGATGGTGATGCCAAGCTCCTCCTGGAATTCGCGGCGCAGGGCTTGTTCGACGGTTTCGCCCGCTTCGATCTTGCCGCCGGGAAATTCCCAATAACCGGCGTAGGGCTTGCCCGCCGGGCGGGTGCCCAGCAGGAATTGTTCGCGCCCATCGTCCGGGCTGGGGCTCAGCAGGATGCCGACGGCAACTTCGGTGCGGGGGGCTTGGCTCATGGCTGGGCTTTCACGGGTATTTCAATCAAAGGAAAATGGCATATTTTGCTGATATGCCGAAGAATGTTTATTTGACGATAGTTTGAATTGGAAATTTCAGGCGCTTCCATCTGCGCCATCGCGCCCCACATAGTCGCGCGCGAACTGGTAGGCCACGCGCCCGCTGCGCGAGCCGCGCTCCAGCGCCCAGACCAGGGCTTCTTGTCGGGCGTGTGCCAGCCGTTCTTCAGGGCAGCCCAGGTGGCGCAGCCATTGCGCGGCGATGGCAAGGTATTCGTCCTGGCTGAAGGGGTAGAAGCTGATCCACAGGCCAAAGCGTTCGGAGAGGGAGATTTTTTCCTCCACGCCTTCGCCGGGGTGGATTTCGCCGTCGCTGCCGGGGCGGTAGCTTTGGTTGTCGGACATGTACTCGGGCAGCAGGTGGCGGCGGTTGCTGGTGGCGTACACGAGCATGTTGGGTGAGGCGGCGGCGATGGAGCCGTCCAGTATGGATTTGAGGGCTTTGTAGCCGCGCTCGCCTTCGTCAAAGCTCAAGTCGTCGCTGTAGATGATGAACCGCCAGGGGGCCTGGCCGATGGCGGCGGCGATGTCGGGCAGGGCGATGAGGTCGTCCTTATCGACTTCGATCAGGCGCAGCCCTTGCGGTGCGAAGTGGTGCAGGCAGGCGCGCACGAGGGAGGATTTGCCCGTGCCGCGCGCGCCGGTGAGCAGCACATTGTTGGCGGGCCGCCCGGCCACGAACTGGGCGGTGTTGGCCACGAGTTTGTCTTTTTGCGCCCCGACTTCGATCAAATCCTCCAGCGCGATGGCGGCCATGTGCTGCACGGCTTCGAGCACGCCGCCGCCGCTGGCGTGGCGGCGGTAGCGCCAGGCGATGGCCTGGCCCCAGTCGTCGGGCGCGCGCAGGGGCTGGGGGAGGAGGGCATCGAGCCGGTCGAGCAGGCGATCGGCCTTGTCCAGTAGCTCGGTGAGCGATTGGGCAAGCTGCTCGGCGGGGAAGGCGGGGGAAGCGTTCATGGGGCGGTCGGCAAGGGGGATGGCTGGGGAGCGGCAGGGGCCAAAGAGAACGCCCGGCGCGGGGGGCCAGGCGAGAGAGCCTGTCGAACAGGCTTTGAGGCTGCAAGGGCCAGAGAATCAGTATTTGTACACGCCGTGCCCGCTCTTGCGGCCCAGGCGGCCAGCGGCGACCAGCTCGCGCAGCAGCGGGGCGGGGCGGTATTTGCTGTCGCCAAACTCTTGCAGATAGACCTCCATCACGGCCAGGCACACGTCCAGCCCGATCAGGTCGGCCAGCGCCAGCGGGCCAATGGGGTGGTTGGCGCCGAGCTTCATGGCCTCGTCAATGGCTTCGGCCTTGGCCACGCCTTCGGCCAGCACGAAGAAGGCTTCGTTAATCATGGGCACGAGGATGCGGTTGACCACAAAGCCGGGCGCGTTCTGCACGGAAACAGGCGTTTTGCCCAGCTTGCGGGCCATTTCGGCCACGGTGTCGTGCGTGGCGTCGCTGGTTTGCAGGCCGCGGATGACTTCCACCAGCGCCATCATCGGCACGGGGTTGAAAAAGTGCATGCCGATGAACTGCTCGGGCTGGCTGGTTTGCGCCGCCAGGCGGGTGATGGAGATGGAGGAGGTGTTGGTGGCAATGATGGTGCGCGGCGCGGCCACTTCCTCGATTTGCTTGATGATTTTGACCTTGAGGTCGTAGTTCTCGGTGGCCGCCTCGATGATGAGCTGGGCGGGCTGCAAATCGACGTAGCGCGTGCTGCCCTTGATGCGCGCGAGGGTGTCGGCCTTGTCGGCCTCGGTGATTTTGTCTTTCTTGACCTGGCGATCCAGGCTGGAGGCAATGGTGGCCAGCCCTTTGCTGACGGCCTCATCAGAGATATCGACCATGATGGCCTGCAAACCCGCAGCCGCTACCGCCTGGGCGATGCCGTTGCCCATAGTGCCTGCGCCGATGATGCCTACTGTCTGGATGCTCATGTGCTTCTTTCTGGAAAGGATAAGGGGAAATCAAAAAACGAAAACGCCTGGCGCGCAGGCCGTGGCTCCCCAAGCCAGCGCCAGCGCCAAGCGTGGCTGACTTTACACTACGCCCGCCTTGCCGCTGCGCGCCTGGCCCTCTTGCTTTTTGACTTCTCGCCCCGCCATGACAGACGCCCTGCATTTGAACGTCTCCCAGTTTTTGCGCCAGCACATCCGTACCGTGCCCGATTGGCCCAGCCCCGGCGTGCAATTTCGCGACATCACGCCGCTGTTGCAGGATCCGCTGGTGTTTCGCGTGCTCATCGACGCCTTCGTGCACCGCTACATGGCGCCGGGCATGCAGCCCGATGTGGTGGCCGGGCTGGATGCACGCGGCTTCATCATCGGCTCGGTCGTGGCCTATGAGCTGAACGTGGGCTTTGTGCCCATCCGCAAAAAAGGCAAGCTGCCCTTCACCACGGTGGAGGAGACTTACGAGCTGGAATACGGCAGCGCCACGGTGGAGCTGCACACCGATGCCGTCGCGCGCGGCCAGCGCGTGCTGCTGATCGACGATTTGATTGCCACGGGCGGCACCATGATTGCCGGCATCAAGCTGCTCGAACGCCTGGGCGCGCAAGTGATGGAGTGCGCCGTCATCGTCGATCTGCCCGAGCTGGGCGGCTCGGTCAAGGTGCGCGAGCTGGGCCATCCGCTCTTGACCTTGCTGCAATTTGACGGGCACTGATGGCGTACCGATTGCGCCTCGCTCGCACCTCGCTCGCGCAGTGATGATGCATTGATGCCCCGCCGCCCATGTTCGCCTACATCCTCAAACGCCTGCTGCTGATGCTGCCTACGCTGCTGGGCGTGCTGCTGCTGACCTTCATCGTCGTGCAATTCGTGCCCGGCGGGCCGGTGGAGCAGTATCTGGCCGAAGCGCGCTCGGGCCTGGGCGCCGAAGGCGCGGGCCTGCAATACCGCGGCCGCGAGGGGGTGGACGCGCAACGCCTGGCCGAAATCAAGGCGCTGTACGGCTTTGACAAACCGGCCCACGAGCGATTTTTCCAGATGCTGGGCCAGTTCGCCCGCTTTGACCTGGGCCGCAGCTTCATGCACAACAAGGATGTGTGGACGCTGATCCGGGAAAAACTCCCCGTCTCCGCCAGCCTGGGGCTGTGGACGTTTTTCATCAGCTACCTCATCGCCGTGCCGCTGGGCGTGGCCAAGGCCGTGCGCGCGGGCAGCCGGTTCGACTTGCTCACCACGCTGCTGGTGCTGCTGGGCTACGCCGTGCCCGGCTTTGTGCTGGGCGTGGCGCTACTGGTGATTTTTGGCGGGCAACTGGAATGGTTCCCCCTGCGCGGGCTGACCTCGCCGCACTGGGCCGAGATGGGCTGGGGCGAGCGTGTGGCCGATTACCTCTGGCACATCGCGCTGCCCGTGGCCTCGATGGTGGCGGGCAGCTTCGCCGTCACCACGCTGCTGACCAAAAACGCCGTGCTGGAGGAAATTCGCAAGCAATACGTGCTCACCGCCCGCGCCAAGGGCCTGCGCGAAGGCCAGGTGCTGTGGCGGCATGTGTTTCGCAACGCGCTCATCCCCATCGTCACCGGCTTTCCCGCCGCCTTCATTGGCGCGTTCTTCACCGGCGCGCTGCTGATTGAAACCCTGTTCACGCTCGATGGCCTGGGCCTGCTGGGCTATGAAAGCATCATCCGGCGCGACTTCCCCGTGGTGCTGGGCACCCTGTATCTGTTCACCCTCATCGGCCTGCTGACCAAGCTGGTGAGCGACTTGTGCTACCTCTGGGTTGATCCGCGCGTGAAGTTCGACGGGTGACATGCGACAGACGCGCCGGGCCCATCCCGGCCCGAAACAGCCGCCCGCCAAGCCAAGCGCCCGCATCCCCTGCCCCTTCATGACCGACACCCCCCACCCCCTGCCGCCCCCCTCGGCGGCCATGCAACGCAGTCTGGCGCTGGCCGCCCAGGCCGTGGGCCTGTCCAATCCCAACCCGGCCGTGGGCTGCGTCCTCATCGCGCCCGGTGGGCAATGCATCGGCCAGGGCCACACCCAGGCCGTGGGCGGCCCGCATGCGGAAGTCATGGCGCTGCGCGATGCCGCCGCACGCGGGCACAGCGTGCAGGGCGCAACCGCCTACGTCACCCTCGAACCCTGCGCCCACCACGGCCGCACGCCCCCGTGCTGCGATGCCCTCATCACCGCTGGCGTGGGCAAAGTCGTCGCCGCGCTGGTCGATCCCCATCCCCAAGTGGCCGGCCAGGGCCTGGCCCGCCTGCGCGCCGCGGGCATTGCGGTGGAGCTGGGCGATGGCGCGGCCCAGGCGGCCGAACTCAACCTCGGCTTTTTGCAACGCATGCGCACTGGCCGCCCCTGGCTGCGCAGCAAAATCGCCGCCTCGCTCGACGGCCTCACCGCCCTGCCCGATGGCCAAAGCCAATGGATCACCGGCCCCCAGGCCCGCAGCGACGGCCAGCACTGGCGTCAGCGCGCCTGCGTGGTGCTGACCGGCGTGGGCACGGTGCTGGCCGACGACCCGCTGCTCAACGTGCGCGAAACCGCCGCAGGCAGCGCCGCGCGCCAGCCCCATCTGGCCATCGTCGATAGCCGCCTGCGCACCCCGCCCGGCGCGCGGCTGTGGCAAGCGCCGGGCCGCCAGGTCTGGCTGTTTGCCAGCGCAGAAACCGCCAACGACGTGGCCCAGCGCCAACGCCAGCAGGCGCTTCAGGCGCTGGGCGCGCGCGTGGTGCTGGTGGCCGGTACGCCGCAAGGGCTGGATTTGGAGGAAGTGGTGCAGCACCTGGCGCGCATGCCCGCCAACGAAGTGCATGTGGAGGCGGGCGCCACTCTCAACGGCGCGCTGCTGCGCGCGGGCCTGATCGACGAATGCCTGCTGTATCTGGCCCCCAAACTGCTGGGCACAGGCCGCCCGATGGCAGCGGGCCTGCGGCTGGAGGCGCTTGAGCAGGCCCCCGACTGGCATTGGCTGGATCGCGCCTGGCTGGGCGCGGATTTGCGCCTGCGCTTGAGCCGTCGGCCCCTGGGGGGTTTGATTGGCGTGGATGAAGCAGCTTGAGAAAGAATTTTGCAAATCAAAAGGAAATAAAATCGCCTTGTTTCGGCATGCTGGTGTTAAAATAGATTTTCCTTTTGATTGAAATAAAAAACCGCCGTGGCGCAGTGCGCAAACGGCGGTTTTTTCAGGCTTGGAGTCAAGGCCCGTGGGGCCTTGCATGGGCTTGATGCCCCCTGGGGAAGGGAGAGGGAATCAAGCCTCGGCTTGTTCCTGCTCTGCTTGCGCTTCTTGCGCCGGGGCGGGGCTCATCAGCTCCTCGAAGCTGATGGTCTTGTCCACCGTCTTGGCCTGCTTGAGCACGAACTCGGTGACGTTGTTCTCGATCACCACGGCTTCGATTTCGCCCAGGCGCTGGCGATCGGCAAAGTACCAGCGCACCACTTCCTCGGGCTTCTCGTAGCTGGCAGCCAGCTCCTCCACATGGGCGCGCAATTGCTCGGGCGTGGCTTCCAGGCCATTGGCGCCCACCAGCTCGGCCACCACCAGGCCCAGGCGCACGCGGCGCTCGGCTTGCGGGCGGAACACGTCGGCGGGGATGGCTTGCTGGTCGATATCCTTGTAGCCGCGCTGGCGAAGGTCTTCGCGCATGCCTTGCTCCAGGCGGGCGATTTCGCCTTGCACGGCGGCTGTGGGCAGATCCATCTCGGCCTTGGTCAGCAGGGCATCCAGCACGGCTTGCTTGTTGCGCGCCTGCACGCGGAACTTGACTTCGCGCGCCAGGTTTTTGCGGATGTCCTCGCGCAGGCCGTCCACCGTGGCGGCTTGCACGCCCAGGGATTTGGCGAATTCGTCGGTGACTTCGGGCAGCGTGGCCGCTTCGACTTTCTTGATGGTGACGAGGAAGTCGGCCGTCTTGCCCGCCACTTCCGTGCCGTGGTAGTCCTGCGGGAAGGCCAGCGGGAAGGTCTTGCTCTCGCCCACCTTCATGCCCAGCACGGCGTCCTCAAACTCCTTGAGCATGTGGCCTTCGCCGACCAGGAAAGCGAAGTCCTCGGCCTGGCCGCCAGCGAAAGCGTCGCCGTCGATCTTGCCTTCGAAGTCCACCGTCACGCGGTCGCCCGTTTGCACGGCGTCGTCCTTGCCGCGCTGGGCAAAGGTGCGGCGCTGCTTGCGCAGAATCTCCAGCGTGCGCTCGATGGCGGCTTCGTCCACTTCGACGTTGACGCGCTCGATCTCCAGATCGCTCAAATCGCCGATTTGCACGTCGGGATACACCTCGAAGACGGCCTCGAAATCCGCAAAGCCTTCGGCAGCGCCGGCTTTTTCGCTGATGCGGGGCCGGCCAGCCACGCGCAGCAGGGCTTCTTCCACCGCTTTGTTAAAGGCCTGGCCGACCTGGTCGTTCAGCACTTCGTAATGCACGGAAGCGCCGTAGCGTTGGGCCACGACGGACATGGGCACTTTGCCGGGGCGAAAGCCGTCCATCTTGACGCTGCGGGCCAGCTTTTTCAGGCGCGCCTGCACTTCTTGTTCGATGGCTTGCACAGGCAGGCTCAGCGTGATCTTGCGTTCGAGCTTATCCAGCACTTCTACGTTGACGGTCATGGGTGTAGTCCTGAGTGGCTGCGGCGCGGCTGGCAAAAGCCGCGCTGCGGGGAGGAATGAATCAAGCGCGCCGCGTGCGGCCGCCCGCGAATGATCGTTGCATGGATGGTGCGCGAGGGGGGACTCGAACCCCCACACCTTACGGCGTCAAGACCTAAACCTGATGCGTCTACCAATTCCGCCACCCGCGCAAGTCTTTGATCCCGGTACGTGCCTGCCTGGGCCAAAAAGCCAGCGGGCGGGCCGAACCCGGTAAAACCGGCTGATTCTACAGAGGTTTGCCCCTGCCGCAGCGAAGCCTGGCGCCGTGGGCGTTGGCGGCTTGAGTCGGCGCCAACTCCCCCAAAACCAACGGGTATTCAGGTTTTGGAAGAATGCCGCCCCCATGCGCTGGCCGAAGGGTTTGGCTGCGCCCCCGGTTCAACCTATACAGGAGAGACAATGACCTTGACGATGAAAAAAGTAGGCACGCTGCTGGCGGCTTTTTTCCTGGCCTTTTTGATGTTCGCGCATGTGGATGCGGAAGCGCGCCGCATGGGCGGCGGCAGTTCGGTCGGGCGCCAATCGGGCAACGTGACGCAGCGCCAGGCCACGCCCCCGGCCGCGCAGCGCGGCACGCCCGCAGCCAACACCCCGCAAGCGCGCCCGCGCAGCCCCATGATGGGCATGCTCGGCGGCCTGGCCGCTGGTCTGGGCCTGGCCTGGCTGGCCAGCTCGCTGGGTCTGGGCGAGGAGTTCGGCTCCATCATGCTGATGATGTTGTTGGGCATGGTGGCCTTGGCCGCAATCGGGTTTTTCATGCGCTCGCGCAACCGCGCGGCCATGCAAGGCGCGGGCGCATCGCCTTTCGCGGGCGTTGCGGGCAACCAGCCCCAGGCCCCCGTGCAAGCGGCTGCACGCAGCTACAGCCCCAACAATGTGGGCAACGACGCCTCCGCCCGCCCGTTCGAGCAAGGCGGCTCCATGATCGGCTCGGCCCTGGCAGGCTCGCAAAACTGGGGCATCCCCGCAGGCTTTGACACCGAAGGCTTTTTGAGCGCCGCCAAGCGTAACTTCGTCAGCCTGCAAAAAGCCTGGGACGAGAAAGACCTGATCGCCCTGCGCGCCATGATGACCGACGAAATGCTGGCCGAAATCCGCCAGCAACTGGCCGAGCGCGACGCGGCCAATGGCGGCAAGCCCAACCACACCGAAGTCATCACGCTGGATGCGCAACTGCTGGGCATCGAGGAGCTGGAAAACGACTACATGGCCAGCGTGGAGTTCTCCGGCATGATCCGCGAGGATGCCTCCGCAGGCCCCAACCCCTTCCGCGAGGTCTGGAACATGACCAAGGCCAAGGATGGCAGCTCCGGCTGGCTGGTGGCGGGCTTGCAAGCCTTGCAGTGAACCGGAAGCCCTCAAATTACCAATCAAAAGGAAAATAAATGACCTTGTTTTGGCATGGTACGCAATGAATTGATTTTCCTTTGATTGGTAAAATTGGAAAACGAAAAAGCCGCCCCAAACGAGGCGGCTTTTTTCATGCTTGCGCTCAGGCAGAAGGGGGCATGGGCTTGATCGGCGCAAGGCATGCTTCCAGCAGCAGTGCTGCGCCGATCAACAGGTTGCTGGTCGTGAATATCCCCAGCCCTTGAAGAAGGTGGCCGCCCAGGGCAGTCAATGCCGCCACCGCCAGTGCGGCCAGATACACGGGGATCAACAATAGCTGTTGCAGTAGTTCAAAAGCCGTGCTGTGGGGGATGCGCACTGCGCCGCGGCAGTGTCCGCACACGAAGGGCCGGCGGCGGCTGTGCAGCAGGATGTGCTTTAGCGGGATGCCTGGGTGCTGGCAGCACGGGCAGCGGCGTTGCATGGCGGGTTGATGGCGAGTGGGTGGGGCGGCGTCAGCGCGCTTCAGCCCAGATGCGGCCCCAGCTTGCCGGTGAGTTCGAACATGCCGATGCGGTCTTGGCCGAGTACGGCGCGCAGTTTGTCGTCGGCGACGATGGTGCGCTTGTCCTGCGGGTCTTGCAGGTTGTGGGCTTTGATGTAGTCCCAGAGTTTTTTCA
>JAUMYU010000004.1 GCA_030528485.1 Comamonadaceae bacterium
GCATGGAGCAGGCGTAGTACTTGGGGCGGCTGGCGTCTTCGGTGACGCGGTAGGCGTCTTGCGCGCGCCAGTGGGCTTGGGCGGCGGATTCAACCGCTGCGGGATCGTATTTTTCTTGCATGGCAGGGCGATACAGGATGGGAGAAGCAGGGGATGCCGAGGCGGGGGCGCAACCCGCGCCGTGCGCACAACGCGCCGCCCGCAAACAACAACGGCCTGCGGGCGCAGGCCAATGCGGCATTCTAGAGCGTGTTATGAACTCTGCGCCCTCCCGTCAAGGCTGGCGGCCTGGCGTGAGGGGCGTGTCAAGCAGCCTGGGCTGCGGGCAGGGATTTTGCGCAGGCGCTCAGGCATCGGCCACGATGCGCCCGGCCTCCATGCGCACGCGCTGCTGGCAGCGTGCGGCCAGCTCCCGGTCGTGCGTGACCATGATGAGGGTGGTGCCCAGCTCCTGGTTGAGCTCCAGCATCAGCGCCATCACCGCCTGGCCGGTGGCGTAATCCAGGCTGCCGGTTGGTTCGTCGGCAAACAGCACTTGCGGGCGCACGACGAAGGCGCGCGCCAGCGCCACGCGCTGCTGCTCACCGCCGGAGAGCACGCGCGGGTAGTGGCCCAGCCGCTGGCCCAGCCCCACGCGCTGGAGCATTTGCGTCGCCAGCGCCCGCGCCTGGCGCTGGCCGGCCAGCTCCAGCGGCAGCATGACGTTTTCCAGCGCCGTCAGGCTGCCCAGCAGTTGGAAGTTCTGGAACACGAAGCCGGTTTTCTGCGCGCGCAGCGCGGCGCGCTGGTCTTCATCCAGGGCGAAGATGTCCTGCCCGGCCAGGCGCACGGTGCCAGCGGTGGGCGTATCCAGCCCCGCCAGCAGCGACAGCAGCGTGCTTTTGCCCGAGCCGGATGCGCCCACGATGGCGGCCGTGGTCTGCGCCGCAAAAGCCACATTGATGTCTTGCAGGATGGGCAGGGCGCCGCTGGAGTCCTGCACCGTTTTGCTCAGGCCCTCGGCGGCGATCATGGGCGGGGCCACAGCGGCCGGTTCTGGCTGCGCAGGGCTGGGAAAAGGCAGGTTCATCGGTGATTTCCCTCTCGAGGCAATAATGAATATTTCAAATCAATAGTAAAATTCATTTGAATACCATCATGCCGAAAAATGCATATTATTTTTCTTATTGATTTGTATTTACAGGCGGATTCGAGGGCGTTTCCCTGGACTGGAACCAGCGCGCCGCCCACAGCCCCACTTCGTAGAGCAAGCACATGGGAATGGCCAGCGCCAGCATGGAGATGGGGTCTGGCGGCGTGACGATGGCGCAGAACACAAAGGCCACGATGATGAAGTAGGGCCGGAAGGCGCGCAGCTTCTCCACCGGCACCAGCTTGGCCTGCACCAGCAGCATCACTACCACCGGCACCTGAAAGGCCAGCGCAAAACCGATGTAGAGCGAGAGGATCACGCTCACGTACGAGGCCACGTCCGGCGTGGCCGCCACGCTCTCGGGCGAGACTTTCTGGATGAACTCGAACAGGTTGTCCAGCACCACAAACTGCACGAACCCGATGCCCACATAGGCCAGCAGGCTGCCAATCAGAATCAGCGGCAGCGCAAAGCGTTTTTCGTGGCTGTAAAGCCCCGGCGCCACAAAGGCCCAGATCTGGTAGATCAGCCAGGGCAGCGCCACCAGCAGCGCCGTCATCAGCACCACCTTGAGCGGCACCAGAAACGGCGAGAGCACGCCCACGGCAATCAGCTTGGCATCGGGCGGCATATGCGCGCGGATGGGCAGGGCGATGAAGTCGATCAGCGCAGCCGGGCCGGGCCAGATCATCAGGCCGATGACCGCCGCCAAAAAACCCGAAAACGCATACAGGATGCGGTTGCGCAGCTCCACAAGGTGCTGCACAAAAGGCTGCTCGGTGCCAGCCAGTTCGTCGTGGTCGTCAGGGGTGGAGGCCATGAGGGGAAACGGGGAAACGGGAAATAGCGGCCCGCCCAAGGCAGGCGGCAGGCTGCGGATGAATCAATAGGCGGCAGCGGTGCAGGCGGCAACAGGGCAAAAAGCAGCACCGATGCGCAGCGCCGATACGCTTGGGCCCGGCATATTCAGGCCATCGGCCCTGGCTTTGAACGCGCCGCGCGCGCCGTGCCCGAGCGCAAACGTGTGCGCACCTGCTGGCGCGCCTTGTACCAGGCGGGCACGGCCTGGCGGCGGCTGCGCCAGTTTTTGCGCGGCGGCACATAGGCCACCGGCGCCACGCTGGATGCGCCAGCGGCGATGAACTCGCGCCGGGAGGCGTCCTCGGGGGTGTCGCTCTCCAGCGTCTCCCACGCACCCTCCCACCGGGCCTCATCGTCCTGCGGCTGGGCCGCGCCTGCGCTGGCGGGGGCCACCTCTTTGCTCACGTCTTGCGAGAGGGTCTGCACGCCTTGCTGAAAATCGCTGGCATGCGTGCGCACGCTGTGCTCCAGATCACGCGCGGCGCTTTCGATGGAGGCTTTGGCCTTGTTCAGCTCATCGATTTCGATGGCCTGGTTCACCTCCCGCTTGACTTCGTTGACGTAACGCTGGGCCTTGCCCATCAAGGCGCCCACCGTCCGGGCCACCCGTGGCAGGCGCTCAGGGCCAATGACCACCAGCGCAACCACGCCAATGAGCATGATTTTGGAAATACCGAGATCAAACATGCCAAAAGCCGGACGGGCCGGCTACGAAAGGAGATCCAAAAAAACAGCGGCGCCCGCGCGGGACGCCAAGACGATGCGGCCAACGCATGGCCATCTCTCAGCTCTTTTCCTTGGCCTGCACATCGATTGCGGGAGCGGGCGCGCTGGCCGCAGCACTTTGGTCTTGCACCTTGGCGGCATCGGCGGTTTTTTCTTCCTCACGCATGCCTTCCTTGAAGCCCTTGACCGCACCGCCCAGATCGCTGCCGATATTGCGCAGCTTCTTCGTGCCAAAAATCATTACCACCACCAGCAAGACGATCAGCCAGTGCCAAATCGATAAACTGCCCATGCATTCACTCCAAACTCGTTTCAAGGGCCGGGCGCGCAGCGCGCCGCCACACGGCGCAAGCCCACCCGGGGCGCTTTTCATTGTATGCGAGGGCGCAAGCCCCGCACGGCGCCACGGCTGCGAGCGCCCCCCTCCCCTTCTCTACCGATGCCTGCCTCACACCTGCAATGGCGCGCCATGACGCCAGACGATCTGGACCAAGTCATGACCCTGGAACAAGCCAGCCACAGCCACCCCTGGAGCCGCGGCAACTTCGCCGACTCATTGGCCACCGGCTGCTACATGCCCACCCTATGGCATCAAGGCCCGCATCAAAACCCACAACAAGGCCCGCAATGCCCCCTGCTGGGCTACCTGGTCGCCATGCCCGGGGTGGAGGAGGCCCACTTGCTCACCCTCACCGTCGCTGCCGCTTGCCGCGGCCGGGGCTTGGGGCAGCTTTTGATGCAGGTCATGCACACCTGGGCGCAACAGCAAGGCGCAGCGCAAGTGTGGCTGGAAGTGCGCGAGAGCAACCTCGCCGCCCAGGCGCTGTACACCCGCCTGGGCTACGAACCAATTGCCGTGCGCAAAAACTATTACCCATTGAAAGGCAACGCGCGCGAGCACGCTCTCGTCATGCGCAAGCGGCTGTAGCAAGCTGCTGCCCCTCCTCAAAGTCTGTTTTATCGCTCTGACACGCGCAAGTCTTGGGCGACTGCTGTGCCGCCTCAGGGTGGGAAAGTCGCATTTGATCCTTGATGGAGCGATTCAAAAGGAGGGTTTCAGTAACCTGCTAAACCGTACTAACGCCGCTTGCGATACCCTCGCGCCCCACGCCACGCCTAGCCCTTTCATTTCAGACCATGCGCGCTGCCCCTTCCTGCTCTGCCCCCTCCACCCTGCCCCAAGCCTTGTTACTCGGTCTGCGCACGCTGAGGCGCGACTTGCGCGCGGGCGAATTGTCCGTGCTGCTGCTGGCCGTGCTGCTGGCCGTGGCGGCGCTGACGGCCGTGGCCTTTTTTGCCGATCGCCTGCAAGGCGGCCTGCAACGCGATGCGCGCCAATTGCTGGCGGGCGATGTGGTGGTGGCCAGCGACCACGGCATCGCCGCCGATTTGCGCCAGCAGGCGCACGAGGCGGGCCTGCAAACGGCGGTGACGGTGGTCTTTCCCACCATGGCGCGCGCCGCCGAGGCCCAGGGCGGCGCCAGCCGGCTGGTCAGCCTCAAGGCGGTCGAGCCTGCCTACCCCTTGCGCGGCCAGATCGAAACCGCCTCGGCCTGGAGCGCCCAATGGAGCGCCACACAACTGGCCGCGGCGGGCCAGGCCAGCCGGGGCGGGCCGGGGCAGGGGGAGGTCTGGGTCGATGCCGCCTTGCTGGTCGGCCTGGGCTTGCAGCCCGGCCACACGCTGCTGCTGGGCGAAAGCGCCTTCACCATCACGCGCGTCATCACGCAGGAGGGCGACCGGGGCGCAGGCTTTCTCACCTTCGCCCCGCGCGTGATGGTGGCGATGGACGCCCTGCCCGCCACCGGACTGGTGCAACCGGCCAGCCGCCTGAACTGGCGGCTGCTGGCCGCAGGCGAAGATGCCGCCGTGCAGCGCTTCACCCAACACGTGCAACAACATATGCAGGCCAGCGGCGAGCGCGGCCTGCGCCTGCTCACGCTGGAGGGCAGCAGCCCCCAAATGCAGCGCACCATCGAGCGCGCCGAATCCTTTTTGCGCCTGGTGGCGCTGCTCACCGCCTTGCTTTGCGCCGTGGGCGTGGCGCTGGCTGCGCGCAGCTTTGCCCAGCGCCATCTGGACGGCGCCGCGCTGTGGCGCGTGCTGGGCTTGAGCCAGCGGGCCATCATCGGCGCTTATGTGGTGGAGTTCGCCCTCGCGGGCCTGGCCGCCAGCCTGGCGGGCGCGGCCCTGGGCTACGGCGCGCATTCGCTGTTCGCCCATCTGCTGGCCGATGTGCTGCAAGTGCAATTGCCCGCCGCCCGGTGGTGGCCGCTGGCGCTGGGGCTGAGCATGGGCGTGGCCCTGCTGGGCGCTTTTGGCCTGGCGCCCGTGCTGCAACTGGCGCAGGTGCCGCCGCTGCGCGTGATGCGCCGCGAGGTGGGGCGGCTCAAACCCGCCTCGCGCGGCGTGGCGCTGGCGGGCCTGGCGGGCTTTGCCGCGCTGCTGCTGCTCATCAGCGGCAACCTGCGCCTGGGCGGCATCGCCGTAGGGGGCTTTGCCGCCGCCGTGCTGGCCTTTGCCCTGCTGGCCGCCGCCGCCATCGCCCTGCTGCGCCGGCTGGTTCACGAAGCGCGCGCGCCGCGCTGGCTGCTGCTGGCCACGCGCCAGCTCGCCGCCCGGCCCGCGTTGGCCATCGTGCAAACCAGCAGCCTGGCCCTGGGCCTGCTGGCGCTGGTGTTGTTGGCCCTGCTGCGCACCGACTTGATCGACAGTTGGCGCCAGGCCGCGCCGCCGCAGGCCAACAACCGCTTCGTCATCAACATCCTGCCCGAGCAAGCCCAGCCCTTCCGCCAGGCGCTGGAAGGCGCCGGGCTGCACGGCTACCAGTGGTATCCCATGGCGCGCGGTCGCCTGACCCACATCGCAGGCCAACCCGTCAACGCCAGCCGCTACGCCGATGAAGACACGCGCCGCCAGGCCGAGCGCGAATTCAACCTCAGCTACACCACCGAGCTGCCCAAAGACAACCACATCGCCGCCGGCCAATGGCGCGCGGGCGAGGCGGGCGCGCTCAGCATCGAGCAAGGCATTGCCAAACGCCTGGGCATCCAACTGGGCGATGTGCTGCGCTTTGACATCGGCGGCCTGCCGCACGAGGCCAAAGTCACCTCCATCCGCAAAGTCGATTGGGGCTCGATGAACGCCAACTTCTTCGTGCTCTACCCCGTGGCCGACATGCCCGACTGGCCCGTGACCTATCTCAGCGCCTACCACTCGCCCGATGCCGCTGGCGGCATGACGAGCAGCGCGGGCGAAGCAGGCAGCGCCAATTTCGACAACGCCCTAGTGCGCCAATTCCCCAACATCACCCTGATCGACTTGAGCAGCACCTTGCGGCAAATCCAGCGCGTGCTCGGCCAGGTCAGCCGCGCCGTGGAGCTGCTGTTTGGCTTTGCCCTGGCCGCCGGTGTGGTCGTGCTCTTTGCCGCCACCGCCGCCACGCGCGAAGAACGCGCGCGCGAATACGCCATCATGCGCGCCCTGGGCACCAGCGGCCGCCTGTTGGCCCAGGTGCAACGCGCTGAACTGGCAGGCGTGGGCCTGCTGGCCGGCCTGCTCGCCAGCGCCGCTGCCATCGCCATCGCCTGGGCGCTGGCGCACTACGTGTTCGATTTCGCCTGGCAATTCCCCCTGTGGGCCCCCATCGCCAGCGCCACCGCCGGCGCCGCCCTGGCCTGGCTGGCCGGCTGGTGGAGCCTGCGCGGCGTGTTGCAGCGGCCTGTGGGGGTGAGTTTGCGGGGGGCGGCGGGGTAGGCGTCTTGCACGGCCTGCTCGCTGATGCCCAAGCTCGGCAACTGATCGCACACGGCCTGGGCCTGCTGGATACGCACCGGGGTAAACACGGTGCGTCCGTTTTCAAGCTGCACTCGAAATATTCGGCTGCAGCAAGCAGGCATCACAAACCTTAGGGCCGAGCTGTTCCTTCAACCCCATGGCGCGTGGAAAGTGGCCTTTGGCACCGCGTTTTCTGGCCGTTCAAGCAACGCTTGCCACCAGTCGCCGCACGCCATCGCGCAGCTTGCCGAAGCTGGGCGATGCGTTGCGGTCGGGGTCGAGCAAGGGGCCGATTTTTTCGGCCCACTCATGTTTGATTTGCCCTGGCAAGGGCCAGCCTGCCCGCTTGAGTGCGGCCGAGCCGCCGGGGTGAATCGCATCGGCCAGCCATTCCCAGGTGCCGCAAATGCTGTCTTGTTTGTAGCGGCTGAGCACCTCTGCCTTGGCTTTGGGGTAGGCACCCATCAGCGCCTGCTGGTCGCCGAAATACCAAGCTTCTATTTCTTCGATGGCGAGGCGGAACAAGGTTTTCGGCGCGGATGGACAGCTTGCCGCCAGGGCGTTGAGTTCGGCGAGGAAGTGCGTGCAGTTGCGCGCGTCGGCGTCAAGAACGACGAGCACGGCATCGATGCCGGGCGTTTTCCCGTAGCCGCGCAGGATGGCGGGCAGACGATCGAGCAGGACTCTTTTGCTGGCATCTACGCCCGGCTTCAAATCTTTTCGGATATGCCCAACGCCCTTGTAGGCATGCACTCGCCACGTGTGGGGCTGGCCTGGCTGGCCCAGCAGCTTGGGCAGGAGGGCTTGCAGCAGCATCTCCCCGGAGGCATCTTCCACCAAAACCTCGATGTGCATGGCTTACCTCGCTTCGAGGTAGTCGCTGTACCACAGCCCGCCCAGCGGCAATCCCTCTGCAACCAGGTTTTTGACAATGGGCAGAGCGGAGGCGCGGCGTATCGTCGAGTAGCCATCCGCGCCTTTTTCCAAAATCCAGACTTCCTCTGGCGACAAGGCATCCACAAAGTACGGCTGATGCGTGGTCACGAAGATTTGCGGTGAGCGTTTTTTGCCGCTGGCGTGGGCGCGAAATTCCTGCGCCAGCGATTCCAGCAGCTTGTGGTACAGCCCGTTTTCCGGCTCTTCGATGCAGATGAAGGGCGGCGGGTCGGGGTCTTCCAGCAGCAGCAAATAGGCAAACACTTTCAGCGTGCCATCGGACATTTGCTGTGCGAAAAACGGGTCGGTAAAGGCGCCATCGTTGAAGCGCAGCAGCACGCGCTTGTCTGCAGTCACTTCGGTATCGATTCTGGCGATGCCCGGAATTTTGCTGGCGATGCGTTCGAGAATGGCCTTGAAGCGCTCCTTGTGTTCGCGCTCCATGAACTGCACGACATTGCCGATGTTGTCGCCATGCACATTCAAATGCCGCTGTGGCCCGGCGTTGGGCAGACTGCGCGCGGCATCGGGGTAGAAATAGGACAAATACCAGCTCTTGAGAAATTCCCGGAACTGGCCGATTCGCGGATGCTCTTTGAGCGCACCCAGGGTTGAAATACCCAATTCGCGCGGATCGGTGAGCTCCACCGGGCTGCTGGCGTTGCTCTCCTCGTGTTCGTCATCAACCGCATCTTCCCCTGCCCACACGCTGCCTTTGCCATGTTCCAGGCGCAGAAATGGAAACGGTCGGCCGTGCTTTTGCCCTTTGCGGCGCTGTTTCAAGACCTCCGATAAAACAAAAGGCCGTCCGCTGCCGTCCAGATCGATGGCCAGCTCATAGGTGATGGGGCGTTCGTTTTGCGCCTCACGGTAGTAAATCTCAAAGCGCATGGGTTCAGCCACGCCTTTGGAGCGCAAGCGCTCGAACCCACCACGCTGTTTCATGTCGCAAGCCGTTTCCACGTTGGTGGCCAGGCAATCGGCCACGAAGCCGAAGGCATCGAACAGCGAGCTTTTGCCTACGCCGTTCTTGCCGATAACCACGGTGAGCGGCGTCAGCGGGTTGCTGTTTTGCTGTGCAGACAGCTTGCCCAAGGTGACATCGCGCAAGGCGCGGAAATTCTGAACACGGAATCCTTCGATGGTGGCCATGGCTGGGGTGTCCTCTCTGTGTGCATCAGCGCCAAGTCGTGCAGGGGCTGGCCTGCCATTGTGAACATGCTCTCACCCCACCACCTCAAACTCCAGGTTGTCAATCAAGCGCGTGCTGCCCAGGCGGGCGGCGATCAGGGCGACGCGTGGGCCGTTGGTGTGGGGCGCGGGCGGGGTGAATTGGGGGGTGAGGACGACGGCGTAATCGGGCGCAAAGCCTGCCTCGCGCAGCGCGGCCAGCGCGGCGTCTTGCACTTCTGCCAGCGCGGCGCCCTGGAGCAGTTGCGCGCGCATGGTTTGCAGGGTTTGGTGGATGAGGGGCGCTTTGGCCCGCTCGGCGGGGCTGAGGTATTGGTTGCGCGAACTCATGGCCAGGCCGTCGGCTTCGCGCCGGATGGGGGCGGGCACGATGGCTATGGGGAAGGCCAGGTCTTGCACCAGGTGGCGGATGACGGCCAGTTGCTGGTAGTCCTTGCGGCCGAAGACGGCGACATCGGGCTGCACTTGGTTGAACAGCCGCGTCACCACGGTGGCGACGCCGTCGAAATGGCCGGGGCGGTGGGCGCCGTCGAGCAGTTCGGTGATGCCGGGCACGCGGATGTTGACGGCCTGGGCCAGGCCCAGCGGGTACATGGCCTCCAGCGGCGGCAGCCAGAGCAGATCGCAACCGGCGGCGGCCAGGCCAGCGGCGTCGGCTTCGGGCGTGCGGGGGTAGCGTTCGAAGTCTTTACCGGGGCCGAATTGGGTGGGGTTGACGAAGATGCTGGCGACCACCCGGTCGGCGTGCTGGCGGGCCAGTTCGATGAGGGAGTAATGACCGGCATGCAGGTTGCCCATGGTGGGCGCCAGGGCGATGCGCTGGCCGGCTTGCCGCCATTGGCGCAGTTGGCTGCGCAGGGCGTCGAGGTTGTTCAAGGTCTTCATGCGGCGTATCCGTGTTCTGCGGCGGGGAAGCGCCCGGCCTGCACCGCCTCGATATAGGCGCGGATGGCCCCGGCGATGGAGCCGCCCTGGGCCAGAAAGTCTTGCACGAAGCGGGGGCGGCGGTGGCCGCTGTCCAGGCCCAGCATGTCGTGCAGCACCAGCACTTGCCCGTCGCAATCGGGGCCAGCGCCAATGCCGATGGTGGGGATGGGCGAGGCGGCGGTGATGGCGGCGGCCAGCGGCGAGGGTACGGCTTCGAGCACCAGCAGTTCTGCGCCTGCGGCGGCGACGGCCTGGGCGTCGGCGCGCAGTTGGGCGGCGGCGGCATCGCCACGGCCCTGGATTTTGAAGCCACCCAGGCGCAGCACGGATTGCGGCGTCAGCCCCAGGTGGGCGCAGACGGGGATGTCGCGCTCGCTCAGGTAGCGGATGGCATTGAGCTTGTGCCCGGCTGCGCCTTCGAGCTTGACCATGCCTGCGCCCGCGCGCAGCAGTGTGCAGGCGGCATCCAGCGCGCGCTCGGGCGTGGCATCGGCCTGGAAGGGCAGATCGGCCACGATGAGCGCCCGTTGCGTGGCGGCGGCGGCGCAGCGGGTGTGGTAGGCGATGTCGGCCACCGTCACGCCCAGCGTGGAGGCGGCGCCTTGCACCACCATGCCCAGCGAGTCGCCAATGAGCATCAAGTCGATGCCGGCCGCATCCAGGGTGCGGGCAAAACCAGCGTCGTAACAGGTCAGCATGGTGAGCTTGTGGCCGGTATCGCGCAGCTCGCGCAAGCGCGGCACGGTGACGGGGCGGGAGCTATCGGGGGGCATCGTCATCATCCTGGGGGGTAATAAAAGGGGCGCGCATTGTAGCCACGGGCTGGCTCCATCATTTCAATTACCAATCAAAAGAATAAAAATAACCTTGTTTTGGTATTATAGTCATCAAATCATTTTTCTTTTGATATGAAAAAATGAGATTTGGAACCTAGACTTTGAAACGCCTGAGCCGCAAGGCATTGCCCAGCACAAACACGCTCGACAGCGCCATGGCCCCTGCGGCGAACATGGGCGAAAGCAGCACGCCCCACAGCGGGTACAGCGCCCCGGCGGCGACGGGGATGAGGGCGGTGTTGTAGGCAAAGGCCCAAAAGAGGTTTTGGCGGATGTTGCGCATGACGGCGCGCGAGAGGGCGATGGCGCGGGGCACGCCTTGCAGGCTGCCGGAGATGAGCACGACGTCGGCGGCTTCTACCGCCACGTCGGCGCCGGTGCCGATGGCCAGGCCCACGTCGGCCTCGGCCAGCGCGGGGGCGTCGTTGATGCCGTCGCCCACGAAGGCAATGGCGCCGTGCTGGCTGCGCAACTGGCGCACGGTGTTCACCTTGCCGCCGGGCAGCACTTCGGCGACGACTTCGTCAATGTCCAACTGGCGCGCAATAGCCTGGGCGGTGCGCGCGTTGTCGCCGGTAATCATGGCGACTTTCAGGCCCAGCGCATGCAGCGCGGCAATGGCGGCGGGGGTGTCGGGCTTGATGGGGTCGGCCACGGCGAGGATGGCGGCCAGCCGCCCGCCGGGCGATGCGGCGATGCTTGTGGGGGGATGTGCGGCCTTGGCGCAGGCGTCAGCTTTCAGGCCGTCGGTGGAGTCCGCCTGGTCTGTCAAGCCGTTCGCTGCGTCTTGTGTGGTTTCTTCGGCGGCCTCCTGCACGCCGCAACTGGCCATTTCGCTTTGCGCCATGCCTGCCGCTTGCCCACGGCCGGGCATGCCAATGGCGGCGTAAAGCGGGGTTTTGCCCTCCTCGCCCAGGCGCTGGGCGTGCTGGGCGAAGGGGGTGATGTCAATGCCAAGCTGGCGCATGTAACGGTCGGCGCCGATGTGGATGAGCGTGGGCGCTTCGCCTTCGGCGGCTTGCGCAGGCGCAACCAGGGCTTGCACGCCGTAGCCGGTAATGGATTCAAACGCCAGCACGCGCGGCAGCGCCAGCCCTTCGTCCTGCGCGGCCTGCACGATGGCGCGGGCGATGGGGTGCTCCGAGCGCGATTCCACCGCAGCCACGGCGGCGAGTACGGCGTCGCGGGCAAAGCCTTCGGCAGTGTGCATGTCCGTCAGCGTGGGGCGGCCTTGGGTGAGCGTGCCGGTTTTGTCCACGGCGACCACGGCCACGCCTTGCAGCGTTTGCAGCGCCTGGCCTTTGCGAAACAGCACGCCTAGCTCCGCGCCCCGGCCCGTGCCCACCATGATGGACGTGGGCGTGGCCAGCCCCATGGCGCAGGGGCAGGCGATGATGAGCACGGCCACGGCGTTGACCAAGGCCAGGGCCAGCGCAGGCGCAGGCCCCCAGATCAGCCATGCGGCAAAGGTCAGCGCCGCGGCGGCCATCACGGCGGGGACGAACCACATCGTCACCTTGTCCACCACGGCCTGGATAGGCAGCTTGGCGCCCTGGGCCTGCTGCACCATGCGGATGATGTGCGCCAGCACGGTATCGGCGCCCACGGCGCTGGCGCGGTAGGCCAGCGCGCCGCGCTGGTTGAGGGTGCCGCCCACCAGCGGGCTGCCGGGGGTTTTGGCTACGGGCACTGGCTCGCCGGAGATCATGGATTCGTCCACATAGCTCTCGCCCTCCTCCACCAACCCATCGACGGGGATGCGCTCGCCGGGGCGCACTTCGATCACATCGCCGGGCTGCACCTGGGCGATGTCGATTTCCTGCGCCTGCGCCCAGCCGGGGCGGCGCACGCGCGCGACCTTGGCCTGCATGCCCACCAGGTGGCGGATGGCCTCGGACGTGCGGCCCTTGGCGCGCGCCTCCATCAAACGCCCCAGCAAAATCAGCGCCACGATGACGGCGGCAGCCTCGTAATACACATTGACCGTCCCCGCTGGCAGCCAGCCGGGCGCGAACGTGGCCACCAGCGAATAGCCGTAGGCGGCCAGCGTGCCCACGGCCACCAGCGAGTTCATGTCCGGCGCGCCGCGCAGCAAGGCCGGGATACCCAGGCGATAAAAACGCCGCCCCGGCCCCAGCAGCACCAGCGTGGTCAACGCGAACTGGATCAGCCAGCTCGTATGCGTGCCGATGGTGCGGGCGATGAAGTGGTGCATGCCCGGCACCATGTGCGCGCCCATCTCCAGCACAAACACGGGCAGCGCCAGCAGCAGCGCCCAGCGCAATTCGCGCGCCAGGTGGGCGCGCTCCACTTCCGCGCGGGCATGGGCGCGCTCGAAATCGCTGCCCGCATCCTCGGCCGCAATGGCGTTGGCCTCATAGCCCGCAGCCGCCACCGCCGCCACCAAATCGGCCGCACTGGCACTGCCGCGCACGCTGGCTCGCTGCGTGGCCAGGTTGACGCTGGCCTGCGCCACGCCCGGCACCGCCTGCAAGGCCCGCTGCACCCGCCCCACGCAAGAGGCGCAAGACATGCCTGCAATGGCCAGCTCCACTCCCGCCGATGCGGTGGGCGCGGCATCAGGCTCGACTTCATAGCCCGCACGCTGCACCGCCTCCACCAGCGCCGCGCGCTCCAGCTTGCGCCCGGGGACAGGCAGCACCACCGCGCGCCCCGTGACCAGATTCACCTGCGCATCGGCCACGCCATCGAGCTTTTTCAACGCCGCCTGCACCCGCCCCACGCACGACGCGCAGGACATGCCCAGCACCACCAGCGCCAACTCCGCTGGCGCCTCGCCTGCCGCCGCCCCTGCATCCAAATCAGAAAAAGCCGCAGGCGCGGCAGTCAATGGCTGTTTATCGTTCATGGCTGATCCTTGAAAACCCAGGCGGCGCACCGTACTACAACCGGGTTGAAATCTCGCTCAATGTCTTGCGGGGGATGGCAAAAAAGCACCCCATCAAAGCCAGACAGGCGCCACAGGCACCCCAATCGCATCGCCCTTACCTCCTTGCGAGAGAGACTTATCGGGCAGACATTCAGAGAGTGGGGAGAACCCTTACCGCCACGCCTTGGCTGTGTTATGGTGCACCCTCTTTCGACTTTCAAATCAACAAAGCCAACACGGAGCCATATCGTGAGCAACAAAGGCCAACTTTTGCAGGACCCGTTTTTGAATGCCCTGCGTCGTGAACACATCCCCGTTTCCATTTACTTGGTCAACGGCATCAAGCTGCAAGGCCAGATTGAATCGTTCGACCAATACGTCGTGCTGCTGCGCAACACGGTGACGCAAATGGTTTACAAGCACGCCATTTCCACCATCGTGCCGGCGCGCCCCGTCAACTTCAATGCAGGCGCGCCCGCCGAGCCTGCTGCGGCTGAAAAGCCCGCTGCTGCAAGCTGATTGCGCCCTTTCATCCACGCGGGCCTTGCGCGCCTGCCCTCTGGCCAGCCGGATGCACTGCGTTTTTGCCGTGCATCCGGCTGGCCAGTCGCGTTTGGACGCTATCGCGCCCCCATCACACGCTAAAACACTGCCTTGAGTAAAACCATCGCCACCACCACCGCTGCGCAAACGCCCCTGGCCCTGCTGGTCGGGGTGGATTTCGGCGCCGCCCATTTCGATGAAGAGCTGGAAGAACTCAGCCTGCTGGTGCAAACCGCTGGCCTGACGCCGTGCGAGCGGGTTGTCGTGCGGCGCAAGCTGCCCGATGCCGCCTTGTTCATCGGCAAGGGCAAGGTCGAGGAGATCAAAGCCCTGGCGCTGGGCCACGGCGCCAGCGAAATCGTGTTCGACCAGGCCCTCAGCCCCGCCCAGCAGCGCAACCTGGAGCGCGAAATCGGCCTGCCCGTGTACGACCGCACCTTTTTGATTCTGGAGATTTTTGCCCAGCGCGCGCGCAGCCACGAGGGCAAGCTGCAAGTCGAGCTGGCGCGCCTGCAATACCTCTCGACCCGCCTGGTGCGGCGCTGGTCGCACCTGGAGCGCCAGAGGGGCGGCATTGGCGGGAGGGGCGGCCCGGGCGAGACCCAGATCGAGCTGGACCGCCGCATGATTGGCGACGCCATCAAGCGCGTGCGCGAGCGCCTGGTCAAGCTCAAAAAGCAACGCCGCACTCAGCGCAGCCAGCGCCAGCGCAACCAGGTGTTCAGCATCTCCCTGGTGGGCTACACCAACGCGGGCAAATCCTCGCTGTTCAACGCGCTGGTCAAAGCCCGCGCCTATGCGGCCGATCAGCTTTTCGCCACGCTGGACACCACCACGCGCCAGTTGTACTTGCAGGAAGCGGGCGTGAGCGTCTCCCTCTCGGACACCGTGGGCTTCATCCGCGATCTGCCCCACGGGCTGGTCGAGGCCTTTCAGGCCACGCTGCAAGAAGCCGTCGATGCCGACTTGCTGCTGCACGTCGTCGATGCCGCCAACCCGCACTTCCCCGAGCAAATCCAGGAAGTCATGCGCGTGCTGGCCGAAATCGGCGCCGACAACATTCCGCAATTGCTGGTGTTCAACAAACTCGATCTGCTGGCGCCCGAGCAACAACCCCGCGCCATGCACGACAGCATGGAAATCGACGGCCGCCAAATCCCGCGCGTATTCATCAGCGCCCAAACCGGCCTGGGGCTGGACGGCCTGCGCCAGGCGCTCTCGCACTGGTGGATGCAGCACCATGCCCAGCTCGGCGCCAGCGCCGCAGCCGGCGAGCTGGACGGGCCGGACGATGCCGATCCAGCCGAAGATGCGCCGCAGGCCCGATAGCCCCGCAAAATTTCCATTTCAAAAGAAAATAAACAATGCCATTTCGGCATGACTGTATTGAAATTGATTTTTCAATGATCTAAAAACAAAATCAAATCCAAATGCAGCAATGCGCGCCGGACAACACGCTCTATCATCCCCGCCCGGCACGCTGCGCCGCTGGGCGCAGCCCTTCTCTCCCCTTCAGCATGAAAGGCCCATCATGGGAATCTACGAAAAACTCCAGGCCCTGAACATTGAACTGCCCCCCGTGGCCCAGCCCGTCGCGGCCTATGTGATGTACACCAGCATCGGCAACACCGTCTTTCTCAGCGGCCATATCGCCAAGAAAGACGGCGCCGCCTGGGTCGGCCAGTTGGGCAAGAACATGACGACGGAAGAAGGCAAGGCCGCCGCGCGCGCTGCCGGCATCGATTTGCTGGCCACCTTGCAAGCCGCCGCCGGGGGCGATTTGCGCAAGGTCAAGCGCGTGGTCAAGGTCTTGAGCCTGGTCAACTCCTCGCCCGACTACACCGAGCACCACCTGGTCACCAACGGCGTCAGTGAGCTGCTGGTCGAAGTCCTGGGCGACAGGGGCGTGCACGCCCGCAGCGCCT
The DNA here is from genome assembly GCA_030528485.1 of Comamonadaceae bacterium. GTDB lineage: Bacteria > Pseudomonadota > Gammaproteobacteria > Burkholderiales > Burkholderiaceae_C > Lampropedia. Next base: position 15,745 of record JAUMYU010000004.1, read on the forward strand.
TCGGCGTGGCCCAGTTGCCCATGGGCGCCTGCGTGGAGATCGAATTGATCGCGGAAGTGGAAGACTGATCTCCCACGCCAGCGCCTCCCCAGCTTGCCTTGGCGCGCCTGCGGGCGCGCTTTTGTCTTTCAATCCATCCCAAAATTACCAATCAAAGGAAATAAAACCACCATATTTCGGCAATTCAGCCAATACCCACAATTTCCTTTGATTGAAACAACCCTTCCCGAACAGCCAGCCCCAGCGCACTCACCACGCCCCATGCCCGCCCTGCCCGCCATCGAACGCCCCCTGCACCCACGCGGGCGGCTGGCCCTGCCCATCGATCAGCACCACATCAAAGCGGCAGGCCGGGGCCGGGCCGGGCCAGCAGGTCAGAAAGTGCTGCGCCGCCAAGGCAATGCGCGCGCGCTTGCGGGCATCGATGCTCGCCCCCGCACCGCCATAGCCGCTGGCGCGGCGCACGCGCACTTCCACGAAAACCAGCGTGCCATCGCCCGCTTGCATCACCAAATCGATCTCGCCGCCGCCTCGGCCCGGCGCACGGAAATTGCGCTGCACCAAGCGCAAGCCCCGCGCCTGCAAGCACGCCAGCGCCTGGTCTTCGCCCCAGCGCCCCACGGCCTGACGCCGCGTGGGCCCGCGCCCGCCTTGCGCCGCCTGCCCGCTGGCGGACGGGGACGGCCGGGCCGCCGCGCGCGCCTGCCGTGCCTGCCGCACCTCACCCGCTGCCTGCCCGGCATCGCCGCCGCCCATGCCCCCCGTGCCGCGCTGGCCCGACGGGCGCGCTTCGCCCTGTATCGCGCGCCGTAGCGCATCCACCGCTTCGATCTCCCTGATCGCCCCCAGTGCTTGCACCGCCTTTCGTAACCGCATGACCGCCTCCTTCTCCCTGGCCTTGCAGGCCGCCCATCAGGCCGCCGCCGCGCAGCATTATCCGCAGGGCGCGCTCTACCTCGTCGCCACCCCCATCGGCAATCTGGCCGACATCAGCCTGCGCGCGCTGCATGTGCTGCAACTGGCCGACGCCATCGCCTGCGAGGACACGCGCCACACCCGCCAAATGCTGCAAAGCTATGGCATCGACAAAGGCCCCGGCGCCCTCATCGCCGCCCACCAGCACAACGAGCGCGCCGCCGCCCAGGCCCTGATCGAGCGGCTGCGCCAGGGCCAGCGCATCGCCTACGTCAGCGACGCCGGCACCCCCGCCATCAGTGACCCCGGCGCCATCCTCGCCGCGCAAGTGCGCCAGGCGGGCCTGGCGGTCGTGCCCATCCCCGGCGCCAGCAGCGTCAGCACCGCCTTGAGCGCCGCGGGCTTGATGGCGCCCGATGGCGACAGCACGGCCTACGTCTTCGCCGGCTTTCTCCCCCCCAAAGGCAAAGCGCGGCAAGCCGCCATCGCCGCCGTACAGGCCGAGACGCGCGCCACCGCCTTGCTGGAAGCGCCCCACCGCATCGCCGCGCTGGCGCAAGAGCTGGCCGTGCTGGGCCAGCGCCCCGTCACGCTGGCGCGCGAGCTGACCAAGCAGTTCGAGCAAATCCTCACCCTGCCCGCGCAAGAGCTGCCCGCCTGGCTGGCCGCAGACCCGCAGCGCCAAAAGGGCGAATTCGTGCTCATCGTCCACCCCCAGCCCGCCGCCCCCACCGACGCCCTGCCCGACGACGCCCAGCGCCTGCTGCGCCTGCTGCTGGCCGAAGGCGTCTCGCTCAAAAGCGCCGCCCGCATCACCGCCACCCACACCGGCGCGCCACGCAATGCCTTGTATGAATTGGGGCTGAGCCTGGACGCTCATTAGCGCCTGCGCTGCACTCCACCCGCGCTGGCGGGCAAAATGCCGCATTCATCACCAACCTACAGGAGTCAGTCCCATGACCGAAAACCCCAGCATCCTCTCCCACGTCTCCCTTGGCACCAACCGCTTTGCCGAAGCTGTGGCCTTTTACGATCAGGTGCTGGCCACTTTGGGCATTGGCCGCGTGATGGACGTCAGCGATGAATTCCCCGCCATCGCCTATGGCCGCGCCTATCCCGAGTTCTGGATCCAGGCCCCGCACGACGGCCAACCCGCCCAAACCGCCAACGGCGTGCATATCGCCTTTTTCGCCTCCACCGCCGAGCAAGTGCACGCCTTCCACGCCGCCGCCCTGGCCGCAGGCGGCAGCGATGACGGCGCGCCCGGCCCGCGCCCGCACTATGGCAAGGAGTACTACGGCTGCTTTGTGCGCGATCTGGACGGGCACAAGATCGAAGCCATGGCCTGGCTGACGGATGCGCCGCAGCCGGGCGCGTGAGCAGGCCCATGCACAACCGCACACGGCCACACCCGCTTTGCCCCTTCCCTATGCCCACCCATCTCACCCATTTGCTGTACCTGCACGGCTTTCGCTCCTCGCCGCGCTCGCTCAAGGCCCGGCAAACCCAGGCGTGGTTTGCCCGGCGCCATCCCGATGTGGCCCTCGTCTGCCCGCAATTGCCGCCTTCGCCCCGGGCGGCGGGGGCGCTGATGCAGGGCATTGTGGCCGATTGGCCTGCGCACAGCATGGCGGTGATGGGGTCTTCGCTGGGCGGTTATTACGCCAGTTGGGTGGCGGCGCATTGGCCTTGCCCGGCGGTGCTGCTCAATCCCGCCGTGTATCCCGCGCGCGATCTGGCGGGGCAAATCGGCGCCCGCACGCATTGGCACGATCCGCAGCAAGCCTTTGATTTTCTGCCCGAGCACATCGACGAGCTGCACGCGCTGGACAGCCGCGCCGCCCCTGTGCGCGCGCCGCAAATGGCTTTGATCGCCAAGGGCGACGAGGTGCTGGACTGGCGCGAAATGGCCCGGCGCTACGCCCACGCCACCACCATCGTGCTCGAAGGCGGCGACCATGCGCTGAGCGACGATTTCCTGACCCACCTGCCCCGGCTGGGGGAGTTTCTCTACACCCTGGGGCGATCAGAAGGCTATTCGCCCTCCGTGCCCTCGCAAAAAATATAAATCAAAAGAAACAAAACATTGCCATTTCTGCAACTCTCATATAAACAATAATTTCTTTTGAATTGAAAAAACTTACACCGGCGGCGACAGCCCATCGACCAGCGAGAGGCGGTAGGCGCGCCAGCCGGGCGCCAGGCTGGCCAGAAAGCCGGTGAGCAGCAGGCCCAGCAGCATCCAGCCTTGCAAGGGGGTGACTTCGCCGAGGGTGACGATAAGGCCAAAACGCTCCAGCAGCCACGGCGCGGCGGCCAGCACCGCCAGCGCCAGCGCCAGCACGCCCAGCACGATGCCCGCGGCGGTGGTCAATGCGCCTTCAATCGCCAACAGCCCCACCACATGCCCGGGGCGCGCGCCCACGGCGCGCAGCACGGCCAGCTCGCGGCGGCGCTCGTTCAGCCCGGCCAGCACCACGGCCACCATGCCCAGCAGGCTGACAAAAGCCACCAGGGCGGACATGAGCAGCAGCGCACGCTCGCCCGTGCCGATCAGGCCCCACAGCTCATCAAGCGCCACGCCGGGCAGCACGGCCATCAGCGGTTCGCTGCGGTAGCTGTTGATTTGCCGCTGCACGGAAAACACCTGCGCGCGCGATTGCAGCCCCACCAGCACGGCGGTGACGTTGCGCGGGCGCAAGTCCATCTCGCGCACGGCTTGCGCGTCCACGTTTTTGCCGGGCATGCGCATGCCGCTGCGCCAGTCCACGTGCAGCGCCTCCATCGCCTCCAGGCTGATGTGGACGCTGCGATCCACCGGCGTGCCGGTGGGGGCGAGGATGGCGGCGACGGCAAAAGGCTTGTCGTCGTGCTCGGTCAACTGGATGGGGCCTGCGCCGTGGCTGAGCACGATGCGCTGGCCGAGCTGGTAGCCCAACTGGCGCGCCACTTCGGCGCCCAGCACGGCGTCGTACAAATCGGCCCCGGCCAGCGGGTTGGCATCGGGCGGCAGCTTGGCCCGGCTCTCGCGCACTTGCAGTTTTTGGCGCTGGCCGTAGCGGAAGTGCTCGAAATACGCCGCGCTGGTGCCCACGACGGGAAAGCCCCGGTGCGAATCGCCCAGCGAGATGGGCACGACCCAATCGACGCCGCGCATGCCCTCGATGGCCTGCACACTGCTCCAGCGGATGTTGTTGGTGGCCGAGCCGATGCGAAACACCGAGTACAGCAGCAATTGCACCGAGCCGGTGCGCGCGCCCACCACCAAATCGGTGCCGGAGATGGCCGAGGTAAAGCCGTTGCGCACATCGGTGCGGATGCGCTCGACGCCCAGCAGCATGAAGGTGGACAGGGCGATGGAGAAAACCGTCAACGCCAGGGTGAAGCGGCGATTCCACGCGCTTTGCCAGGCTAGGCGAAGCAGGGCGCTCATGGCTGGCCCTTTGGGCCACAGGGTAGCGGCGCCATTTTTATTTTACAAATTAAAGTAAAAATGTTTTTATTACTATGTTGCCTAAACATGGTTATTTTGTTTCCTTTTGATTTGTAATTTTTTTAGCATTCCGATGCTGTTTCCGCCGCTGCGCGGTTGATGCGGGCCAGATCGACCTGGCGGGCAAAGCGCGGCGCCAGGCGCTGATCGTGGCTGACGAACACCAGCGTGCTGCTCGCTTGCGCGCAGGCGGCCAGCAGCAAATCCATGAAAGCGTCGCGGCGGTTCTCATCCAGCGCCGAAGTCGGCTCATCGGCAATGACCACGGGCGGCGCGCCCACCAGCGCGCGCGCGGCGGCCACGCGCTGCTGCTGGCCGACCGACAGCGCCCGCGCCGGCGCATCCCAACTGGCGGCGGGCAAATCCATCGCGCGCAGCCAATGCTCGGCCGCGGCCTGCGCGCTGCCCTGGCTGGCCGCCGCAGCCTGCGCGCGCGCGGCGGAAAAGCGGCAGGGCAGCAGCACGTTGTCGCGCACGCTCAGGTAGGGCAACAAATTGAATTGCTGAAAGATGTAGCCCAGCCGGCCGGCGCGGTAGCGGTCGCGCGCGGCCGCGCCCATGCTGGCCCAGTCGCGCCCGTCCAGGCACACACTGCCTTGCTGCGGCAAAAACACCCCCGCCAGCAGCGAGAGCAGCGTGCTTTTGCCGCTGCCGCTGGGGCCGTGCAGAAACACGGTTTCGCCCCGCTGCACGGCAAAGTCGTCGATCAGCAAGCAGGCGCTGGCCTGGCCGGGCCAGCGGTAGTGCATGCCTTGCACGCGGAGGATGGCGTCGGGGATGGTGGGGGACATGGGGCAATGGCCCTGGGTTGAACGGGCCGGGAGAATGTTGGCGGATGCGGATGCGCGGGGGCGCAGGGCTTGCGCCCCGGCCTCTGCCCTGCCCTGCCCTCTGCACTGTGCCCGGCCCTCTCCCGCAAGCCGGCGGACGGACGGGGGCACAGGCCGGGCAAAGAGGGCCTCACTCGAACGCTTACTTCCAGCTCACCTGCGTTTGGCCTGCCGAGAGCGTGCGGCGGAATTGCCCTTGGGGCAACGCGAGCTGCACTTCGATGGTGTGCACGCTGGCAAAACGCCTGGCCAGGTTCACTTCCAGAGATTGCAGGGCCTGGGGCTTGTCGCAGTGGAAGGTGTACTCGGCCTCCACATCGCTGTGCACAGAGGCATGCTTGCCGTCTTTGGCGTGGCGGTGTTTGCCGTCTTTGTCGTGGTCATCGTCCATGTCATCGAAATCGACTTCGGCTTTTTTCAGCGTGCAGGCGGCCTCGGCATTGGCGCTCAGCGGGGCCTGTTTGAGCAGCGCCTGCCTGGCGGCGGCGACTTTTTGCTTTTCCTCGGCGGTGCGCGGCGCATATTCAAAGCCGACGATGTCGCTGGCCGAAACCTCCAATTGCACTTGCAGGGTTTTGCCGTCCACGGCCGCATCCAGGTGGGCGACGCCGTGGACGTGGGCGTGCTGGGCTTCGTGCTTGTCGTCATCGTGGTCGTGGTCATGGCCGTGGTCGCCGTGGGCCAGAGCCAGCCCGCACGCGGCTGCACAGGCCAAACCGACAAGGCTTCGGGAAAGAATGGAACGCATGGTGTTGTCCTCTCAACAAGATAAAACGCGATCATAAATGAGAGAGAAACATCATTAGGGCCAAATCCCATCATGCCGCCGACTGCCAAATCATCAAAATTACCAATCAAAGGAAATAAAACAACCTTGTTTCGGCAATACTGTAATCAAATTCAATTTATTTTGAAATGTAAAACTAATCCGGCTGCGGATTGCTGGCGCCCGCTGCGGCGGCCAGGCGGCGCACGGCTTCGGCAAAGTGGCTGGCGCTGCGCATGCGGGCCATGGGCGGCAGGCTGGCCAGCAGTTGGCGGCCATAGCCTTTTTGCAGCACGCGCGGGTCGCACAGGGCGAGAATGCCTTTGTCGGTTTCGGTGCGAATCAGCCGGCCCGCGCCTTGTTTGAGGGCGATGGCGGCCTCGGGCACGAACAGGCGCGCAAAGGCGCTTTCGCCTTGCTCCTCATAGCGGCGCGCGCGGGCCTGGATGAGCGGGTCGTGCGGCGGCGGGAAGGGCAGTTTGTCGATCACCACCAGTTGCAGCGCATCGCCGGGCACATCAAAGCCTTCCCAGAAGGTGGCCGAGGCCACCAGCACATGGCCTTTGCCGGGCGCGGGGTTGCGAAACAGCTCCATCAGCCGCTGTTTGGATTGCTCGCCCTGCACCAGCACTTCGATGTGTTCGCAAATCAGCAGGGCCTGGCGCAACGCCTGGCCGATGTGGTGCAGGGCCTTGAGCGTGGTGGTGAGCACCAGCGTGCGCCCGCCCAGCGCCTGCGCGCCCTGCGCGGCCAGCTCGGCCACGGCCTGACCGTGTTGCTGGACGTGCTTGGGATCGGGCATGTCGGCCGGCACGTACAGCATGGATTGGCGCGCGTAGTTGAACGGGCTGGGCACTTGCAGGATGCGCGCCTGCTCCAGCCCGCAGGCCTGGGTAAAGTGGCTCAGGCGCGCATCGGCGCCCAGCGTGGCGGAGGTGAAGATCCAGGCGCGGGCGCGGGCGGCATCGGCTGGCGCTTCAAAAGGGGCGTCAGCGTGGGCGTCCTGGGCGTCCAGGCCCCAATGGCTGCGCATGTCGTGGGCGATGTCCAGCGGGCTTTCGATCAGGCGCGCCAGTACGCCGCCCAGCTCCACCCAGCGCACCCGCCCCAGGCGCGGCGCGCCCTGGAACAACTGCGCTTTGTGCCAGTGCTGCAAGCAACGCTCGTGCAGGCGCGCCAGCTCGGGGGCGGAGGCGCTGACGCCTTGCAGGGCCAGGTTCAGCGCATGCAGCGCATCGGCCTGCGCTTGCAGGGCGGCTTGCCATTGCGCCGCGTCCACGCCTTCGGGCGCGGGGCCTAGCCAGGCCAGGCGTTGGTGGCTTTCCTCGCCCAGGCAGCGCACCCAGGCTTTGCAGGCTTCGTCCACCCCATAAACCAGTTGCGCCCAATCGCCCAGGCCGCGCGCCAGTTTGTTGCAGGTGCGCAGGGTTTCGCGCGCAAAGTCGTTCAATTGGGCGTTGCTCCACTGCTCGCCCAGGAAGTTCACGCCGGTTTCGTTGAATTGGTGGGCTTCGTCGATCACCGCCACGCGCACGCTGGGCAGCAGCTCGGCCATGCCGCTTTCACGCACTTGCAAATCGGCAAAAAAGAGGTGGTGGTTGATGACGACCAGATCGGCCGCCAGCGCCTGCTTGCGCGCCCGGTTGACGTGGCATTGGGCAAATTGCGGGCAGTGCGAGCCCAGGCAGTTCTCGCGCGTGGAGGTCACCAGCGGCAGATAGGGCGAGCGTTCCTGAAAGCCGGGCATCTCGCTCATGTCCCCCGTTTGCGTGGTGGCCGACCAGGTGCGCACCTGGCCGACCCAGCGCACCTGCGCGGCGCTGGCGCCATCGAGTTCGGACTCGGCCAATTCCAGCCGGTAAGGGCACAAATAGCTGCTGCGGCCTTTGAGCAGCGCCGCTTGCAAAGAGATGCCCAGGGCCTGGCGCAAAAAGGGCAAATCGCGCAGAAAAATCTGGTCTTGCAGCGCCTTGGTGGCGGTGGAGACCAGCACCCGCTCGCCGCTGAGCAGCGCAGGCACCAGATAGGCAAAGGTTTTGCCCACGCCCGTGCCCGCCTCCACCGCCAGCGCGCCGCCTTGCTCGATCGCCTCGCCCACGGCCAGCGCCATTGCCGTCTGCCCCTGGCGGGCTTTGAAGCGCGGGTTGGCCTGCGCCAGCGCGCCGCCATCGGCAAAGGTGCTCTCTATCAGCGCGTGCAGTTCCATGCAGCCTCACACATTCCAAGTCCGGGCGCGCGTCCGGCTCAATCCAGGCCCGCGCGTTGCAACAGCGCCCGCCAGATGGCGCGCTGCTCCGCCGCGCTGGCGCTGCCCCAGCGGGCGATTTCGGCCAACTGGCGGTAGCACCCCTGGCAGTGCGCAGGCCCTGGCCCATCGGCCCCGGTCATGGCGCAGATGCGGATGCAGGGCGAAGGCGGGGCTTTGGGCGCGTTTTCTTGCAGCAAGCCTTGCGCCTGCACCGCGCGGGCCAGGCGCGCCAGCGCCCTGGGGGGGCGCTCTGGGCATGCAACAGGGCATGCCGGGACGGAAGATGCGGTGTCGGGCGGTTGCGGCATGGCGGTCATCGGCGCATTGTGGCTTGGCGGCTGCGAAACCACTGCATACGTCCAGAAACATCTGCAGAGGCTTCTCTGGAGAGATTCATAATCGCGCCAACATCCAAAAAAACCTGATTTTTGCCCATTACGCCTATGCCGCAATACAAACTGACCGCAGCCACTGGCTTGCACAAAGGCGATCGCCAATACCAACAAGACCAGGTCGCCATTCTTCAACATCCGCGCGTGGCCGAATGCGTGCTGGGCGTGGTCGCGGACGGCATGGGCGGGCGCAGTGGCGGGCGCAAGGCGGCCGATCAGGTGCTGCTGAGCGCGCGGCAATTGTTCGAGCGTTTTGACCCCAATGCGGACGATCCCAGGCAGTTTCTGCAAAACATCGTCAAGGAATCGCACCTGGTGATCCGCCTGACGGCCGTATCTGCCGAGCAAGAGCCGCACAGCACGGTAGCGGCGTTTCTAACGCTGCCATCGGGCCAATGCCACTGGGTGCATGCGGGCGACTCGCGCATTTACCACTTCCAGTGGGGGCGCATGGTGTTTCGCACCAAAGACCATTCCTACGTGCAATCGCTCATCGATTGCGGCGAAATCACCGAGGAGGAGGCCGTGGGCCACCCCAACTCCAACGTGCTGGTGGGCTGCCTGGGCAGCGAGGCCGATCCGCCCGCCTCGTTTCACGTCATCGGCCAATTGGATGTGGGCGACGTCATCATCGCGTGCAGCGACGGCCTGTGGGCGTATTTCACCCCGCAGGAATTGGGGCAGACCATGCAAATGCTCGGCGCGCGCGATGCCGCCATGTTCCTGGTCAACAAAGCGCGCGAACGGGCCAACGGCGGGGGCGACAACATCTCCATCGCCATTCTCAAAGTCGAGCCGCTGGCGACGCCTGCCCAGGAGGGGCCAGCCTCACTTTTCAAGAACGACGTGCTGACGTGACCTGCGCCGCGGGCGGGCAATCGTGCGATAATCGCCCGTTTTGTGCGCTAAGTGCTGCGGCAATGGGTGTCGCATGTGGCTGGCGCGAGGTTCTTGCCCTTAGAAGGACGGCCATGAAAGAAGGCATTCACCCCGATTACCGCGAAGTTCTGTTCGTGGATCTCTCCAACGGTTTCAAGTTCGTGACGCGTTCGTGCGTGCCCACGAAAGAAACCGGCCAAACCGATGATGGCCGCGAGCTGCCGCTGTTCAAGCTCGATACTTCCAGCGAATCCCACCCCTTCTACACCGGCACGCAAAAGTCGGTGGACAACATGGGCGGTCGCGTCGAGAAGTTCCGCAACCGTTTCGGCAAGGTTGGCCTCAAGTAAGCCAATGCAGGGCTGCCTCACGGCAGCGACCCAACAAAAAAGCAGCGCGGCGATTGTGCCCCGCTGCTTTTTTGTTGGCTTTTCCTGAGCATTCTGCCGGAGCAAAATAATTTCAAATCAAAAGAAAAACCTATTCATGCCCATCAAGCCAAAACAGGTTTGTTTTATTTCCTATTGATCGATAAAAACAAACGGAAGCCCTTGCCGGCCCACACCGGGGCCAGCAAGGGCTTTTGCATGGAGCGCGCTGCGCATGACCGCGCAGGGCCTCAGCGGCAGCGCATCATTGGAGCGGGGCAGCGGGCGGGGCTTGACTACCTTGCATGCGGCGCTGGCGCACCTGTTCTTCGTAGCGCGCCAGCTCCTGCGCCAGGCGCTCGCGGCCTGCGCGTTTGGCGAAATCCACCGCCGTCAGGCCCAACTGGTTTTTCATCAGTGGATCGGCGTCGGATTCCATCAGCAGGCGCACCACGCCTTCGGTGCCGTACTGCGCGGCCATCATCAAGGGTGTGGTGCCGTTGGGGGATTGGGCATCGATAAAGGCGTGCTTTTCCAGCAGAAAGTCGGTGATGCGCACCTGCTCGTCCGAGGTGCCAGCAGCGGCGTAGTGCAGCGGCGTCCACAGCGGTTTATTGACGTGTGCGCCTTGGCGCTCCAGGCGCACCACGGCATCCCTGTGGCCGCGAATGGCGGCGATCATCAGCGGGCTTTCGTCGTGGGCGTTGCGAAATTCCACGTTGGTGCGCGCCGAGGCCATCAAGGCATCGAAGGCGCGCAGGCTGCCCAACTGCAAGGCCAGCACCATCGGCGTTTGCCCTTTGGCATCACGCACGTTGGGGTCCATGCCGCGCTCCAGCAAACGGGTGACGGCGCTGGCGTTGTCGCGCGTGACGGCAACGAACAGCTCGCTGCTTTGCCCCTCGGCGCGGTTGGCCGCTTGCGATGGCGCGGCCTGTGCGCTCGATGGCTGAGGGCCGCCGGGGCGGGTCTGGCCCCATGCGGGATGGGGTAGCGCCGTCAACATCGTCAGCAGCGCCAGTGCGGCGGCCCCGAGGGGATTGATCCAGGTGCGCAGGGGTTTCATGGCGCATCGACTCCACGGAAAAGGGTTTTGAAATTGCGGCTGGTGGCTTCGCCCAGCGCCTGGGGCGTGATGTTACGCAACTGGGCGATGTGCTGGCCGACGTGGGCGACGTAGGCCGGTTCGTTGGTTTTGCCGCGATGGGGTACGGGCGCGAGGTAGGGGCTGTCGGTTTCGATCAGCAGGCGATCCAGCGGCACAAAGCGCGCGCTTTCATGCACGGCGTGGGCGTTTTTGAAGGTGACGATGCCGGAGAAGGAGACGTAATAGCCCAAATCCAGCACTTGCCGCGCCGCGGCCACGTCTTCCACAAAGCAATGGAACACGCCGCCAGCGAGGTTGCCCGCGCCATCTTCGCCCTCCTCGCGCAGGATACGCAGGGTGTCAGCGGTGCTGTCGCGGGTGTGGATGACCAGCGGCTTGCGCACCTGGCGCGCCGCGCGGATGTGGGTGCGAAAGCGATCGCGCTGCCACTGCATGTCGGCAATGGTGCGCCCGCCTTTGCGGCCGGGCATGTCGTAATAGTCCAGCCCCGTCTCGCCCAGGCCCACCACGCGCGGGCGCTGGGCCAGCGCCACCAGCGTGGCCAGGTCAGGCTCGGTCACGCCTTCGTTGTCGGGATGCACGCCGACGGTGCACCAGAAGTTGTCGTTCTCCAGCGCCAGGGCGTGCACGCGCTCGAACTCCTCCAGCGTGGTGCAAATGCACAGCGCGGCATCGACCTGGGCTTGTTGCATGGCTTGGCGAATGCGCGGCACCTGGTCGTGCAGCTCGGCAAAACTGAGATGGCAGTGGGAATCGACGTACATGAAAAGCGGAAAAACGCAGCAGAGCAGCCGAAGCTGCTCTGGGGGGAGGGGATGGCCCACGCAGGCACGCGGGCATCGGCGCGAAGGGGGAAATTACACCGTGTGGGTGGGCCGGTCAGAGGTCAGTGCAGCGCCCAGCCGGTTTTCAATCTTGGTGCGTAGCTCGGACGATTTGTCGTCCGCCGGGAAGCGCACGCCCACGCCCCGCACCCGCCCGCCCGAGGCGCCCGAAGGGGTAATCCAGGCCACGGTGCCTGCAATGGCGTATTTCTTGGGATCGTCGGGCAGCGTCAGCATGACGAAGATGCTGTCGCCCATCTGGTAATCGCGCTCGGTGGGCACGAAGATGCCGCCCTCTTTGAACAGCGGGATGTACGAGGCGTACAGCGCCGCTTTTTCCTTGATGTTGAGCTGGATGACGCTGGGGCGCGCGGCGGTTTTGGGGGCGTCTTCGGTGGCGGACATGGTGTTGCTGGTATTGGTAGAAGTTGGAAAGGCCGGGGGCGCTCACTCAGGCGGGCGAGTGTAAGGCAGCGCGCGCCTGGTCCACAAGCGCCCACAGCATCAGCTCCGGGTTCCAGGTGTGCTCGCTGGTGCGCGCGGCCTGGGCCAGTTCCACCGACCATTGGCCCAGCCGGGCCAGGCGTTTTTGGCGCTGCGCCCATGTGGGCCCGGCCGCCTCGTCCGCTTTGGCATCGGCCCAGCCGCCCCGGCCCCCGCCCAGCGTGGCCTGCAAAGCCTGCGCCTCGAAATACCGCGGCGCAGCGCCTGCGGCGACGGCCATGGCGTCGTGGCAGACCTGCATCAGCATCGCCACCGCCTGGCTGGGCGTGGCTTGCGCCAGCAAGCCGGCCTGGCCTTGCGCCAACTGGCTGGGCAGGCGCTGCCAATCCTGCGCCGTCAAACCCGCTTGCAGCCATTGCCACGCATCCTGCGGGCGTCCGCCTGCGGCCTGCACGGCGGTGGGCGCCTGCTCGGGCGGCGCGCCTGCGGCCAGCAGCCAGGCCTGCACGGCATCGGCTGCGGGCCAGTGCATCTTCCAGGCGTGGCAGCGGCTGCGGATGGTGGGCAGCAGGCGGTGCGCCGCCTGGGTGGCGAGCACGAAGCGCGTGGGGCCGGGCGGCTCCTCCAGGGTTTTCAGCAGCGCGTTGGCGGTGATGGCGTTCATGCTCTCGGCGGGATAGACCAGCACCACCTTGCCGCGCCCGCGCGCATCCGTGCGCTGGCTGAAGGTAATCATCTGGCGCATGGCTTCGATGCGGATTTCCCGGCTGGGCTTGCGTTTGGTTTCGGTCGCATCGCCCTCCTGCGCGCCCCAGCCCCATTCGATTTGCAAGGCCTCGGGCAGCAGCACCAGCAAATCCGGATGGGTGCGCACCTGCACGGCATGGCAGCCTTCACAGCGCCCGCATGCGGCTTGCATGGGCGCACCCGCCGCCCGCGCCTCGCACAGCGCAGCTTGCGCCCAGGCCAGCCCCAGCTCGAACTGGCCCAGGCCGGAAGCGCCTTCCAGCAGCAGGGCGTGGCCTTGCTGGTGGAGCAAGGCGTCGAGCTGGCCCGCCAGCCAAGGCATGGGCGGCGGCAGTTTGGGCGGGGGCGGGGGCGGGGTTTTACTGGCCATGCAGGGCTTGAGCGAGCGGGTGAAAAGGCTGCCGATTCTGCCTTGCTGGCATTGCGCTGGCGTGCAAAGAAGGCTGGGCAAGGCCGCCCGGCCCTTTCAGAACCTGCTCCGTCGATCGCTTTGCGGCCTTTTTCCGGGCCGCCCCAGGCATCAGCGCCATTTCAATCAAAGTAAAATTGATTTCAATACCAGCATGCCGAAACAAGGCAATATTTTTGCCTTTTGATTTGTAATAAAAAGCTTCAGGCACGCAAAATACCCTGCTGGGCCAAGGCGGCCAGCACCCGCTCTTGCACTTGGGGCAAGGGGGCATGGGCGTCGATGCGCACGATGCGCGCGGGCGCCTGGGCGGCGCGGCGGGCGTAGCCTTGGGCGACGCGCTCGAAAAATGCGCTCGCCTGGCCTTCAAAACGGTCGGGCGTGCGCGCCTGTTGCAGGCGCTGGGCGGCGACTTCGGGCGGCACGTCGAACCACAGCGTGCAATCGGGCTCGAGCAGCGCGCCCTCTGGCCAATCCCCCGCTGCCGTCGCTGCGCCTGCCCCCACGGCCGGCCAGCCGCTTTGCACCCAGTGCTCAAGCTGGGCGATGGCCTCCCACGGCACGCCGTGGCCGCTGCCCTGGTAGGCGTAGGTGGCATCGGTATAGCGGTCGCACACCACGCAAACGCCTTCGACCAGCGCGGGGGCGATGACTTGGCGCAGGTGCTGGCGGCGGGCGGCAAAGGCCAGCAGGGTTTCGGCCCAGGCGTCCATGTCCTGGTGCAGCAGCAGATGGCGCAATTGCTCGCCCAGGGGCGTGCCGCCTGGCTCGCGCGTGAGGCAAACGCGCTGGCCTTGCGCTTGCAGGGCCTGGGCGATGGCTTCGATGTGGCTGGATTTGCCCGCCCCGTCGATGCCTTCCACACTGATGAACCAACCGCGCGGGCGCGCGGCTGCGGGTGTTTGCCTGGCTGCCATGTTCATGGTTTGCCCCTGATGTAACGATCCACCGCGCGGTTGTGCTGTTGCAGGGTTTCGCTGAATTCGCTGGAGCCATCGCCGCGCGCAACGAAGTAGTACGCCGTGGTTTTCTCCGGCTGCACCGCCGCCAGCAGCGAGGCCCGCCCGGGCATGGCAATGGGCGTGGGCGGCAGGCCGGCGCGGGTGTAGGTGTTCCAGGGCGTATCGGTTTGCAGGTGGCGCTTGCGCAAGCGGCCATCGAACTGCTGGCCCAGGCCGTAGATGACGGTGGGATCGGTTTGCAGCAGCATGCCTTTGTTGAGGCGGTTGACGAATACGCCTGCAATGCGGCGGCGGTCGCTGTCGCGGCCGGTTTCTTTTTCCACGATGCTGGCCAGGATCAGCGCCTCATCGGGCGTTTTCAGCGGCAGGCTGCGCTCGCGCTGCTGCCAGGCGGCTTCGAGCATGCGATCCATCGCCTCCAGCGATTGCTTGAGCACGGCCAAATCGCTGCTGCCCTTGGCATACAAATAGGTGTCGGGGAAGAAGCGCCCTTCGGGGTGCACGCCCTGGCGGCCGAGTTTTTCCATCACCTGCGCATCGCTCAGGCCCCGGGTTTCGTGCGCCAGCGGCTGCTGGGCGAGCAACTGGCGCATTTGCGCGAACGTCCAGCCTTCGACGAAGGTGATGGATTTGAGGCTTTGCTCGCCTTTGACCAGGCGCTGCATCACCTGCGCGGGCGTGTCGCCGGATGCGAATTCGTAATAACCGGCCTTGACCTGGCTGCCCTGGCCCGAGAGGCGCAGCCAGGCATACAGCCCTTGCACGGGCACGTCGAACACGCCTGCGGCCACCAGCGTCTGCGCCACGGTTTTGGCGGAAGCGCCGCGCGCAATCGTCACCTCGGCGGGCGATGGCGCAATCTCCAGCGGTTGCCCCCGCCACCACCACCCATAGCCCAGCGCCGCGCCGGCCAATACCAGCACGAGCAACAGGAGCAACAACAATCTGCGCAGCAAAACGATTATTCCTCTGGTAAAAACGGCGCGCACGATAGCACGAATCCCCCGTTGCCCCCGCCTGCACCTGCGCCCCGTGCCGGGCGTCGCCAACGCGGTTCTGGCGCTTGTCTTTTTGCACGTTGCAAAAGGCCTGTTCAAAGCGCACCCGGCGCGGCGCGCGCCGCTTCATCCAAGCCTTCCCCCATGTCACTCAACGCCATCACCCCTATCGACGATTTGGGCGTCCTGCACGTCAGCGGCGCCGATGCGCTGGATTTCTTGCACCGCCAGCTCAGCAACGATTTCGCCTTGCTCAAGCACGACGCCGCACGCCTGGCCGCCTTTCTCAGCCCCAAGGGGCGCATGCAGGCGAGCTTTATCGGCGTGCGCTACGGCGCCAGCGATGTGCTGCTGCTGGTGCACCGCAGCGTGCTGGCGGCGGTGCACAAGCGCCTGTCGATGTACGTGCTGCGCGCCAAAGTCCGCATCAGCGATGCCAGCGCGCAATGGCGCCTGCGCGGGCTGATGGGCGATGCCATCGCCACGGCGGCGGCGCTGCCGGTCTGGGCGGGCAGCGCCGCCAGCGCCCTGCCCTTGCAGCCCTGGCAAGCTGTTGCCAGCGCCGCCGCCGTGGCCGGGCCTGCGCCTGATGCAGCAGCGGGCGCGACGGATCAGGCCGCCAGCGGGGCGGCCTGGCTGATCGGCCTGTACCCGGCTGGCGAGAGCGCACGCGCCCTTTGGATCAGCGCCGCAGCAGACGCCCAGGCCCTCCCCCCCGATACCGACGCCGCCGTTTGGGCCTGGTCCGAGGCGACCTCCGGCATCGCCACCATTAGCCAGGGCGTGGTCGATCAGTTCGTGCCGCAAATGCTCAATTACGAATCCATCGGCGGCGTGAACTTCAAAAAAGGCTGCTATCCCGGTCAGGAGGTGGTGGCGCGCAGCCAGTTCCGGGGCGCGATCAAGCGCCGCGCCTACCTGGCCCAAGGGCTGGCGACGCACCTGCCCGAGCCGGGCACGGAAATCTTCACCCCGTCGGATTCGCAGCAGCCCTGTGGCGTGCTGGTGCAAGCGGCATGGTAACCCCAGCCTGGGCAGCCCCAACCTGGGCAAAGCCAGCCCGAAGCCGGGCAGCCTGCGCCGTTTGCCGCCATCGTCTCGCTCAAAATCGCCCATGCACAAGAGCCGGTGCACTGGCTGCATGGCGGGCAAGCCCTGGCCCTGCACGTCTGTGCCGCGCCCTACCCTTTGCTGGAAGATATTTGAGAGCCTGCTGTCCAAAATCACCAGCGGCAAGCCCTGGAGCAACAGCGCCCAGTTGAAAGAGCCCGCGCCGCGCGCTCCCTCAGCCGTGGCGCTTGTTGTTTTTTGCGGCCAACGCTGGCGTGGCAGGCGCACACCATCGCCCCATCAATTACCAATCAAAATAAAATTGATTTGAATACTGCCATGCCAAAACAAGGTCATTTTGTTTCTTATTGATTTGTAAAAATACATCATCACCTGCTACGCCCCTGCCCTCCCGGCCTTCTGCACGCTTCGCAGGGGCGCGGCAGGCATTCAGTCCTCCAGCCGCGCCAGCGCATCGCCTGCATGCAACGCGCTGCCCGCCTCCACCAGCGGATGCAGGCGGCCCGCGCGGGGAGCGGGGATGGCGACTTCCATCTTCATGGCTTCCATCACCGCCACGGTTTGCCCGGCTTCGACGGCCTGGCCTGGCTCGGCTTTCCAGGCCAATAAGCTGCCCGTCAACGGCGCAGTGATGGTGTTGGCGTCGGCATCCGCAACAGGTGCAGGCGGGGCAGCCCTCGCAGCCTCTGCGCCCCCTGGCGTCCCCCATGCGCCGGGCGCGCTCAGCGCCCCCAGCCATTGCGCGGGCAAGCCCAGGCGGCGGCGCTGGCCGTCGATTTCGATCCAGGTGTGCTGCCAGGCCGTGGCGCTGGCGGGATCGGGCCGGGGGGCCATGTCGATGCGCGGGGCCAGTTCGGTTTCGATCCAGCGGGTGTGCACGCGCAACGCCTCGGCGTTGGTGAAATCGTCCTCGGCCAGCACGGCGCGGTGAAAGGGCAACACGCTGGCCACGCCTTCAATATGGCATTCGGCCAGGGCGCGGCGCGCGCGTTGCAGCGCCTGGGCGCGGGTGCGGCCGGTGACGATGAGCTTGGCCATGAGCGAGTCGAAACTGCCGGGCACGAGCGAGCCTGCGGCCACGCCGCTATCCACGCGCACGCCGGGGCCTGCGGGCATGTCAAAGCGCGTGATGCGCCCGGGCGTGGGCAGGTAGCCGCGCCCGGGGTCTTCGGCATTGAGGCGGAACTCGATGCTGTGGCCGCGCGGTGCGGGCGTTTTGGTGACGGACAGCGGCAGGCCGTCGGCCACGCGCAGTTGCTCTTGCACCAGGTCGATGCCGGTGGTTTCTTCGGTGACGGGGTGCTCGACTTGTAGCCGGGTGTTGACTTCGAGGAAGGAGATGCGCCCGTCGCGCCCGAGCAGGAATTCCACCGTGCCCGCGCTGACGTATCCGGCCTGGGCGCAAATGGCGCGGGCGGCTTCGTGGATGCGCTGGCGCTGCGCGTTCGAAAGGAAAGGCGCGGGCGCTTCTTCCACCAGCTTCTGGTTGCGCCGCTGCAAGGAGCAGTCGCGCGTGCCCAGCACGAGGACGTTGCCGTGGCGGTCGGCGATGACCTGGGCTTCGATGTGGCGCGGGCGGTCGAGAAATTGCTCGATAAAGCATTCGCCCCGGCCAAAGGCGGCGGTGGCTTCGCGCACGGCGGAGTCGTACAGCTCGGCCACATCCTCCAGATGCCAGGCGACTTTCAGGCCGCGCCCGCCGCCGCCAAAAGCGGCCTTGATGGCAATGGGCAGGCCGTGCTGGCGGGCAAAAGCCAGTGCTTCGTCGGCGCTTTGCACGGGGTCGGGCGTGCCTGCCACCAGGGGCGCGCCCGCCTGCTGGGCGATTTTGCGGGCGGCGACTTTGTCGCCCAGGGCTTCAATGGTGGCCGGGTCGGGGCCGATCCAGACCAGGCCAGCCTCTTGCACGGCGCGGGCGAATTCGGCGCGCTCGGAGAGAAAGCCGTAGCCGGGGTGCACGGCATCGGCGCCGCTGCGGCGGGCGATGTCCAGCAGCTTGTCGATGCGCAAATAGGTGTCGGCGGCGCGCTCGCCCTCCAGCGCCCAGGCTTCGTCGGCCATGCGCACATGCAAGGCGTCACGGTCGGCATCGGCATACACCGCAACGGAAGCAACGCCGTAATCGGCACAGGCGCGGGCGATGCGAACGGCGATCTCGCCCCGGTTTGCAATCAAAACTTTGGTGATCATGGAAACAAGCTTTCAACTCTTTGCCGGAGGAGGGGCGAGATCGCCGCATGCGCTGCGCGCATCACGCCGATTTGACGAAACACAGGTGTTTTCGCCCCGGTTGGCAATCAAAACTTTGGTGATCATGGAAACAGGCTTTCAACTCTTTGCCGGAGGAGGGGCGAGATCGCCGCATGCGCTGCGCGCATCACGCCGATTTGACGAAACACAGGTGTTTTCGCCCCGGTTGGCAATCAAGACTTTGGTCATCATGGGAACAGGCTTTCAACTCTTTGCCAGGGGAAGGACGAGATCGCCCTCGCGGCGCGGCAACACGCGAAACCGCAGCCACGCGCCGGGGGGCACCTGGGCGGCCAGGTCGAGGTGATGGCGCGCCAGCACGGCGATGACGGGGTAGCCGCCGGTGAGCGGGTGATCGGCCAGAAACAGCACGGGCTGGCCGCTGGCGGGCACTTGCAGAGCGCCGGTGACGGTGCCTTCGCTGGGCAGCTCGGCATCCGCATACGCCGGGGCGCGCGGCAGCGGCGTTTGCCCTTGCAGGCGAATGCCGACGCGGTTGGATTGGAGGGTGACGTGCCAGCGTTGTTGCTCCAGCAAGGCCAGGGCCTGGGGCGCAAACCAGTCGTCGCGCGGGCCGGGGCAAATATCCAGCGTCACCTCCTGCCCGGGGCGGGGCAGACGGGTGGCGCATTCAGCGGCCACGGCATCGGCCGTGACGGGGCGCAACGCGGCGGCGGCGATGGCCTGCCCCACGGGCAAGACATCACCCGCCGCCAGGGGCGCAGGGCCGATGCCCGCCAGCGTGTCGGTAGCGGCGCTGCCCAGCACCGGGGGCACGCCCAGCCCGCCGCGCACGGCAAGGTAGCAGCGCAACCCGGCGGTGGGCGCGGCCAGCTCCAGCACATCGCCATCTTCCAGCGCAAAGGCTTCGTACAAGGCCGGGCGCAATTGCGCGCCGCTGGCGGTAGTGATGCGCAGCGCGGTGCAAGCGCCGGTGACGGCGGCCACGGCCCGCCCCTGGCAGCGCAGGCGCAGCAGGCCCAAGGTGTTTTCCAGCACGGGCGCGTCGCTGGGGTTGCCCACGCAGCGGTTGGCCGCGCGCATGGCCGCGCCATCGAGCGCGCCGCTGGCGGAGACGCCCATGCCCGTCACGCCACGGCGGCCGCGGTCTTGCACCAGGGTTTGCAGGCCGGGGGAGAGCACGTGCAGGCTGGCGGCAGCTCCGGCCGGACAGGCTGCGTCCGCTTGCGGCACGGATGCAGGCACTGGCGCAGGCTTTGACGCTGACGCCTGCACCGTTGCGGCAGGCAGGCTGATATGGCGCGGCGTTTGGGCCAGATCGACAAAGCGCACGCGAAAGCCCGGTTGCACCAGCGCGGGTTCGTCGCGCTGCAAGTCCCACATCTGCAAGGGCGTGGCGCCGATGAGCTGCCAGCCGCCGGGGCTGTCTTTGGGATAGACAGCGCTGAAATCGCCCGCCAGGGCGACGGAACCAGCGGGCACGCGCGTGCGCGGCGTGGCCAGCCGGGGCACCTGGGTGAAGCACGGGTCGCCGCCGCTGAGATAGACAAAGCCGGGCGCAAAACCGGCAAAGGCAGCGTGGTAATCGCAGCCGGTGTGGCGCTCGATCAGCTCGGCGCGGCTGATGCGCAGGTGCGCGGCCAGGGCTTCAAGGTCTTCGCCCTCGTAATGCACGGGGATTTCAACGCGCCGGGCCTGTCCGCCCGCCCCGCCCTGCATGTCTTGCGCGGCCCCGGCATGCATCTGGGCGCTCATCCGGGCCGCGTAGTGCACGGCGGCCAGCACTTGCTGCGCGCTGGCTTCGTGCGGGGCAAATTCCACCAGCACCGTGCGCGCGGCCGGCACCAGGGTGTGAATGGCCCACAGCGCATCGGCATGCGGCGCTGGCCCATGCCGGGCGCTTTGGCGGGCTGCCTGCACGGCCTCGAACAAGGCCAGGGCCTGCGGCAAATCGGGCAGCTCGATCAGCCAGGCGGCATCGCCCGCAGGCAGGCTGCGAAAAAGGGGAGCGGTCGTCATGAATGGGGATGCAAAGGGGGGAATCGGGTCGGTCGGAGTGGAGAAATCATGCGCGGGCGCTCTCCGCTTGCGGCCAGCGTGCGTGCAGTTGTGCGGCGACGCCTTCCAGCCGCGCCTGTTGCTCCAGCGCCAGCGCGGGCAAAGCCGCCCCGCCCCGGTGCGCGCCCCACAGCGCGCCCGCCATGGCGGCGATGGTGTCCACATCCCCGCCGCAGGCGATGGCAAAGCGCATCAGTGCATCAAAGTCTTGCTCCAGGTGGCGCAAGGCCAGGTACAGCGCAGTCACGCAAGAGCTGCGCGCGGTGATGCCATTGCCCAAGGTGTGCGCCACAGCATGCGCATCAGGTGCATCGCCCTGCGTTCGCTGCCGCTCCAGCCATTGCGCGGCCTGCTGCAAGGCGGGGACGAAAGCCGGTTCATTCACATGCGCCAGCACCGCCGCCAGCACCTGCGCGGCATCCGCTTGAGGCGTCATCAACGCGCGGGTGGCGACGGCCATCAGCACCGCACCGGCCATGCCTTGCGGGTGTGCGTGGGTGATTTCGGCCTGCTGCCGCGCCGCGTGCTGCACCTCGGCCAGCGTGGCATAAGGCCACAGCGCCAGCACCGCTGCGCGCATGGCTGCGCCGTTGCCCCAGGAACCCTGGGCATACACGCTGCGGTTGGCCTGCTGCCAGGGCATGCCGGCGCGGATGCGGCGCAACAGCCGCGCCGCGCCCGGCCCGTAGCCGCGCCGCCATTGGTAGCTGGCGGCAAAGCGCCGCGCCAAATCATCCTGATCCAAGCCGGAGCAAGCCAGCAGGGATTCGGCTACATCCAGGCTCATTTGCGTGTCGTCGGTAAAGCGGCGCAGCCCTTGGGGCGTGCGGCCCAGCGCCAGCCACAGGCCGCGCGCCAGCCAGCCGCCCTCATGCGGCGCGCCCAGGGTATCGCCCAGCGCCAGGCCCAGCAAAGCGCCGCGCAGGGTGTCGAGGGAGGGCGGGGGGGTTGTCATGGCAGGCATCATCGCGCTGGCGGCAGGGCAAGCCATCAGGCCGCAAAAGGGGCCAGCGCCACGCCCGCCTCTTGCAGGCGCTGGCGCACGCGCTGGGCCATGGCCACTGCGCCGGGGCTGTCGCCATGTACGCAAATGGAGTCGGCGTGCAAACGGATGCGGCTGCCATCAATGGCCTCGATCTCGCCTTGCTCCACCAAACCCAGCATGCGCTGCGCCACCTGCTCGGCATCGTGCAGCACTGCACCCGCCTCGCGGCGCGATACCAGCGCGCCTTGCGGGGTGTAGGCGCGATCGGCAAAGGCTTCGGCCGCCACGGGCAGGCCCGCATCAGCCGCCCATTGCAGGATGGGCGAGCCTGCCAGGCCCAGCAGGATGAGCGAGTCGTCCACCGCGCGGATGCCTGCAATCACCGCTTGCGCCTGGCGACGGTCGTGGGCGATGGTGTTGTAAAGCGCCCCGTGCGGCTTGACGTAGCGCACGCGCGTGCCCGCGGCGGCGGCCAGGCCCTGCAAGGCGCCGATCTGGTAGATGACATCCGCCGTCAACTCGGCGCTGCCCACATCCATATTGCGGCGGCCAAAACCCACACGGTCGGGGTAACTCACGTGCGCCCCCACCGCCACGCCGCGCGCTGCGGCTTCGCGCAAGGTTTGCAAGATGCCCAGCGGGTCGCCTGCATGAAAGCCGCACGCAACGTTGGCGCTGGTGACCACTTGCAGCATGCTGGCGTCATCGCCCATCTGCCAGGCGCCATAGCTTTCACCCAAATCGCTATTCAAATCCATTCCAGACTCCTCAATTGCATGACGCAGTTGTGGCTTGCATTGCACACACCTGGGCACGAAATGTCCTTTATTTAGGCCATGCGTACAGAACACCCTATGATGGCCGAATTGTTAAAAACTTTCATCAGACTACCCACGCAGATCCGAATTTGAGTGAGCTTGCCATGCCGTCGCTATACACATCTCCCTCTCACAGCCTGACCGACAACGTCGCCGATCACATTCGCCAACAGCTTATCCAGGGAGAGCTGCGCGCTGGACAGCACCTGTCGGAAAGCGCTTTGAGCGGGCAATTGGCCATCTCGCGCAATACCTTGCGCGGAGCTTTTCGCACCTTGATCAAGGAAGGGCTGCTGCGCCACGAGCCTAACCGTGGCGTATCGGTGGTGGTACCCAGCATGGCCGACATCATCGATATCTATCGCATCCGGCGACTTGTCGAATGCTCTGCCATGGCCCAGGCCCATCCACGCCACCCGGCCCACGTCACCATGAAGCAAGCACAGATGCAAGCGCAATTGGCGCGACAAGCCGGGCACTGGCGCCTTGTCGGCTCGGCCAACATGGCATTTCACGCCGGCATCGTGGCCCTGGCCGATAGTTCGCGCCTGAGCAACATGTTTGCCGACATCGCCGCCGAGCTGCGTCTGGCTTTTGGTCTGCTGGACAACCCCGAATACCTCTATACCCCATATATCGAGCAAAACCAGCAACTGCTGACTCTGCTGGAGATGGGACAGACTGAAAAGGCTGCGCAAATGCTGGAGAACTATCTCATGCAATCCGAGCGCACGGTGCTGTCTGTTTACGCGCATGCCAAGCCCGTCAACATGCCGCTTTACCAAAGCCACCCCGTTGAACAACATGATGAGGTTTGTTGAACAAAGCAAAAGGCAATAATAACTACAAAACTGCGCGAATGAATGGCGCTTTTTGTCCGCTGCCCGCCAGCCTTCCATCCCGTGGTATTTTCATGCCCGCTTTCACAAGCGGGCTTTTGCTTGCTGTGACAAGCGCCTTCAAGACATAAGGAAACAACATGAAAAGACGTTCGCTGATGACTGCGGCTACCTTGGCCGCCTTGCTGGGCACAACAATTGGCGCACAAGCCCAAACCAAATGGGATTTGGCCTCGGCCTATCCGGCCTTTAACTTTCACTCCGAAAACATCGCTCAATTCGCCAAAGATGTGACGCAAGCCACAAGCGGCCAGCTTCTCATCACCCCGCATCCCGGCGCATCCCTCTTCAAAGCGCCCGAGATCAAACGGGCGGTACAAGGCAACCAGACCCAGGCGGGCGAGTTCCTCATGGTCAACTTCCAAAACGAGTGGCCTGTTTTTGGCGCTGACGGCTTGCCGTTTGTGGCTTCCAGCTATGACGATGCCTTCAAGCTCTACCAAGCGCAAAAACCCATTCTGGAGAAAAAACTCAGCGAGCAAGGCATGACGCTGCTGTATGCCGTGCCGTGGCCACCGCAGGGGCTGTTTTCCAAAAAGCCCATTGAGTCGGCGCAGCAGCTCAAGGGCATGAAGATGCGCGCTTACAGTCCGGCCACTGCACGCATTGCCGAGTTGGTCGGCGCTCAACCCGTCACCATTCAGGAAGCCGAGCTGCCCCAGGCGCTGGCCACGGGTGTGGTGGAAAGCCTGATGACTTCTGGCTCCACCGGCACAGATAAAAAGCTTTACGAAAGCATGGGCTATTACTACGACGTGCAGGCCTGGCTGCCCAAAAATGCCATTGTGGCCAACAAGCGGGCCTTCGAGCGTCTGGATGCCTCCACCCAGCAAGCCGTGCGCAAAGCCGCTGCCGATGCAGAGCAACGCGGCTGGCAGCTCTCCAGGGAGGTCACTGCGCAATCGATCGAAAAGCTCAAGGCCGAAGGCATGCAAGTGCTCGAACCCAGCCCCCAGCTCAAAAGCGATCTGGCCAAAGTGGGCGAAACCATGCAGGCCGAATGGCTGAAAAAGGCAGGCGAGCCTGGCAAAGCCCTACTGGATGCTTACAAGGCCGCCCAGTAAAACTGGCGACACTTCAGTACAGCCATCAGGGCGTGTGCTGCTTCGGCGCACGCCCTGATGCACATCCGCACCCCACATGGATCGTGCATCGGTCGCGCAACGCACGGCCGCACCGTCTTTTCACAACCTTTCCCCTTTGGGTTCTCCCTCCCTCGGCAGCCGCCCATGCGCAAATTGCTTGACACCCTTTATGCCGCCAGCCTGTGGCTGGCAGGGCTTTGCATGATTGGCATTCTGGTCATGGTTTTGACGACCATCGCCAGCCGCCTGCTCAACTTCGCCGCCCCCGGCACCGATGCTTATGCTGGCTACGCAATGGCTGGCGCGGGCTTTCTGGCCCTGGCGGGCACGCTGAAAAAGGGCGAGCACATCCGCGTCACCCTGCTGCTGGGCGCGCTCAAGGGGCGTGTGCGCCGCGCAGTGGAGATCGCCGCGCTGGCAATTGCCACCGTGCTGTCGGGCTTTCTGGCTTTTTACGCCTGCCGCCTGGTATGGCAGTCGTACATGTTCAACGACGTCTCCACAGGCAACGATGCCACGCCCATGTGGATTCCCCAAACCATGATGGCTTTGGGAACGGTTGTTTTCTGCATTGCCTTTATCGATGAGCTGGTACTGAGCATCCGGGGCGGCGCGCAGCGTAGCGCCAGGGAGGTCAACCATGAGTGAATTGGCCATCAGCGCAACCTTGTTGCTGGTGCTGTTTGCCCTGCTGGGCGGCGGCGTTTGGGTCGGGCTGACGCTGGCGGGCGTGGCCTGGTTTGGCATGGAGGTGCTCACCGGCCGCCCCGCTGGCGACGCGATGGCGCTGACCATCTGGGGCTCGGCCAGTAGCTGGACGCTCACCGCCCTGCCCCTGTTCGTGTGGATGGGGGAAATCCTCTTTCGCACCAACCTGTCGGAAAACATGTTCCGCGGCCTGGCGCCGTGGGTGGACGCGCTGCCGGGCCGGCTGCTGCATACCAATGTGATTGGCTGCACCATCTTCGCCTCCGTCTCCGGCTCCTCGGCGGCCACATGCGCCACCGTGGGCAAGATGAACATCCCCGAGCTGCAACGCCGCGGCTACCCCTTCGCGCAAATCGTCGGCTCGCTGGGCGGGCCGGCCACGCTGGGGCTGCTGATCCCGCCCTCCATCATCCTCATCGTCTATGGCGTGGCCGCCGATGTCTCGATTGCCAAACTGTTCATGGCGGGCGTGGCGCCCGGCTTGTTGCTGGCGGCGCTGTTTTCGGGCTGGATCATCCTGTGGGCCTTGCGCAACCCCGAGCAAATCCCGCGCGAGGGCCAAACCACCAGCCTGGCGCACAAGCTGCGCGAGTCGCGCCACCTGATTCCGGTGGTGGCGCTGATCCTCGGCGTCATCGCCAGCATCTACACCGGCATCGCCACCGCCACCGAAGCGGCCGCCGTGGGCGTGGTGGGCGCCTTCGCGCTCTCGGCGGCGCAGGGCGCGCTGAGCTGGCAGAGCTTCAAGCAATCGCTGCTGGGCGCCACGCGGCTGTATTGCATGATTGCGCTGATCCTCGCGGGCGCGGCGTTCATGTCGCTGGCCATGGGCTATCTCGGCCTGCCGCGCCAGCTCGCCGCCTTTGTCGGCTCGCTCGAACTCTCGCCCGGCATGCTGATACTGCTGCTGGCGCTGCTGTATATCGTGCTGGGCTGCTTTCTCGATGGCATCTCCACCATCGTGCTGACCGTCTCCGTCGTGCTGCCCATCGTGCAAGCTGCGGGCATTGACCCGCTGTGGTTCGGCATTTTTCTGGTCATCATTGTGGAGACGGCGCAAATCACCCCGCCCGTGGGCTTCAACCTGTTTGTGCTGCAAGGCATGACAGGCAAGCACCTGCCCTATGTGGCCTATGCCTGCGCGCCCTACTTCTTCTTGATGGCGGCGGCGCTGGTGCTGCTGTGGTTCTTCCCGCAATTGGCGCTGTGGCTGCCCGCGCAGATGCAGTAGCGCAGGCGATGCTTGCGCCACGCTTTCTTCAATCACTCAAACCCTTGCAAGGAGCTGCCTCATGGGCTGGTTCAGCAAATCGTCGGATGATTTTTTCCTCGCCACCGTCATGCCCGAAGGCCAGGGCGGCAAGCAGGTGGGCGCGTTTTTGGGACTGGTCAACGGCGAAGCCGTCATCGGCGCCAACCTGTTTCGCGACATGTTCTCCAGCGTGCGCGATGTGGTGGGCGGCCGCGCTGGCGGCTACGAGCGCGCCCTGGCGGGCGCACGCCAATCGGCGCTGGACGACATGATCGAGGCGGCCAAGAAACTGGGCGCCAACGGCATCGTCGGCATCGATTTCGACTACGAGGTGCTGGGCGAAACCAACGGCATGATGCTGGTGTCGGTTTCCGGCACGGCGGTGCGCATGCTCTGAGCGCGCCCATGATGTCGGCGCGGCAGAGAAGCGATTTTTTATCAATCATCAGGCAAAAAAATCACCATTTTTTGACATGTTGGCAAAAGAGTCTGTTTTCCTTATGTAAAAACCCTTCTACTCCTGCCGGCCGCGACCCAAAGGGCGACAACAAAGAGGGCAAGCCATCATGGCTTGCCCTCTTTGTGTTTTATTTACATATCAAAAAGAAACAAAATACCCTTGTTTAGGCAATACGGTATTTAAATCATTTTTACATTGATATGTAATTAATGCTTGGGCAAGCCCTCAAAACCGCGTTTCCAGATTCACGTACACATTGCGGCCCTTGCCCACGCGCGAGCTTGTTTCCACATCCCTGGCGTTCATGTACGAGGCATCAAACAGGTTGTTGATGCCCACGCGCACGCTGAAGTCGCGCCCGAACGCGCCGCTGCCGTGCGGGTTGGGTTGCCAAATGGCATAGACGTTGGTGATGGTGAAGTCCTTGCGCACATACCAATAGGTCTTGCCCCGGCTGACCGTGCTGGCCGGGTTGGGCTTGGGCTTGAACCAGTGGTTGACCTCCAGCCCCAGCTTCAGCCCCGCGCGGGGCGAGAGGTGGGTGTTCAGCGCCAGCTTGTTGGCAAAGGTTTGCGGCGTGTTTTTGCCCGTGCCCTGGTCGATCTGCCGCAGCGTGGCATAGCTCATGCCCAGGCCAAAGGGGCCGCGCTCGTAGCTGCCTTGCCACTCGATGCCGTGGCGCTTGACGCGATCGACGTTGACGTAATGCCCATAGGGCGAATCGTCGGGCGAGACTTCGCCCTTGCGGGTTTCCCGCAGGGTGATCAAGTCCTTGATGCGGCCGTTGAAGTACATCAGCTTGGTGCGCAGCACATCGCCCGAGGCCAGCAGGCCGTGGCGGGTGAGCGAGGCGCCCAGCTCGGCTTCGCGGATGGTTTCGGGCCTCAAATCGGGGTTGGGCAAATACCAGTAATGGGGGTTGACTGGCCCTTCGATGGAAGTCTCGTGCGGCGTGGGCGCGCGAAACGCCTCCGACCAGTTGGCCAGCAGGTACAAGCCGCTGGCCACCTCCAGGCTGGCGCCCAGGCGCGGGGAGAAGTGCGTATCCCGATAGCGCGTTTGCCGGTTGTGGATTTGGCGCTGGAAGCGGTCGTAACGCCCGCCGATCTGAGTCGTCAGCCGCCCTTGCCACAGGCGCGATTCCAAGTGGGCGTACAGGCCCAAATCCTTGTAGGTGTTGGGCATGGAGCCAAAGTCGCTGAGCTTGCCATTGCGCCGGTAAACCGCATCTTCCTCGCGCCGCTCGAAGCTCAAGCCGCTGGCCAGCCGGTGCGCGATGGCGCCCGTCTCGAAATGCGATTCATTGCCCAGGCGCAGGCCGCTGCGCTGGTCGGCGTTTTTGTACTGGATGCCCGCCCCCGAGGCAGAGACATAGCCCCGGTCGTACGCCGCCCTGGAATGGTAGGCCGAAGCCTCCAATTGCAACCAGGGGTTGTGCGCGGGCAGGAACTGGTATTTCAGCACCGTGTCCTGCTGGCTGAGCTTGCCGTGTATCGGGTCTTCACCGTAATTGGTGTGGTAGAGCGTCTGCCAAGTCGTCTTGTTTTTGATGCGGTAGTCGTAGTGCGACAGCGCCAGGCGCTGGTCGCCCGTCAGCCGCACCGCGCCCTGCACGTAAGCCACGCTCAGGTTCTCCCGGTTATCGGCGGTATCGTTAGGCTGGCCCTGGCGGTTGGACCCGTACGCGCGCGAAAAACGGATATCGCCCGTCTTGCCGCGCTTGGCATACGCCAGCAATTCCACCGGGCGATCCTGCGGCGCCCAGGCGCCCGCCACATAGCCCTCGCGGTGGTTGTTGTGCTCATAGCGCAGCTTGGCCGCCATGCCCGCCTGCTGGCCGCTGGGCAGGAAATCGCGCGCATCCTTGTTCGTCATCGCCACCACGCCGCCAATGCCGCCGCCGCCGTGCTGCACGGAGGATGCACCCTTGACGATCTCCACCCGCCGCAGCAGGTCGTGATCGGCGCGAAAGCTCGACACATGGTTGGAATACAGCGCCGTGGAGCGGCGCACCCCGTCTTGCAAGATGATGACCCGATCCTCGGACTGGTAGCCAAAGCCGCGGATATTGAATTGCTGCCCCGTGCTGCGCCCGCTGTCGCCGCCCGTGGTCACCCCCGGCACGGCCGCCATGGCCTCAATCACATTGCTGGTGCGCCCCAAATCCTCCTGCTGCACCACCGAAACAGAGCCGGGGTAGCTTTGCACATCCACAGGCAAGTTGGTGCCCGCCACCGTCACCTCAGGCAACACGCCCTCCTGGGCGCCGCCCTGCGCTGGCGCCGCCTGCGCCGCCTTGGCTGGCTGCGCCTTTGACTTTGGGGCCGTCACGCCCTGGCCTTGCTCATCCACCTGGCCCGCCTGGGCATACACCGCAGGCGCAACCTGCACACTCAACAACACCGCCAGTGCCAAGCGGCTCAGGCCTGGCCCACTGCAAGCAGTACACATCGAAGAAATCTCCCAAAACGCAATCACACAAAAGCCGATGCGTGCCCAAACGCACGCATCGACAGCGATTTCATCGTGGGAAAGCTTGTCCGCAATGAGCGAGCTTTCAAGGCTTGTTGCGGACTGTGTGGGGCACAACCCTCTCTTTCACGGCGCTGGCGCTACCGTTCGCACATGCCGCAGCCGTTTTTGTTTGCGTGCGATTGTAAGAGGATGTGTACGCACAGAATCCCAGCCTACCAAACAACGCGCTCACCACAGCGGGCTGCATGGCCTCTGGGGAGGTTGGCCCAAGTTTGCGCAAATCCCTCTCAAAACGTAACGCACCACGCCTTTTTGTAAAAGGCTGCCGTTATCATGTCCCGTGAAGCGCGTTAAAACCCCTTGAGCGATGACATGACAGCCAGCGCCTTGTGCAGCGGCGCTGGCCCCACCGCCCACCATGACGCAGGTTGATTGCCTGCGCCATATTTTTATATCAAAGTAAAAACAATACAAATACCATATTGCCAAAACAAGGTAATTTTATTTCTTTTTGATCGATAAAATAACCAATCCAGGCAGCTATGCAGGCCCACGCCCGCGCGCCATCGCCGACAATCGCAGGCCTTCTCGTCAGCGGCCATGCCGCCCAAGTTCTTGCCCCCAACTGCTTACCCCTGACGCACCATGCCCGCATCCAACCACTTCTTCGCCCCCTACCCCCTCACCCGCCCGCGCCGCATGCGGCGTGATGATTTCTCGCGCCGGCTGATGCGGGAAAACCGCCTCAGCGCCGATGACCTCATCCTGCCCGTTTTCGTACACGAGGCGCCCGGCTGCGCGCCCGTGCCCTCCATGCCCGGCGTGCAGCGGCTGGATATCGACGGCCTGCTGCGCACCGCCGAGCAGGCGCTGGAGCTGGGCGTGCCCGTCATCGACCTCTTTGGCGTGCCCGATCCCGCCGTCAAAACCGCCGATGGCCGCGCCGCCTGGGACGAGGGCGGCATCGTGCCGCGCGCCATCCGCGCCGTGAAAAGCCGCTTCCCCGAGCTGGGCGTGATGAGCGACCAGGCGCTGGACCCCTACACCACCCACGGCCAGGACGGCGTGATCGACGACAGCGGCTACATCCTCAACGAAGCTACCATCGAGGCGCTGATCCGCCAATCGCTGGTGCACGCCGCCGCCGGGGCCGACATCCTCTCGCCCAGCGACATGATGGACGGGCGCATCGGCGCCATCCGCGCCGCGCTCGAAGCCCAGGGCCACATCCACGTGCGCATCATGGCCTACGCCGCCAAATACGCCAGCGCGTTCTACGGCCCTTTTCGCGACGCCGTGGGCAGCGCCGCCAATCTGGGCAAAGGCAACAAATACACCTACCAGATGGACCCGGCCAACAGCGATGAAGCCCTGCGCGAAGTCGCCCTCGACCTGGCCGAAGGCGCGGACATGGTGATGGTCAAGCCCGGCCTGCCCTATCTGGACGTGCTGCACCGCGTCAAGCAAACCTTTGGCGCGCCCACCTACGCCTACCAGGTCAGCGGCGAATACGCCATGATCAAAGCCGCCGCGCACAACGGCTGGCTCGATCACGATGCGGTGATGCTGGAAAGCCTGCTGGCCTTCAAACGCGCCGGCGCCGATGGCGTGCTGAGCTATTTCGCCCTCGACGCCGCCCGCCTGCTGCGCCAGGGCGCGCGCTGAATACGCCGAATAAGCGCCAAGGCAAATTATCAATCATTGTAAAAATGATTTGATACCCAACATGCCAAAATAGGCAAGTTTTTTTGCTTAATGATTTGCAATAAACTGCCAACCCAAGGCATTCAATCCCTCCACGGCCTGCGGCGCCCACAGCCCACAGGCCGTTTTTTCACCCCCGCGCCTGCAACGGGCTGATGCCGAACTGGCGGCGAAACGCGGTGGAGAAGTTGGCCGCATGGCGGTAGCCCGCCAGCGCAGCGGCGCCGGCCACATCCACCTCGCCACGCGCCAGGGCCGCCCGCGCCTGCTGCAAGCGGCGGCGGCGCTGGTAGGCAAAAACGCCCATGCCAAAAGCCTGCTGGAAGTGGCGTTGCAGCGTGGCCGCGCTCATATGGTGGTGGCGCGCGATGGCCTCCAGCGACCAGCGATCGGCCTGGCCGCTGTCGAGCAGCTCGCGCACCTGCTCCATCGGGCGGCGGCGCAGGGGAGCAGCGGCCTCGCGCCCGGCATCAGGGCCTGCCAGCCCCTGCAAGGCGTGGGCGGCCAGCATCTGGAAACCGCCTTGCAGATACAGCGCGTGCAGCTCGGGCGCCAGCCCGGTGTCGCCCAGCAGCCCTTGCAACACGGCATGCAGCGCGGGCGGCGCTTGCCAATGGGCGCGCTGCAAATGCTGCTGGCTCAAGCGGCTAGCCGCATCGGCGCTGCTGCAAGCGGCTTGCGCCAGCCAATCGGGCGTCAGGCACAGGCTGACGGTGGACTCGCGCCCTCCCGGCGTGGCATAGCGCGTGAACGACTCCCCTTCAGCCAGCGCCACGGCGTGGGCCGTGGGGCCGCCGCGCCCAGGCTGCATCAGCACGCGATGCGAGCCGTAACGCACATCGGCGCGGCCACGCAGCACCCAGGCGATGCGCAAACCGGGTTTGAGCTGGATGTGGACGTTTTGCGCGTGCTCGTCAAGCACATCCACCAAATGCAAGGTTGCGCCCGCCGTCATGGGATGAGTTTGCACCCGCCCACGCAGGGCAAACGGCTGAACATCGTCCGGGCCGCACAGGCGATAGGCGCTGCCGGTGTGGCGGCTTTGGCGGGCCAGATCCCCCAGCGGGATCAGCGGTGGCGGAGGGTTAGCAGTCATGGGCAGAGAGACAGCGCCATGCAGCAGTGCAGGGCGATGCGGCGGTACGCGATTGAGGGGCGCACAAAGTTTTTTGCATTTTTCGCAAAGGTGGGGGCTGGCGCCATTTTCTAGAATGAATGCGACAAATTATCAATTGAACCGCCGAACTCTCGCCTGTGCCATGAACAAAAAGAAGACCGTGTTATCCCCAACCTGGCTCGCCCTGGCCGTTTTGCCCGCCTCGCTGGCGCTGGCGCAAGCGCAACCCGCCCAGGAAGCCCGCCCCGGCAGCGCCACGCCGCAGCCGCCTGCCACGCAGCCCAATACCAGCCATGCCAGCGTCAACGATGCCGATAGCCGCAACAAGCAGCGCGGCGTGGCTGCGGTAACGCTGCCCGCAGTCACCGTCACCTCCACCAGCCAGGAATGGCAGTCACCGCCCGGCTACGTCGCCCAGCGCAGCGCCACCGCAACCAAGACCGACACCCGGCTGGCCCACACGCCCGCCTCCATCTCCACCATCACGCGCACGCAAATGGACGAGCAGGCCGTGCACAGCGTGGCCCAGGCCTTGCGCTACACGCCCGGCGTGGTGCCCGAGGCGCGCAGCTCGGTGCGCTACGACACGGTATTTCTGCGCGGCTTTGGCGGCTTCGGGCAAACGGCCAATTACGTGGGCTATCTCGATGGGCTGCGCCTGCCGCGCGGGCTGTCCTACCTTGTGCCGGGTGTGGACGCCTGGGCGCTGGAGCGCATCGACGTGGTGCGCGGCCCCAACTCGGTGCTGTACGGCCAGGTCAACCCCGGCGGGCTGGTCAACCTCGTCGGCCGCCGCCCGGTGTTTGAAACCGTGCGCGAGCTGCGCCTGCGCGCGGGCAATCTGGGCCTGCGCGAGCTGGCGGCCGATCTGGGCGGCGTGATGGATGCGCACGGCACGCTGGCCTGGCGCTTG
The DNA here is from genome assembly GCA_030528485.1 of Comamonadaceae bacterium. Classification (GTDB taxonomy): domain Bacteria; phylum Pseudomonadota; class Gammaproteobacteria; order Burkholderiales; family Burkholderiaceae_C; genus Lampropedia. Next base: position 48,884 of record JAUMYU010000004.1, read on the forward strand.
ACGGCCTTGGCACGCGATGGCGAAAGCGCCAGCGGCCTGCCCGAGCGACGCTATCTGCTCGCGCCCGCGCTGACCTGGCGCATGCAGCCCCACACCACGTTGACGCTGCAAGCCTGGCTGCAACGCGACCCGCAAAGCGGCGACTACAACGGCCTGCCCGCCCACGGCACCTTGTTGCCGCACGCGCTGGGGCGTATCCCCCACAATCTGTTCACCGGCGAGCCAGCGTTTGAACGCTTCGAGCGCAACCAGAACGCCCTCGGCTGGCGGCTGGAGCACCGCTTTCACGACGGCCTCAGCCTGCTGCACCAAGGCCGCTGGCTGAGCGCCGATTCGCGCTATCGCAACGTCTCCGCCGCGCTGCTCAACCCCGCGCGCAGCATCCTCATGCGCCAGGCCAGCGCCGCCGACGAAGACTTGCATGGCCTGAGCACCGACACGCAACTGCGCTGGCAATGGCGCACCGGCGCGCTGCGCCACACGCTGCTGGCCGGGCTGGACTGGCAACGCAGCCGCGCCAGCCGCCAGCTCGGCAGCGGCAAGCCGGGCCTGCCGCTGGACTTTCTCCAGCCCCGCTACGGCGTAGCCGTGCCCTTGCCAGCCTTCAACACCGACTCGCAGCGCAGGCAAAGCCAATTCGGTCTGTATCTGCAAGACCAAATGCAATGGGGGCCGTGGCTGGCCCAGTTGGGCCTGCGCCGCGACCGCGCCAGCCACCACGACCGCATCACGCGCTTGCCGGCGGGCACGCTCACCCGCCACGATCAGATCGACCGCAAAACCAGCCTCAGCGCCAGCCTGATGTACCGCAGCGCAGGCGGCCTCTCGCCCTATGTGAGCTACGCCACCTCATTTGAGCCGACCACCGCCATCAATTTGCACGGCGCGCCCTTCCAGCCCGGCACGGCCAAACAAATCGAGCTGGGCGCCAAATACCAGCCCGACGGCGCGCCCTGGCTGCTCAGCGCCGCCGCCTACGAACTCACGCGCCGCAACGCTCTCACCAAAGACCCCACCCCTGGCGCGCCAGCCAACAAGCAAATCCAGACTGGCGAAGTGCGCGTGCGCGGCCTGGAACTGGAAGGCCGCGCCGAGTGGGCGCACAACCTCAGCGCCATCGCCGCACTGAGCTGGCTGGATGCCCAAGTCACCCGCAGCCACATCCCCGGCGAGCAAGGCAAAACGCCCGTGGCCGTGCCGCGCCTGAGCGCCTCCGCCTGGCTGGATTGGCGCCTGCTACAAGGCCATCTGGGCCTCTCTGCCGGGGTGCGCCGCAGCAGCGCCACCTGGGCCGATGTGGCCAACACGCTGAAAGTGCCCACCCACACTTTGCTGGACGTGGGCCTGCGCTACGACCTGGGCCATTGGCGCAGCGACCTTGCCGGTGTGCAACTGGCGCTGAACGTCAGCAACGTGGGCGATAAACGCTACCTGGCCAGTTGCGCCCCGGCGGGCGTGGGCATTGGCTGTTTCGCAGGACCCGGACGGCGTTGGACGGCCAGCGTGCGTTACGCCTGGTAAAAAAACCGCCCGACACCTTCCAGTCACCCTTTCACATGGCCAAACCTTTGCTGACTTTGCTGATGCTGGCGTTGCCCTTGGCAGCCCTGGCTGCCCCGGCGCAAACGCCGCAAACGCCGCACACATCAGCCGCGTCCTCCCCGCTGGGCGCGGCCATGCCGGCGCACTTGCCCGGCGCGCAAGCCTACTCCGTGCGCGCCAAAGCCACCGGACGGCCTTACCGCATCCAGGTCAGCGCCATCGGCCAGCCGCCCTCCCAGGGCTACCCGGTGCTGTATGTACTCGATGGCGATGCGCTGTTCCCCGTTGTCTCCATGGCGGCCCAGGGCATGGCCATGCGGGCTGACGAGAACGGCACCATCCCCATGCTCATCGTCGGCGTGGGCTACGACGATGCGCAATTGCTCGACATCCAGGCCCGCGCGCAGGACTACACCCCGCCCGCGCCCGACCTCTCCAACACCGGCGACCGCTGGGCCAAGCAACAAGGCGGGGCCGAGGTGTTTTTGCAATTTCTCACCCGGGAGCTGCAACCGGCCATTGCCCAAAGCTACCCTGCAGACCCGGCGCGCCAAGCCCTCATGGGCCACTCCTACGGCGGCCTGTTCACGCTCTATGCCATGTTGCGGCAGCCGCAGCACTTTCAGGTCTATATCGCCTCCAGCCCCTCGCTGTGGTGGAACGGAGGCTACCTGCACCAAATGCGCGAGCGCACTTTGCCGGTGTGGCAGGCGGCCAGCGCCCTGCAAAACACCCCAAGCCCAGCCCCTTCCGGCAGCGCCGCGGCTCTGGCCTTGCCCACGGGCCTGCACATCAGCATGGGCAGCTATGAGCAAACCCCGTCGCCCCGCATCGATGCGCAGTCGCCACGCGCACGCATGATGCAAGAGCGCGGCCAAGTCACGCACGCGCGCCAATTTGCCCAGGCCATGCAAAAAGCCCTGCCCGGCCTGCCCGTGCAATTTGCCCAGTACCCCCAGGCCACCCACGCCACCGCGGCATTGCACGCCGTGATCGACGGCCTGCGCTTTGCCAGCGATTGCTGGCAAACACCAAACTGCCAGCCGCCGGCAATACGCCACAAGCCCCATTAAAGCGTGTGATGCACTTTGCGCCCCCCGCGAGAGCGGAAAGCGCATCACGCGCTCTAATGCGACAAATCACCGTGCATAGCCCTCACCCCAGGGCGCAATGACCGGCAAGGCTCACAGCGCGCCGGTCGATCAAGCCCCTTCGCTGGCTTGGTCGCTGGCCTGCTCGCCGCCCAGCGCTTGCAGCAATTGCGGAATCAGCAGGCTCAGCTCGCCCGTGGTCAGGGCCACATCGGCGTCGAAATGGTCGTCGGCCTTGTCACGGTCTTCGTGCACGGTGTCGGTAAAGGCCAGGCGCTTGATTTGCAGGCTGTCGGTGAGCAGGAACTGGCTTCGATCGCCCCAGCCCAGGGCCAGGCGCGTGGGGCGTTTGCCCGCTTGCAGGTGGCCGCGGATTTCGTCGATTTCCAGCGCATGGCGGGCGTAGCGCACGCTGGCTTTGGTGTCGTCGGCGGCTTTGAGTTCGCACTCGTCGCCAAGCTGGAAGGCGCCGGGGGCGCTTTGCTCCTCCAGCCAGGCGCTCATGGCGGCGGCGGGGCTTTCCTGCGTCTGGATCAGGCGCGGCACGAAGCCGGGCCATTGCTCGACCAGGGCGGTGAGGATGTCGTCGGCGCGCGGCAGGCTGGCGCTGTCGATGGCCAGCAGGCGCTGGCGCGGGTCGATCCACACCCAGGTGCCCTGGGTTTTGGTGAAGGCCAGCGGCAGCAGGCCCAGGCGGATTTCGTCTTTCAAATCGCGCAGTTCCTTGCGGCCGGGTTTGCGGCCGGTTTGCGCTTCGATGGCCTGGGCTTTTTCGTCCAGGTGGGTTTGCACGACGGAGGCGGGCAGGATTTTGGTCTGCGTGACGTGGCGCAGGATCCAGTGCCCGCCCACGGATTCGATCATGGCGCCGTGCTCGGCGCCGCGCGGGGGCAGCCAGCCGGTGGATTTTTCCTGGGTGGCGCTGCACGGGGCAAAAGCGAAGTTTTCCAGCGCGGCGGTAGCGGCAGATAGGTCGTCGCCCGTCCAGCCTTGGGCAATGCGAAACAGCAACAGGTTTTTGAACAAGGGGGTGGGTCCTTTGCGTCTTGGTGACAGGGGCGAAAGCGGCCTGGCGCGGTCTTGAAAAGGGCATGCGGCCAGGCATTTTGCGTTTGCCGCATTTTTTTCCAATGAGGAAAAAGCGTTTTATGGCTACGTTGCCTAAACAGGGGGATTTTTTTCGGATGATCGATAAAAAAATCCTGTCAAGAATGGGTGTGCATTGCATCCGCACAGCCCTCGAATTACAAATCAAACTAAATTCAATTCAATACCCATAATGCCAAAACAAGGGTATTTTATTTCTTTTGATTTGTAAAATAAACGCACACACCCTGCACGGTGCGGGCGCGGGTGCAGGGCGGGGCTCGCCTTCGCTCAAGCGCCGGAGAGTTCGTCGGCGCGCTCCTGGGCGCTGGCGAAGTCCAGATCGCCGGTGTAGATGGCGCGCCCGCAGATGACGCCCTCGATGCCTTCGGCTTGGACTTCGATGAGTTTTTCGATGTCGTCCATGCCTTTGAGGCCGCCGCTGGCGATGACGGGGATGTCCACGGCCTGGGCCAGGCGCACGGTGGCTTCGATGTTGATGCCGGTGAGCATGCCGTCGCGGCCGATGTCGGTGTAGATGATGGATTCGACGCCCAGGTCTTCGAATTTGCGCGCCAGATCGCTGACTTCCGCGCCGGTGACTTTGCTCCAGCCGTCGGTGGCGACTTTGCCGTCCTTGGCGTCCAGCCCGACGATGATGTGCCCGCCAAAGGCGCTGCACGCATCGCGCAAGAAGCCGGGGTTTTTGACGGCGGCGGTGCCGATGATGACGTAGCGGATGCCCGCGTCGATGTATTGCTCGATGGTGTCCAGATCGCGGATGCCGCCGCCCAGTTGCACGGGCACTTCGCCGTCCACTTCTTTCAGGATGGCTTTGATGGCGGCCAGGTTTTTGGGCTTGCCTGCAAACGCGCCGTTGAGGTCCACCAGGTGCAGGCGGCGTGCGCCCTCGTCCAGCCAGCGCCGGGCCATTACGGCAGGCTCCTGGCCGAAGGTGGTGGATTGGTCCATATCGCCTTGCACGAGGCGCACGCAATGTCCGTCTTTGAGGTCGATGGCAGGGATCAGCAGCATGGTGATCGGGGAGGCAGGAGTGGTTGAGTGGTTGCGCGCCGCAGCGCAGTGGGTTGAAGAAAGGGAGCAACCTTTGAAAAGCCGCTTCAGGGCTGCCAGTGCAGGAAGTTGCGGTACAGGGCAATGCCCTGGGCGGCGCTTTTCTCGGGGTGGAATTGGGTGGCAAAGAGGTTGTCTTTGGCAATGGCGCAGGCAAACGGGCCGCCGTAATCGGCCACGCCCGCGCAGTGGACGGGATCGGCCAGCTCGGCGTAGTAGCTGTGCACGAAGTAGTACCAACTGCCGTCGGGGATGCCTGCCCACATGGGGTGCTGGGCGTTGGGGCGCTGGCCCTGCGCCTGCTGCGGGCGGTGCACGCGGTTCCAGCCCATTTGCGGGATTTTGAAGCGGCTGCCGTCGGCCTGGCGTTGCCCGTCGTCAAAGCGAAAGCGGCGCACGCGCCCGCCGATCAGGCCCAGCGAGGCGGTGCCTTGCGGGCCATCGCCCTCCTCGCTGCGCTCCAGCAGCATTTGCATGCCGACGCAAACGCCAAACAGCGGTTTGCTGCGCGCGGCCTCAAGCACCGGCTCCAGCAGCCCGCTGGCGCGCAGCTCGCGCATGCAGTCGCCCATGGCCCCCTGGCCGGGGAGGATGAGGCGATCCGCCGCGGCAATCTGCGCCGGGTCTTGGGTGAGGAGTACGTTCCAGCTTGTGTCTTGCGCGGCATGGCGTGCGGCCTGCCAGACCGAGCGCAAATTGCCGCTGCCGTAGTCCACAATGGCCAGGGTGTGACTGGGTTGCATGCAAGGTTCCAGAAAAACCGGGAATTCAAGAAAAGCGCCAGCGCCGCTGCGCGGGCACATCCGTGGCGCATCGCCCATTCATGTCGCCACTCTTGGCGCGGGTGCAGATGCAGGCCATCGCATACGCAGGCAGCGCGCGCACCGCCAGGGCAGGGGATGCCACGGGGCTTACAACACCCCCTTGGTGGAGGGCACTTGGCCGGCCATGCGCGCGTCGTGCTCCACAGCCTGGCGCAATGCGCGGCCAAAGGCTTTGAAGGCCGTCTCTGCCTGGTGATGGGCGTTCTCGCCCTTGAGGTTGTCGATGTGCACGGTTGCCAGCGCGTGGTTGGCAAAGCCCTGGAAAAATTCGCGCGTCAGTTGGGTGTCGAACTGGCCCACCATGGCGCTGGTGAAGGGGATATCGAAAAACAGGCCCGGCCGCCCAGACAAGTCAATCACGACGCGGCTGAGCGCCTCGTCCAAAGGCACATAGGCATGACCATAGCGGCGCAGCCCTTTTTTATCGCCCACGGCCTGGGCCACGGCCTGGCCCAGGGTGATGCCGACATCCTCCACCGTGTGGTGGCCGTCGATATGCAGATCGCCCTCGCAATGCACATCCAGATCCATCATGCCGTGGCGGGCGATTTGATCGAGCATGTGATCGAAAAAACCAATGCCCGTGCGCAGGTTGGAAATCCCGCAGCCATCCAGGTTGACGCGCACGTGGATGCGCGTCTCTGCCGTATGGCGGTTGACTTCGGCCACGCGCGCGGCGTCGTTGTGCTGAGTGGGAACGAGTGCGGAGGAGGTCATAAGCAATAGGTGAGGGGCAATCGCAGGGCGCGGCATTGTAGAGCGTGTTGCCGGCGCGCCCGCCCTTTTGCGCCAGCCCCGCGACAAGCGTGACAGGAGGTAACACCCTGCGCAGCCCCTGCTCTGCCGCAGGCGCCGCCAGTATCATGGCGCGCCTTTTGCGGCAACGCTTAGGCGCTGCTTGAACCATCTGGAGGAACCATGAAAAAAACCGCACTCGTCATTGCGCTGGGCGTCGCTTTGACGGCTTGCTCGAAGAAAGAAGAAGCCACCACCGAAGCGCCCGCTGCGCCCAAAGCGGCCCCGGCGGCCAATCTGCCCCTGTCCTACGCGCCCGCGGGCACGGCCTATGTGATGGGCAACTTTGAGCCGGCGCCCAAGACGTATATCGATACCGTCACGCCTATGGTGAACAGCATCAAGGCTGCCGTGCTGCAAACCATCGACCGCTCACTGGAGGCCCTGGCCAAGGAGGACGAACCCCAGGCCCAAACCGCGCTGCAATGGCTGAAAGAGCGCCTGCAACAGCCCGAAACGCTGGAGAGCATGGGCATCCGCTTCAACAGCATGGCCGCGGTTTACGAAATCGCCGCCCTGCCCGTCATGCGGCTGGAGCTGGCCGACACCCAGCGTTTTCAGGCGTTCATCGCCGAGATCGAAGGCAAGCTCGGTGAAAAAATCCCCACGGCCGAGGTCAACGGCCAGGCCTATTGGCACATCGCACTGGATCGACCTGAGCAGGCCCAGGACGAACAACCCCAGGAGGCCACGCAGGCTGCGCAGCCCGCCACCGCCAAGCCAACGCAGGCCCCGACTGGGCCGCAACTGGTGTGGGCCGTCGTTGGCCAACATCTGGTGATGAGCATCGTGCCCTCATCCGATCTGGCCCAACTGCCGCGCTTGCTGGGGCTGGAAAAGCCGGCCCGCTCCGTCATCGACTCGGGCGAGCTGGCTGCCGTCAACAAGGAATTTGGCTACCAGCCCTACGGCCCCAGTTTGCTGCTGGATACGCGCCGCATGCTGGCGCTGGCCATGCCCGAGCAAAACAACTGGATCAGCCGCCAATTGAAAGAAGGTGGCGTCGTCATCGACGCCACCTGCAAAACCGAGCTGGAATCCATCGCCGCCAAGGCCCCGCGCCTGATTGGCGGAGCCAAGGAAATGAGCCAGAAAAAAGCCGTTTTCAGCGGCTTGCTGGAGCTGGAGAGCAAGATCGCTGGCGACTTGCAGAAAATCGCCGCCCCCGTGCCGGCGCTAGGCAGCAGCCGCCAGGGCGTGGAGTTTGGCTTCAGCCTCAGCATCCAGCCGCTGGCCCAGTTCCTGCAAGCGCAAAGCCAGGCGGTGCAAGCCGCGCCCTACCAGTGCGCGCTGCTGGCCCCGCTGAACGAAGGCATGGCGCAAATGAACCAAAGCATTGCCGGGCTGTACGCCGTAGCCGGCTTCGCCTCGGGCGTGCGTGTGCATTTGCAAGAGCTGGATTTAAGCGCACAAAAAGTACGCGGCATGCTGCTGGTGGCTTCGCCCAACCCGCAAGGTCTGCTGGGCATGGCCCAAGGCATGCTGCCCGAGCTGGGCCAATTGGGCCTGATGCCTGACGGCCAGGCCAAGCCTTTGAAATCCCCCTTGCTGGGCATGGCCAGCCAAGAGCAAGACAAGGCCTGGCTGGCCATGACCGACAAAAGCCTGGGCATTGCCGTTGGCAGCGATGGGCAAAAGCTGCTGGAAGATGCACTCAAGGCCACTGGCCTGACCCCTGCCCCGCTGGTCTATTTCGGCGCCGATGGCCCCAGCTACGCCAAGCTGCAAAAAGAGTTCAACGACTTCTCCCGCAGCATGATGCTGCCCGAGGCCGATGATTTGGGCCTGCACCAGTTCGAGCAGTTGATGGAGCCGCTAAACCAGGCCGCCATCGGCCTGTACCAATCGCTGCGCTTTGTCAGCAGCAATTACCACTTCAGCAGCCGTGGCCTGGAGCTGACCAGCGAAACCCAATTCCAGTAAACCCGCGCTGCTGAGTTCCCCCCTGAAACCTGCTACTGAGGCTGCCCGCCCGGGCAGCCTCAGTGCCTTTATCCCCCATTGCGCCAAATTCAATTCCCAATTCCCATGAAACAGAAGTTAAACAAACGTTCCGCCCTTTACACCTTGGCCGCTTCCGCAGTGGCGGCCGCCGCGATCATCTCCGGTTGCGCCAGCCTGGGCGCTGGCAGCGCACGCAACATCCCGCTGGCCTACGCCCCTGCGGAAACGGCTTTTGCCTTCGGCAATCTGGAGCGCATGCCCCAGGCTTACCAGGCCCTCAATACCCGCTGGATGAACACCTTGCACCCCAGCCTGCTGCAAACCCTGGCGCGCTTGCAGGAAGTGCTCGACGACTCTCTGGACGATGCCCAAGCGCGCCAAAAATCGCATGCGCTTTTGGATTTGCTGCACGCCAAACTCAGCCAGCCTGAAGGCTTCGCCAGCATCGGCCTGGACCTCAACAACATGCTGGCGGCCTTCTACGAAATCCATGCCCTGCCGGTGCTGCGGCTGGAGCTGGCCGATCCCGCCAAGTTCAATGCATTCATGGATGAGGCCCAGACCAAGCTCGGCCCGAATCTGGCCACTGGCGAAATCCAGGGCCAGCACTATTGGCACTTTGCCGGCGCCCAGCCTCATCGCGCTGCCGACGACGCCACAGCACAACCGGCGCGCGTGCGCAGCGTTGTTGCCGTCGTGGGCAAACACCTTGTCATCACCCTTGACATGCAACGCGAGGATGCGCCGTTGGCGAGCTTGCTGGGCCTGAGCCGCCCGGCAAAGTCGCTGGTGGATAGCGGCGCCATTGCCGCCATCAACCAGCAATACGGCTACCTCAACGGCGGCGCCACGGGCTTTGTCGATACCCAGCGCCTGCTCGCGCGCACCATCGGCGATGGGCAAACGCCCACCTGGCTGTCCCAGGCCGTGCAAGACAAATTGCACACGCCGCTGGATGCAACCTGCCGCAGCGAGTTGCAAAGCCTGGCCGCCAAGGCCCCGCGCCTGGTGGGCGGCGCCACCCAGCTCGACGGCCAGGCCGTCCGCCTGCATGCCTTGCTGGAGATGCCCACCGAGCTGGCCCAGGACCTCAGCGCCCTGCCCGCCCCCGTTGCGGGCCTGGGCACCGTGCCGGGCAACCTCGTCTTTGGCGGCGGCGTGCATGCCGGCGCCGCAGCCAGCTTCCTGCAAAAGCAGCTCAGCGCCGTAAAGGCTGCGCCCTACCGATGCGCCTACCTGACCCCGTTGAACGAGCTGGCGCTGGAAAGCGCCGAAGCACTGGCGTTCCTCTCCAGCGCCTCCGACTGGCTGCAAGGGCTGCGCGTGGAGTTTTCCAAGCTGGATTTGGCCGCTGAAACATTCTCCGGCACGCTGCTATTGGCTTCGGCCAACCCCTCGGCGCTGCTGGGCATGGTGCAAAGTTTTATGCCGGAGCTGGCCGAGTTGAGCCTGCAAAGCGACGGCGTGGCCAGCAAGTGGGACATTGACCTGCCCACCGGCGAGTCGATCTGGCTTGCCATGTCCTCCAGCGCCATTGGCGCCGCCCTGGGCGAGGCCGACAAGGACAAGCTCACCAGCCTGCTCAAAGCCCCCGCTCTGACGACGCCGCCCCTGTTGTATATGGAGGCCAAAGGCAGCGCCTATGTGGATATGCTCTCCACCCTCACCGAGGATGTGCTGGCCGAGCAATCCACCAGCGAGTGGGAGGACCTCTACAACTACGTCACCTGGCCCCTGACGGCGGCCTCCATCGCGCTGTACAAAGACCTCGACACCGTCAAGGCGCAATGGCTGCTGACCCCGCGCGGGATGGAAATGACGCAAGAGATGGTCGTGAAAGCCCAGCCTTGAGCAGCCAGAAAAATACAAATCAAAAGAAAAACAGATTTATACCTACAATGCCAAAACAAGTGTTTTTTATTTCTTATTGATTTGAAAATTAGCAAGCCCTGCTCCTTCAGGTCTGAAGGAGCAGGGCTTTTCTTTTGGCGCGTCACTTGCAGCGCGCTCCAGGAGTCCGTTCGAAATTTCCCGAAAATCGGCGCCTGTTCCCCAAAACCCTCGCGCAACGCCCATCGCGCCAGCCTTGGGCGAGTGCGGTTCACGGCGACTTTGAGCAGAGGCTCCCAGAAGGTCTTGGGCAGGTTTCGGAATCGTCTCCGCCGCGCTGCAGCGCCGCCATTGCATCCACAGCCCCATCAGCGGCACGGCGGCGACGGCGCCCCAGGCGTGGCGCAGCAGCCACCAGCGCCTGGGTGTAAGGGTGTTGCGGCTGGTGAAAAACCTTGGCGGCACGGCCCCGCTCCACGACGGCGCCTTTATGCAGCACCAGCACGTCTTCGCACAAATGGGCGATGGGCGCAGGGTCGTGGCTGATGAGGAGGAAGGAAAGGCCAAACTGTTGTTTCAGCTCCTGCATCAAGTCCAGCACCTGGGCCTGGATGGTCACGTCCAGGGCGCTCAGCGGCTCGTCCGCCACGATCAGGCGCGGGCGCGTAACCAACGCCCGCGCAATGGCAATGCGCTGGCGCTGGCCACCGGAAAACTCATGCGGAAAGCGATCCAGCGCACTGGCGGGCAAGCCAGTGCGCTGGAGCATTTGCGCCGCCCGCGCCCGCAATGTGTCAGGGTCGCGCTCGCCCAGGGCGCGTAGCGGCTCGGTGACGATGCGCTCAATACGCTGGCGCGGGTCGAGCGAGCTATAAGGGTCTTGAAAAACCATTTGGAAATCCGTGCGCGCCACGCGCAAGTGCGCAGACGGCATGGCGTGCAAATCGCGCCCGAGCAGGCGCACGCGGCCGCTGCTGGGCGCCTCCAGCGCCATGATGATGCGCGCCAGGGTGGATTTGCCAGAACCGGATTCCCCCATGATGCCCAGGCTTTGCCCGGGCGCGAGCTGAAAGCTCACATCGTGCAGCACTTGCACCTGGGGCGCTGGCCCCCACAGGCGCTGGCGCGGCAGGCGGTAGTGGTGGCTGATGTGTTGCACTTCCAACAAGGGACTGCGCGAAGGGGTGGGTGCACTCATGCCGCCTCCTGCACTGCTGGCGCTGCGGCGTCCCCCGGCTTGGCCGCCGGATGATGGCCATTGCCATTGCCATCCTGGCCTTCCTGCTCAATGGCCTTGTCCAAAAACGCCGCCAAACGCTGGCGCGATTGCAGCAGTTGTTGTGTGTAAGGGTGCTGGGGATGGGCAAAAACCTGCTCGGTGGCGCCACTTTCCACAATGCACCCGTCGGTCATGATGGCCACTTCATCGGTGTATTCGGCAATGACGGCCAAATCGTGCGAGATCAGCACCATGCCCATGCGCTCTTCGGTCACCAAATCGTCGAGCAAATCAAGGATTTGCCGCTGCACGATGCCATCCAACGCTGTCGTGGGCTCATCGGCAATCAGCAGGCCTGGCCCGCAGGCCAGGGCCATCGCAATCGTGATGCGCTGGCGCTGCCCGCCCGAGAATTGGTGCGGATACGCCCCCAGCCGCGCGCGGGCCTGCGCAATGCCTACCCGCTCCAGCAGCGCCGCCGCGCACTCCAAAGCCTGGCGTTTGCCCATGCGCCGGTGCAGGCGCAGCGGCTCGGCCACTTGATCGCCAATGGGGTGCAAAGGGTTCAACGCCGTCATGGGCTCCTGAAACACCATGGCCATGCGATCCCCGCGCAAGGCGCGCAGTTGGGCGCTGGGCAGGCCGACCAGTTCACGGCCCTCCAGTCGGATGCTGCCGCGCATGTCCGCGCCATCGGGCAGCAAGCCCATGACGGCCAGGGCCGTCATGGATTTGCCTGAACCCGACTCGCCCACAATGCCCAGGGTGCGGCCCGCATGCACCTGCAAATCGATGCCGTGCAGCACTTCGTGGCGAGTGGCAGAGCCCGATCGGCCCAGCCCTACGCGCAGATCGCGCATCTCCAATAAAGCGGGTTTATCGTCCATGGGCAATCTCACCTTGTATCCGAGAGTTTGGGGTCCAGCCAATCGCGCAATCCATCCCCCAGCAGATTCAAGCCCAACACGGCCAGCGCTATCGCGGCGCCTGGATACACCGCGAGCATGGGGGCATCCAGAAACAGGCTTTGCGCGTCAGCAAGCATGCGGCCCCAGGAGGGGATGGGGTATTGCGTGCCCAAGCCCAGGTAAGACAGCGCCGCTTCGGCCAGGATCGCAATGGCAAACTGGATACTGGCTTGCACGATGAGAATGGGCGCCAAGTTGGGCACGATGTGCTCCCATGTGATCGCCCAACGGCCTTTGCCGCACGCACGCGCCGCTTGTACGAAATCGCGCTGCCACAACACTCCCGCCCAGGAGCGCGTCAAACGCACGAAAACGGGGATGCTGGCAATGCCTATGGCCAGAATTGAAATCACCACCCCCGTGCCATAGGCTGCGCGCAGCATGATGGCGGTCAGAATGGCCGGGAAAGCAAAGGTCAAGTCGGCCAGACGCATGATGGCTTCCTCCACCCAGCCGCGCCGTGCTGCTGCCAGCAGCCCCAGCGCCGTGCCACACAACAGGCCTATGCCAACAGCCACGATGCCGACCAAAACCGAGCTTTGCGCCCCCGTCATCAATTGCGAGGCCACGTCATGGCCATAGATATCGGTGCCTAACCAGTGCTGCACGCTGGGTGCGGCCAAGTGGTGAGGGTATTGCTCAGCGGGGGGGTGCGGAGTCCAAACCAGCGAGATCAGCGCCATGCTCGCCAACAACGCCGTCAACAGTGCGCCAACCAAAAAAGAAGGGCTGCGCCACGGGCTACTGCGCACCACTGCCGCTGCCTCCTTGGGCGCAGTGATGGCAACGTCGTTGATGGCGCGCTGACCTCCATCAGCGTTGAGGAATTTTTCGTTCACACGCCTCTCCCTGCCGCCTGCACGCGCGGATCGATCCAGGCATAAAGCACATCCACAACGAAATTCACCACAATGACCATGCCGGCCAGCAGCACCACACAGTTGCGCACCACAACCAAATCGCGGTTGTCGATGGCGCTCAGAATCAAGCGCCCCAGACCGGGCAGTTGGAACACCGTCTCCACCACAACGGCGCTGGCAATCAAGCTGGCCAATTGCAGGCCCGCGACCGTCACCACGGGAATCAAGGCATTGCGAAGCGCATGTCGCAGCAGCGCTTCATGCCGCGATAAACCCTTGGCACGCGCGGTGCGCACGAAGTCCTCACGCATCACTTCCAAAATCGCCGAGCGCGTGATGCGCGCCAAAATAGCCGATTGCACCATGGCCAGCGAGAGCGCAGGGAGCAGCAAAGCGCGTAAAGCAGGCCAAACTCCACCGCCATCTTGTGCACTCCAGCCGGGGAAACCTCCCGCCGAAAACCACCCCAAATGCACGGCGAACACCAACACCAGCAAGATGGCAAACCAGAAATTGGGCACGGCCATGCCTAGCTGGGCCAAGCCCATCGTAAAGAAATCACCCATGCGATTGTGGTGTGCTGCCGCAAAGATCCCGGCAGCCAACGCAAGTGCCAACGTCAAGGCAATCGCCATGCCTGCCAGGGGCAAGGTCACTTGCAAGCTTTGCAGAATCAGCTCACTGGCGGGAATGCCGTAGGCATAGCTCTCTCCCATATCCCCATGCAGCAAACCCCAAATCCACTGGCTGTACCGTTGCCACAGCGGGTTGTGCAAGCCCAACTGCTCATACAAGGCTTGCACAGCTTCTGGCGGCGCGTCTGGCCCCAGCATCACCTCCGCAGCATTACCAGGCAATACTTCCAGCACCAACATGACCAACACAGAAGCGCCCAGCAGCGAGAGCAGCAAAGTGGCTAATCGCCGAGCAAGATAGGCTTGCATGAAGCTCCTCGAAAAAAATGCAAAACAACAGCCCGCGCATCAGCGACGCTGAATCCGGCAATACAGGCCAGGCAACACAGATGCCTCAAAGCCCCGAAAGGGCGCGCAGTGTAACAACTGCTCACCACACACTATCCCCGCTGTACGTTTTCTCGGCGTGTTGCCTCAATGCGAAAAACGCCAAGAAGGCTTGGGTACGCACCCCAGCCTCCAACACTTTGAATACCTTCCGCCTGTTGACTTTTTATTTACAATCCTTTCGGATCACACAAATTGTGTGCACTCTCATAAGACATTTGCTCCCAAATTACGCACAGATCTCAAGTAACCAACCATCTTTTCAATGAAGTACGATCCCAGCCTACTCAAAATCGCCGTAATTTATGACGGCAGCTTCTTCTGGCGTATCAGCAACTATTACCGCTTCACACACGAACGTCAAAGCCACCTCAACATCGGCTCCCTGCACAACTATCTCCGTCACCATATCAGCTCCCTGGAAAGAGATGGCGTGGCCGCTTTGTGCCAAATCACCGAGGCCCATTTTTTTCGCGGGCGCTTTTCGCTCAAAGCTGTGCAAGCCACGCGTGACCCTCTTAAACAGCTTGAAACCGATCGCTTTCAAGATCAGGTTTTGATGTGGGCTGGCGTCATCGCGCATTACCAGCCCATGAACGAAGCAACCAACCCGCCCGAAGAAAAAGGCGTGGATATCAGCTTGGCATTAGAAACCTACGATCTGGCTATTCACCGCCATTTCGACTTGGTTGTGCTTTTCACGGGCGCGGCCGATTTTTCCCCATTGGTACGGAAGCTCCAAGGCGTAGGTTGCCGCGTCATGGTTCCTACATTCGACCTCCCCCATTACGCCAAGACCTCCCAACGCTTGTTAGAAGAAGCGACTTACACCTTACCTTTATCGGATTTGATTGATGGTGTAGTGGATGACGAATACGAAAACCTACTAGAAGAAGTATTTCGATAATTTTTGGTGCATTACCTTACGCAGGTCATACCCGCCAGCCCCTTGATCTCCAAGCAAGTCGGAGAGGGCTTGCTTGAGTGCGGTATAATTTTGGGTTCGCCGAACCTGTAGCCGATTGCTGATTTGAAGATCAGGCCCGCATCCTTTCAGATGCGGAGCTTCTTTCATTGATAGTCAGTACGAGTCCTTCGGCTTATGTGCCTGGTCGGCATTCCTTCAACGACTCAACAGACAGAGAGACTCCATTAACCATGGCGATCGTTGTCAACAAGCTCCTTCCCGAGTTCGAAGCCAGCGCAACCGGTGGCGTGACGGTAAGCAACACTTCACACAACGGGCAAATCCTCATCCTTTACTTTTATCCCAAAGACAATACCCCCGGCTGCACGACCGAAGCCCTGCAGTTTAGGGATCAATACGCAAAGTTCGTAAAGCTGGGAGCTGTTGTTTTTGGTGTATCCCGTGACAACATGAAGTCACACGACGGTTTCAAAGAAAAGCTGGAGCTGCCGTTTGAATTGATTGCGGATACCGAAGAAAAAATGTGCCACATGTTTGGAGTAGTAAAAAACAAAATCATGTATGGCAAAAAAGTTAAAGGCATTGAGCGCAGCACCTTTCTGATCGCTCCAGACGGCACATTAGTGCAAGAGTGGCGCGGCCTGAAAGTGCCCGGCCATGTGGACGAGGTACTCAAAGCTGTTAAGGCTTTGAAAAGTACACTCGAGAAGCAGACGGCTTAAAAGTTTCTGCCAGAACGATACCTCTCAAAAGTCCGCTTATTCAAGCGGACTTTTTCAATTTAACCTGGCATTCCAAAAATTGCATCGAATATCACCAGCCAACCCCTTTTCCTTTTTGCTCCATTCAATCTGGCTTTATAGATATCTACTTAAAAAAACAGGCTTGCAGCAAGGCAAGCCTGTTAGATATTTCAAAGGCAGGCTGGGGAAGCCTGCTCTTTGATTATTGCAGCTTGATTTCGACGTCCACCCCTGCCGGCAGATCTAACTTCATCAACGCATCCACTGTCTTATCTGTGGGATCGACAATGTCCATCAAGCGCTGGTGCGTGCGAATTTCCAGCTGGTCGCGACTGGTTTTGTTGACGTGTGGCGAGCGCAGAATGTCGAAACGCTTGAATCGCGTAGGCAGGGGAACAGGCCCCTTGACGATGGCACCAGTGCGCTTGGCAGTGTCAACGATTTCAGCAGCCGACTGGTCGATCAGCTTGTAGTCGAAAGCCTTGAGGCGGATACGGATCTTTTGCTTGCTCACGGTGTGATTTCCTTCTCACCTGAGAGTTAGGCAATGATCTTGGCCACCACGCCGGCACCGACGGTGCGGCCGCCTTCGCGGATGGCGAAACGCAGACCTTCTTCCATGGCGA
>JAUMYU010000066.1 GCA_030528485.1 Comamonadaceae bacterium
GGTAGGTTCTTTGGCGCATGGCCTCAGTATGCTCGAAAAAAAGATCGTGAACAGGTTCTAAGCGGTTTCATTGAGCCTGCAACTGTGCCAGACCTCTCACAGTTTCCGCATCAGATGGAAAGGCTTGCACTCCATGCGTGTCGCTCAACATTCCTATATGGCGCAGGCGCTGCTCCAATGGCAGTTTCATGCCGCTCAGATACAGTTTACCGCCGCGCTGGGCTGCCATATTGCGCAGGGAAAACAAAGCCTCCAGCCCTGTGGTGTCGATGTTGTGGATGCTGGATGCGATGAGACAAATGCTGTGTAGTTGTGCGTCCGCCTCCCACCTGGCCGTTACGCGGCGCTCCAATGCGCTGGCAGTAGCAAAATCCAGGGGGCCATCCAGGCGTAATGCCAGCGCGTAGGGCGACAGTGGTTCCAGTTGCCATAGAAAACGGTCCCGCAGGCGGCCATCTTCGGGGAACAAACCCACCTCCACAATGCGCGGGCGCAGATGTTGATGCATGAAGTAGGCCAAATTTGCCAGCAGTCCCGCAAGTACGCCCCAATAAATATGTGGCGCGCTCAGCAAGGTCACCACCAAAGTCAGTACGGCAATGCCTGCCTCAATGCGTGAGAACGCCCAGAAGTGGCTAATCGTGCGTGGTTTGAGCAAGCCATAGACGGAAACCACTACCAGCGCTGCCAGCAAAGCCATTGGCACATGCGCCAACAGAGGCACAAGCCAAAGCGCCACGATCAATACCAGTAGTGAGGCCCATAAGTTCACCCAGCCAGTTTGGGCGCCAGCGTAGTGAATAACGGCCGAGCGTGAAAATGAGGCGCTGATGGGAAAGCCTCCCGCCAGGCCGGAAGCGATCTTGGCCACGCCTTGAGCGATGAGGTCTTGCGCGGGCTGCCACGGTGTGCCTGCCAAGGCGTGCTCGGTTTTGGCGGAGGCAGCCGCTTCGACAAAACTGATCAAGGCAATGAGCAGCGCAGGCACAAGCAGCTCCAGCACCGTGCCAGAACCAGGCCAGGGGGGCAAATGCAGGCTATGCAGCTCAAGCGAGAGGGGGCCGATGACGGCGCTGCCGTGATCGGCATAACCCAAAAGCCAAGCGGCTGTTGCTCCCACGGCCAGGATCAATGCCGTCCAGGGAATGGCGTGGCCTAGCCGCTTGACGCCCAAAAAAGCAGCGATTGCCACGCTGGAGAACAGCAATGCATAACCGTCGATACTGGCCAGCAACGCCTCTAGCCCGGCACTATCTTGCAGCGCTTGCCGCCAGGTTGGCCAGGGCACACCCGTGAGGGTGGGAATTTGTGAGCCGATGATGAGCAGGGCGGCCGCGTGGGAAAAGCCACTGAGAACGGGCACCGTGATGATGCTTTGCAACCAATCCATGCGCAGCAAGCCCATGGCCAACTGGATAGCGCCGGAGAGCAGCGCCAACCAGATGGCCAGCGTTACCCACTGTGCGCTGCCCGGCTGTGCCAGAGGCGCCAGTGCCGCGCTCACCATCAGAGCGGTGAGCGCCGTCGGGCCGGTGCCCAGCCGGGGCGAGGATGCCAGCAGCGTTGCCAGCGCCAGCGGCAGAATGGCGGCGTACAGTCCGGCCTCCAGTGGCATGCCCGCCAGCGCAGCGTAAGCGATGGCTTGCGGCGCCAGCATCAGACCAACCGTCAACGCCGCGAAAAAATCCTGGCGCCACTGCTTCGGGCGCGGGCGAATCCAGCGCAAAAAGGGCAGGCGTTGTGCCATCACAATGCCCGATACCGTCCGCTCAAAGCCCCTGCCAACGGGCCAAGTCTTCCGGCTGCACCATGCCGGCCTTGCGCTCAAGCACGCGCCCATTGGCACCGATGACAACGGTGAACGGCAAGGAGCCTTGGCCGCCCAACGACTTGGCCAGATCCAACCCTTTTGGGCCTGCGACGAGGATCGGAAAGCCCAGTTCCAAGCGTTGCACAAAGTCTTGCACTTTGGCAGCCGAATCCACGGCAATGCCTACCACTTGCCAGCCGTTGGCAGTGTGGGCTTGTTGTTTGTGGAATTGGTCCAGCAAAGGCATTTCTTTCACGCAGGGTGGGCACCATGTGGCCCAGAAGTTGACGATCAAGGGCTTGCCTCGCAGGCTTTGCAAGGCCAGCGGCGTGCCATCGGGCTGGGGCAAGCTCAGGCGCCAAAGGGCATCTTCTGCTGCCGATTGGGCCAGGGCCGAGCGCGCTGGCGCGCCAGCGAAGGCCCAACCTGCGAGGCCGATCAGCCCCGCCAGCATGCGGCGGCGCGCCACGGACGGGGCAGAGGGGGCGGAAAGCGGGGAGGCGTGCATCACAAGGAAAAATCAGCAGTTGGGAACAAGGCTTTCAATTACAAATCAAAGGGTATTTATAAAAATAAAATTTCAATACTACCATGCCGAAATTTATTTTCGTTTTTTCCTTTGATTTGAAAAAATCGGGTTTTCCATTCAACCCTCGCGCATGGCTTGGTCCACCACAGCGGTAAACAGCACATCGGTGGAGGAGTTCAGCGCCGTCTCGGCCGAATCCTGTAGCACGCCGATGATGAAGCCCACGCCCACGACCTGCATCGCCAGGTTGTTATCGATGGCAAACAGGCTGCATGCCATCGGAATGAGCAACAGCGAGCCGCCCGCCACACCCGAAGCGCCGCACGCCCCCAGCGCCGCCACCACGCTCAGCAGCAGCGCCGTCAAGAAATCCACCTCAATGCCCAGTGTATGCACGGCCGCCATCGTCAGCACCGTGATCGTGATGGCCGCACCCGCCATGTTGATGGTGGCCCCCAGGGGTATGGAGACGGAATACGTCTCCTCGCGCAGGCCCAGCTTTTTGCACAGCGCCATGTTCACGGGGATGTTGGCTGCCGAGCTGCGGGTGAAAAACGCCGTCATGCCACTCTCGCGCAGGCAAGTCCACACCAGCGGATAGGGGTTTTTGCGCATCAGCAAAAACGCAATCAACGGGTTGACCACCAGCGCCACAAACACCATCGCCCCCAGCAGAACGGCCAGCAAATGCGCATACCGCCCAATGCCCTCAAAGCCCTCCACCACAATGGTGGTGAGCACCAGGCCGAAAATCCCCAAGGGGGCGAAACGAATGACCCAGCGCACCACCATCGTCACGGCCGCAGCCAAATCCGCCGCCAAAGCCCGCGTGGAATCGCTGGCGTGGCGCAAGGCCATGCCCAGTACCGCAGCCCACACCAGGATGCCGATGTAATTGGCGCTGGCCAGGGCATGCACAGGGTTGGCCACAGCGTTCATCAGCACATTGCGCAAAACCTCGCCAATGCCGCCCGGCGCTGCGCGGTTGGCTGCTTCAATGCCCGAGAGCAACAACACCGAGGGGAAAACAAAGCTGGCGCTCACGGCGATCAGTGCAGCGGTAAACGTCCCCACCAGATACAGCAGCAAAATAGGGCGAATGTTGGACTGGTGGCCGCTGCGCTGTTGCGAAATGGCGGCCATCACCAATAAGAACACCAACACAGGCGCTACGGCTTTCAGCGCGCCCACGAACAGGCCGCCAAGCAGTTGCCCCACTTCGCCCACTTGCGCCTCTATCCCCGAGGAGCGGGCCAACCAGCCCACCAGCACCCCGGCCAGTAAACCGATCACGATCTGTAACACCAACCCCATACGGTCGAGCCGGGCAATCAAGCCAGGTTTTTCCATGATTCAACTCCTGCAAGAAATGAGTGCGCTTACTGCCACGTCAAACGTGGCGCTGTGACGATGATTGTGGATGGGTTTTGACCCAATGCATGGGGGCGCAAGCGCAATACGGCAATGGCATAGCTGCGCCTCGAAGTGGATGGCCCACAACTGCCCAAGAGCACAGCGCGGCACCACGTGCAGAGCATTGTCTGGGTTTAGATAATTCGCCTGCCCTGCAGCTTGCTTTTGGCAACCGCCAAGCCCAGCGGTTATCATTTTTTTACTGTAACAAATTCGGGGGCAGCGGATGAGCTTTCTTGCCATAGACATCGGCAACACCCGCCTCAAATGGGCTTTGTACGCCGAGGCGCGCTGGGGTTCGCCCATCGTGGCGCAGGGCGTGGAGTTTCTCGATCACGTGGACCGCCTCTCGGAAACCCACTGGCGAGGCCTGCCCGAGCCTACGCTCATGCTGGGCTGCGCGGTGGCGGGCGATGCCGTGCGCATGCGGGTGGTCGAACAAATGGAGATTTGGCGCGTGGAACCATCCTGGGTACATGCCAGCAAGCACATAGCAGGCATGATCAATGGTTACGACCACCCGGCCCGCCTTGGGGCCGATCGCTGGGTCGCCATGGTAGGCGCGCGTAACCGTCTGTTACGGCGTGGCCAGCAGCGGCCCATCATCGTGGTCATGGTGGGCACCGCCGTCACAGTGGAAGCCATTGATGCCCAAGGGCATTTCCTCGGCGGCCTGATCCTGCCCGGCCACGGCATCATGCTGCGCGCGTTGGAGTCGGGCACTGCGGGCCTGCACGTGCCTACGGGCCAGGTCACCCCCTTCCCCACCAACACCAGCGATGCGCTCACCAGCGGCGGCACTTACGCCATCGCGGGCGCGGTGGAGCGCATGATCCAGCACCTGCAACAGCACACAGGCCAAGAGCCCTCCTGCATCATGACTGGCGGCGCAGGCTGGAAAATGGCCCCCAGCATGACGCGCCCTTTCGAGCTGGTGGAAAGCCTGATCTTCGATGGCCTGCTGGCCATGGCTGAGGAGCGCCAAGGTTTCTGCTATTCAAAGGCATTGTAAGCTTTTCGCTTTGGAGTCAATAACTGCTTGATCTTTTATATAGGAAGTACGCATGCGCAAAAAAGGAGACTCTATAAAACGATAGCTAAAATGCGCAGGTATCAACATCAATATATAAAAAATGAAAGCCCAGAGACAGGCGATGTAAAAATTACCAATATTCATAATATTTTTATTAATATAGTCCGCAAAATCAAAAACAAAGAAAAAATGAAGTAAATAAATGGAGTAGGAGTAGGCGCCCGCTTGGGATAGCCATCGGGAGGGCCCCTTTCTACCAGCAATATTGAGTGAACCCTCATACCACGCAATTATAAGCGCGTAACACAAACCTTCAACGAAAGGCAACACGATCCACAATTTGCTCGGGGAAGGGTATTCAGGAGAAAGATAAAAACCCCCTCGAAAATCAAACCACCAGTAAAACACACAAAACGATAATAACACAAAAAATGCTACAGAATGCTTGTTTTTCATATAACCCCTCCAGTGGCACGCCAGCATGCCCAATAAAAACTGATCCAAGCGGCCTATCAATGTGGCGTAAGCCAAAAACTGCACTTCCCCTTGATTTTTCCATATGTATGCACGAAGCAAAAAAAACAGTAAAATCAGGACAACAAGCCATATCTGACTGCGCTTTCCAATATGTATCAGTATTGGCAGAATGATATAAAAATGCAACTCTACGGTAATAGACCAGCCGCCATTAGGCCAAGAAGGCTCCCATATGCCCCGTATTAGGCTCTTGCCGTAGCCAGTTAAGTCCCCTCCTTGTAATGCGATGCCAACCCCGACCAATAGCATTACAAAAAATAACAAAGGCAGAAGCCTAAGCATTCTATTAATTAGAAATCGCCTGTAATCAATATTTCTTCCCTCCAGGATCCGAGCGAACAAGTAGCCACTCAATGTCATGAATAAGGCAACGCCTGTATGCCCCTCATCTAATAAAGCCAGAGGAAAAAAAAACGGCGCCCCCTCGAAGGCAACAGGGTAACCATTGGTTGAATGTAAAAAATGCCAAGAGATAACCATAAAAGCTGCTAGAGCACGGATATGGTCCAGCGAAGCCAAGTGCATGCCTGAGGATGATTTGTGCATAGTGCTTCAGAGTTTTTCTTATGCCTTTTTTTGCGCTGCCAATGCGATAAATATTTCATCAATGAGCAATTTGGAGATGTTTCGTGCCATTTGAAAATTCGCCTTCGCAAGCCTTGTTATTTGAGAGCTTAAATGATTTACCGTTGACGGAAAAGTCTTGTTTGGCAGATTTTCCAAGCACGGTAGTACAACCTGCCAAGCCTAATCCAGTTTTAGTGGAGCTGGCAGCGCGCCTGCCGCAGCAGCTACGCATGGGCACTTCATCCTGGCACTTTCCCGGCTGGGCCGGGCTGGTGTGGGGTGGTCACTATGCCGAAAGCCAGCTCTCCAAAGTCGGGCTGGCTGCCTATGCCGCCCACCCGCTGCTGCGCAGCGTCAGCCTCGATCGCGCCTTTTACCGCCCCTTGAGCGCCCAGCAATACGCCCACTACGCCGCGCAAGTGCCCGATGACTTTCGCTTCGTCGTCAAAGGCCCCAGCCTGGTCTGCGATGCCCTGGTGCGCGCCGAAGACGGGCGCGGCATGGCGCCCAACCCCGCTTTTTTGAATGCCGATTTGGCCGTGCGCGAATTCATCGAACCCGCCCTGCAAGGGCTGGGCCACAAGGCCGGCGCGCTGGTGTTTCAGCTCAGCCCCTTGCCGCGCACGCTGTTGAATGATGTGCCCGCGCTGATCGAACGCATCGGCCAACTGCTGGCCGCCCTGCCGCCGCTGGCCCCAGCCGCGCCCGATGGCGTCATCGCGCTGGAAGTGCGAGACGCCGCTTTTCTAAGCCCCGCCCACGCCCCGCTGCTGGCGCAAGCCCTGCGCGCCGCGCGCCAGGCCAGCGGCAACCCCGTCACCTACTGCCTGGGCCTGCACGCCAAAATGCCGCCCATTGAAGAACAACTGCCCCTGCTGCGGGCGCTGTGGCCCGGCCCGCTCGTCTGCCGCTGGAACCTGCACCGCCGCCACGGCGGCTACGGCTACGAAAGCGCCAAGTCGCAATACGCTCCGTTTGACCGCCTGCAAGACCCCGACCCCACCACGCGCGCCCATCTTGCCCGCGTCATTATTGGCACTTGTGGCGCGGGACAGAACGCTTATGTGACCATCAATAACAAGGCGGAAGGCTCAGCCCCGCTATCGGTGCTGGAGCTAGCACAGATTGTGGGGCGTTGATTGAAGCATCTTAGTGGTTATTCGATCCCAGCATTAGCTGGCTCGGTGCAACCCTAAACCGTTCAGGCTGTGCACCCCACTGTGTGCAGATGAACTCGTCGAACGCAAGCCCCTGCAAGGCCTTGAGCCTGCGCGCAAAGTTGTAGGCATGAGAGCGAAATACCAAAGTGACATCAGCCCAGAGCAATTTGAGCATGTGCGGCCTTTGCTGGAGCGCGCGCGCAAGAGCAATCGGGAAACACCGTCTGGCACTGCAAGCAGCGATGCAGTGAGGTGCGAGTCAGATGCGGGATAACAGGTTGCAAAACATACAGACAGTCATTCAGCGACAGCAAAGTGTGCTTGCGAAAAGTAACGATAGCCGCCTCTTGCTCAACGGATAACACGGTAGAGCTCAGTTGCTTGGGGCCGGTAGGCAAATCGGTCACCGAGGTGCGTTTTTTCCACTTAGCCACCGTCTTGGGATTGATGCCATAGCGCTTGGCCAGCGTTCTCAGGATCTCTTGGCCATGTCGTATCGCTCGACAGGTTACCTCTGTCGTTGTGGCGCTTGCATGAGGAACTTGGCCCACAGTGCCTTCTTGCATTCGGGGGCGAAGATTGCAGCATCAAAGCCTAGGAGCAAGCAGCGCCGGCACACTCCCGAGCCAGATAACTGCACCGCATATCATGGTGGTGACAGTCGCCAGCGTGACCCATTGCATGGGGGCGCTGGCCACACTGGGGCGTTGCCAACCCAACCAGCTTGCAGTTCATTCACCTCGCACTCTTGGCCCTAACTCTCAAAAGACTTTGCACAACCTGTTACAGCACACCTCAACCCAGCAAAGCCAGCTCCTGCTCACCCAGCCAGCGCCATTGGCCGGGGGCCAGATCGCTTGGCAGGCGCAGGCGGCCGATCTGGCTGCGGTGCAGCGCCTCGACGCGGTTGCCTACGGCGGCGAGCATGCGTTTGACCTGGTGGTATTTGCCCGCGTGCAGGGTCAGGCTAATGTGGGTGGGGGCGTGCTGCTGCACGGCATCGGCGCGCACTTGCTCGTGTTGGGCGCGGTCGCGCAGCGTCACGCCGTCGAGCAAAGCGGCGATGGCCTGGGGCGTGACCGGGTGGCGGGTGTGAACTTCGTACACCTTGGGCACGGCATGTTTGGGCGAGCTGAGGCGGTGGATGAAGCGGCCGTCGTCCGAGAGCAGCAGCAGGCCGGTGGTGTCCTGGTCGAGCCGGCCGATGGCTTGCACGCCGGGCTGCCCGCCTTTGACGGGGCGCTGGCGCAGCGGCGCGGGCAGCAGGGTATAGACGCTGGGCCAGGCCGAGGGTTTTTGCGAGCATTCCACCCCGGCGGGTTTGTGCAGCATCACATAGGCTTTGGCGTGGCAGGGCCAGATCTGGCCTTGCACGTTCAGGCGCAGGGTTTCGGGCTGCGGCACCCACAGCGCGCCGTCGCACACGTCCTGCCAGGGCTCATCGCCCTGGGCGATGCGCACATGCCCGCCCTGGATCAGCCCCCAGCACACGCGCCGCGTGCCAAAGCCCTGGGTGTAGAGGATTTCGGCCAGCTCGCAACCGGGCATGCCACGCGCGCCACTCATTCCTGCTGCCTCTTACGCTTCACTGGCTTTGACTTGGTAGAACTGGCGGATGCACTCCCAGGCGTCTTCGGGCGTGTCGCTGTAATGCACCAGCTCCAGGTCTTCGGGAGCGATCATGCCTTCTTGCGCCAGCATCTCCAGGTTCAGCAGGCGCTTCCAGTAATCCGAGCCGAACAGCACGATGGGCACGCGCTTGGCTTTGCGTGTTTGCACCAGGGTGAGCACTTCAAACAGCTCATCGAGCGTGCCAAATCCGCCGGGGAACACCACCAGCGCCTTGGAGCGGATGAGAAAGTGCATTTTGCGCAGCGCAAAGTAATGGAACTTGAAGCTCAGCCCCGGCGTGATGTAGCGGTTGCCGCTTTGCTCGTGCGGCAGCGTGATGTTCAGGCCCACATTGAGCGCACCGGCTTCAAACGCGCCACGGTTGGCCGCCTCCATGATGCCGGGGCCGCCGCCCGTGCAAATCACGAAGCGATCCTGCACGGGCAGGGATTCGCAGGCGCGCGCCACCAGGTTGGCGAACGTGCGCGCGCTCTCGTAATAGTGCGCATTGCGCGCATTGCGCTCGGCCAGGGCCAGGGCTTGGGCGTCGCCGCTGGCGCGCGCGGCGTCGAGCTGCCGCTGCGCCGTTTGCGCATCCAACACGCGCGCGCCGCCAAACACCACCACCGTGTGGTGCACGCCGCGCGCTTCTTGCTCCAGCTCGGGCTTGAGCAGCTCCAACTGAAAGCGGATGCCGCGCGTTTCCTTGCGTGAGAGAAATTCGGGGTCATCAAACGCCAGCCGGTACGACTGCGGTTGCAGGGCCTTGGGGTTCAAGTCCTGCGCACCGATTTCTTCAATCGAATGGGTCAGGGTGTTGCTGATGTGCGGCGGAATTGCTCTCATGGATGCCTCGCAGTGTGTGGGTGGATGGTTCGGGATGGATTCAAGTAGGCGCTTGCGCCGGGACGTGAGCACGTTCGGCCATGGCCTGACCCATGCGGATGGGCGCGCCGGGCTGCCAATCGGGCATCCAGTGCAGCGGCACATCGGGCGGCATCAGCACGATGACGGTGGAGCCAAGCTGAAAGCGCCCCATCTCCTCGCCCTGGCGCAGCGCCACCTCTGCATGGCCCTGCGCGCCGTATTGCCAGTGGCGGATGGCGCCGGGGCGCTCGGTGTTGACCACGCCATGCCAGCTTGTGGCCATGCTGCCCACAATCGTCGCCCCCACCAGCACCAGCACGAACGGCCCCTGCGGCCCCTCGAACCAGCACACCAGCCGCTCGTTGCGGGCAAAGAGGCGATCAAGCCCCTGCGCCGTGGCCGGGTTGACGGAATACAAATCGCCCGGCACATGGCTCATGCGCAGCAGGCGACCATCGCAGGGCATGTGGATGCGGTGGTAATCACGCGGGCTGAGGTACAGCGTGGCGAAGTAGCCATCGGCATAGGTGGCGGCGCGCCCGGGGTCGGCCAGCAGCTCGGCGGCCGTGTAATCGCGCCCTTTGGCCTGCACGATGCGGCCTTGCTGCACACGCCCGAGCTGGCTGATGGCGCCATCAACCGGGCAAATCCAGTCGCTGGCTGCCAGCGGCCGCGCATCGGGGCGCAGCGCACGGGTGAAAAAATCATTGAAACAAGCGTAATCCTCGGGGCGGGGGTGCAGCGCCTCGCTCATGTCCACCCCATAGCGGTCGATGAACCAGCGGATCATCGGCTGGGCCAGCCAGCGTTGCTGTGACGAGGCCACCGCGCCCGCCAGGCGGGTCACACTGCGACGGGGAAGGATTTTTTGGAAAAACAACGACATGCGCGAAACCAAGGCCGCCAAGCAGCCTGCTGAATGGAGAAGGGCCTGCCAAGGCGGGCATTAGAGCGTGTTCAAAACGGTGTCAACGCCCCAAACCGCCAGCGCGCACTGGAGGAAAGGCCCGCCTGGCACTGCGCCCGGGGCGAAGCGGCGCATTGTAATCGTCGGTTTTTCAGGGGCTGTGGCACCCTCGCGGCCGGGAAGTCATCAAGCAAAAGGGGCAGGCCCGCGCCTGGCCCGCCTCTGGTCAATGGCAAAATTGCAATTCATTGCAAAAATGAATTCAATACCATCATGCCAAAACTAGGCAATTTTGTTTCCTTTGATATGTAAAAACAAGACGCCTAGTCGGCCACCCCTTCACCCAGCCATTGCGTGATCGCCTCTGCCGACGCCTCGCGCAGCGCGTGGTTGTTCTGGCCCGACCACAGGGGAGAGAACTCGCCCGAACCTTGCGCCTCGGCCCGCTCGCGCAGGGGCGCAATGCCACTGGCGGCCAGCGGAAAGGCGGGGATGGCTGCTTCTTGCGCTTGCAGCGCCTCGATCACGCGGTTGCGGATGCCGCGCGCCGCACCGCCGGTAAAGGCGCGGGTCAGCACGGTGTGGCGCGCCGCCGGGCTGCGCAGGGCCTGGCGGTGCAGCGCGCTGGTTTGCGCCTCGTCGGCCAGCAAATAAGCGGTGCCCGCCTGCACGCCCGCCGCGCCCAGCGCCAGGGCGGCGCGCACCTCGCGCGGGCTGGCGATGCCGCCGGCGGCGATGACGGGCAAGCGCACGGCATCGACGATTTGCGGCACCAAGGCAAACGTGCCCATTTGCGCACTCACATCCCGATCGAGAAAGTGCCCGCGGTGGCCGCCCGCCTCCAGCCCCTGGGCGATGATGGCATCGGCTCCGTGCGCTTGCAGCCATTGCGCCTCGGCCACGGTGGTGGCGCTGGCGAGCACGCGCGCGCCCCAGCTTTTGACGCGCGCCAGCAGCTCGGGCGCGGGCAGGCCGAAGTGGAAGCTGAGCACGGGCGGGCGAAATGGCTCGATGGCATCGGCCAGCGCGGCGCTGAAGGGCTGGCGGCCCGATTGCAGCGGCGGCGGCGTTTGCGCCACGCCCAGTTCCTGATACAGCGGCGCCAGCGCGGCGTGCCAGCGCGCTTGCGCCTCGGCGGTGATGGCCGGTTCGGGGTGGCAAAAGAAGTTGAGGTTGAACACGCCATCAGGCCCCAGCGCCTGGCGCAAGGCGTGCAGGTTGTGCGCCAGCGCCTCGGGGCCGAGCATGGCGCAAGGCAGCGAGCCGAGCGCACCCGCGCGGGCCACGGCCAGCGCCAGACGCGCGTCTTGCACGCCCGCCATCGGGGCCTGAATCAGGGGCAGGCCAAGGCCCAGGGCGCTGAAGAAGGGGTGTGTCACAGCCAGTCCTTTTATAAATCAATGTGAATTTAACTTACCGAAAATATTGCCAAAACAATTGTATTTTATTTCCTTTGAATTAGAAATTTCATTGCCCGCGCAGTTCCTGCGTGACCTGCACCAGCTCATCGAGCTTGCGCCGCGCCGCGCCGCTGTCGATGGC
>JAUMYU010000067.1 GCA_030528485.1 Comamonadaceae bacterium
TGGTTCCAGGGCGGGCTGCGCCACGTCGGGCTGGGGTGCCGTTTCCTGGGCTGGAGCAGCGGGCTGCGCGCTGGCAAGGGATGGGAATTCCAGCTCGGGCAGACTTTGCAAACCCATGAGCAGCGAGTCGTCAGGGGATAAGACGGCTGCTGTTTCCATGACCCTGGTTTTTTCGCCCATCAGGTCATCGTATAGCTCGTCATCTTCCATGACCCGTGTTTTTTCCAGATCACTGTCACGGTCGAACAGGCTGCTGTGGAGAAAATCGGATTCCTCCACCTCGTGAGATGGCGGCGGCGAGGGCTCGGGCTGGGCTTGCGCCACCGCCGGCGCCTCGTCTTTGCTGGGCAAGCTGCCCATGATGCTGGAGCGGATGTTGTCGTCGATTTCGCCCAGAAGAGACTCGGTAGCGATCAGATCTTTAGGAGTTTCCTCGTTAGCTGGTGGCGACTCCTGCTGATCCGCCGCCAGGAAGTCCAACTCTTTCCAGTCTTGTGACAGCGGCTGGCTTTGGTCGGTGGCAGGCGCATGCGCTTCCAACGGTTCGATGAGTACGGAGGAAAAATCGGTCGGCAAGCCTTCATGGGCTTGGTCGAGCTCGCTGAATCGAACCAGATCGCTGTGAGAAAACTCGATATCTGCCAGGTCTTCATCCTCGTCTTCTACCGTGACATCTTCATCCAACGCGATGGTTTCGGCCTCTTTGTGTGCTGTCACTTCCTGGGCTGTGCCCAGTGCTTCTGGCTCCGGAGTTTCTTCTGCTGCCTGGGCAGAAGTCGCGCCCAGATCCTGCACGTCGGAGGCTTCATCCAGTACGGGGGGCAGGGTGCCCGTCTCGTCTTCCACGGCTTGCTCTTCTTCCGAGAGGGTGGCGTCAGGGACGTCGGGCGTTGGCGAGTCGCCGGGGACTCCTTTGGAAGCGTCACCCGGTTGCATGGCTTGAGGCGTCTCAAAGGCTGGAGCGTTTTCGGCTGGCGCCTGCAAGGGCACGTAGCGATCTTGCGTGCGCATGGCTTCGGCCGATTGTTGGAAGGCTTCAGGCTGCCAGGCAACTGGTGCGTGGGCTGCAATGGCATCTACCCATTCCTGCAATGCGTTGAGGGACTCCTGGCACAAGTCGTGAATAGGCGGATGGAAGGCTTTTTGTTCAGCCAGCCAACTGTTCATTAGCTGTTCCATGGCCCAGGCAGCTTCGCCAAAGGCGGCGAGACCGACCATGCGGGAACTTCCTTTGAGGGTATGGAAAGCGCGGCGCAGAATGGTTTGTTGTGGCACATCGCCGGGCGATTGAGCCAAATGGGTTAGCGCGTCGCGACCGTTGCCGATCACTTCGCGGGCTTCTTCCAGAAAGATTTCCAGCAGTTCTTCGTCCAGCAGCTCGCCCTCGTCGGTCAGGGCCGCGCTTTTGGGCTGTGGCGCAAGTGCGGCATCGTTGGTGACGAGGGGAGCCTCTTTTTCTTCCTCCAGGGCGGCAGGCGCTTCTTGTTCTGGTTTCTCTGCCTCAGCGGCCTCGTCCTGCGTGTCAGCAGCGTCTTCGGTGAAGATCAGGTCTTGTGTCAAGGCCTGGGCTTCGGGCTGGGCCGATGGCGCTTCCGGCAGGGGCATGGGTGTCGTGGGGTCGAACACCATAGGCGTGGTTTCGCCGTTGTCGGCATAGCGCGGATCGGGATCGACCGGGGTGACAGCGGCTTCTTGCACATGTTCAAAGATGTCACGACCGCCAATCTCGTACACCTTCAGGCGGCCCATGAGGGGCTGCAATTGACTGGTCTTGCCGTCAAAAACAAAAAGCTCTCGCGCCAACGAGGGCTGGTAGGCCAGCATGTCCACTTGCAGACCCAGCGCCCCGAGGTTATTGCCAATTTTTTCGAACCGCCCGTCGGTTTCGTTCAGCTCGCCTTGCTCGTGTTGCTGAATGATTTCCTGGATGTCGAGGTTGATTTGCGTGATGGCTTTGGTTGCTGGCACCATGCCCAGCACGGCCAAAACGCCGCGCACGCGCAACAAAATGCTGGGCGCATCCCGGAGGGCATCGATATCGGCATGGTTGCGGAAGAAACGGTCGATATGGTTTTCCACTTCGGTCAAGCTGGCGCGCAATTCGCCGACAACGCTGGTAATGGTTTCGCTGTCACGCACGCGGGTGTAAAGCTCCTCCATCCACTCCGGCAATGGCAGGCTTTCGCCGTGTTCCGCCACGGTGCGCAGGCGTTTGTTCAGTTCGCCCATGCGTTCGCTCAACTGCGCAGTGCGGGTGCGGATGTCCTCCAGCATGGCCTGGAGGTACAAGATGGTGGTGGCGACCTCCATCGCCAGTTCCGTAGGGGGTTTGGCGTGTTTTTTCGCCAGGGTGTCGATGATTTGCTTGAGGGTCTGTATCAGTGGGGCCGTTTCGGGGAAGTGGCGCACGAGCACGGCGCCGGTATGGTGCAATTGGGCGGCTGTGGACGCGGCATTTTCCACATGGCCTTCGACGATGGAGCCCCAGCTCTCAGCGGCTGCTTTGAGATCTTCCAGCAGTGCTTTGCGATCGGCTTCGCGCAAGCGGTTGAAGACGTTGGTTTCGTAATCGACGATGGGCGTGCGCTCCAGCCCGAAAGCGGTGCGCACAGCGGTGAGAACGGGTGAGGACGCAGGGGTGACGTCTCGCGCCTGGCTGCAAAAGAACAGCAAATCTTGCATCCAGCGGGCGGTGATATGGATATCGCCTTTATCCAAAGAGGCGTATTGCACGAGAACGCGGGTAGCTGCGCGCTTGACATAAAGGTCGTTTGGGATGCGCTGCTGCGCCAGGCCCTCGAAAAAACCTGCGGCGACTTTCCAGAAGGTGCGCTCACGGAAATCCTGGTTGCCCGCTGCCAGGCCCAAGCACAATTTCACAAGGTCTTTGCCGCTGCGCTCTACGGCTTTGCCTTGCATTAAGTGCAGGATGGAGCGATCCAGCAAAGCGCGTACGCGCGCATTGGGCAAGATGGCTTTATTGGGCAGAGGCAATTCCGGCTCTCGCAAATCGCCTTCCAGATGCCAGAGATCCGCTGGGCTGGCAGGCGGTTGCATGCCCGTAAGCGCGTGGGCATTTTTGTATGCCGGAAAAAGCAGCACCGGGGAGAGTGCCGGGTCTTGCAGCAAGCTCTCCAGGTATTCCCCTACGACCGAGCCGGTTTGAGCGAGTGTGGCAACGGCTTGCGGGGTGCAGGTTTGGGGGCGTTGCGCCATGACGCTGACGACGTGCTCGCATTGCCGCAACACAAAAGCCGGGATGAACGCTCCCACCATCTCCAAGGCGCCGCATGTTTGGTGGATGAGGTTTTTGGCTTTGGCGATTTCGCTGGTGTCATCGCTCAGACTGGTCTGCTCGGGGTCGCTGACGCGCGATGCAAAGCCTTGCAGGCTTTCTATCGCTTGGCCGTAGGTCTGGCGCATTTCTGCCAGCACCCATGCCAGCGGCCCCAAATCCTGACCCTTCATGGCTTTGTTGCTGTGCGTTGCTGTGTTCATGGTCGTCTATGGCCAGCGGTGAGGCTGGACCCCATTGCAAGAAGAAAGTGCCCTGGCGCACATGCAGCCGAGGCGATGTCTTTACTGAAGTTTGAATCGTGAAATGGATTGCAGCAATTCCTGCGCGGTGTGGGAGAGTTCGCGCACTTGTTTACTGGTCGAGCGTGTGCCCTCACTGGTTTGCTCTGTCACGGCAAAAATGTGCTGCATGTTTTCCGCCACCTGGTTCGCCAAAGTGGCTTCCCGCGCTGCGACATCGGAGATTTGCTCCACGCGGCTGGAAAGCTGGCGCGACACCTGGTCGATTTCAGTCAGTTGCACGCCAGCACGGTCGGCCAGGGTAGCTCCCTCAACCACACCTTGTGTCGAACGTTCCATAGCAACCACGGCATCGTGTGTATCGCTTTGGATGGTGCGCACCAGTTCGGCAATCTTGCGCGTGGCATCGCCGGAGCGTTCGGCCAGTCGCTGCACTTCTTCAGCCACCACGGAAAAGCCACGGCCAGCCTCACCTGCCGAAGCGGCCTGAATGGCGGCGTTCAGCGCCAGCACGTTGGTCTGCTCGGTAATGTCGGAAATCAGCTCGGTAATTTCGCCAATTTCTTGCGAGGACTCGCCCAGCCGCTTGATGCGTTTGGAGGACTCCTGAATTTGGGCGCGGATGGCGTTCATACCGCCAATGGAGTCCTGCACGGCGCGCAAGCCCGATTCCGCGGCTTCACGCGATTGACGCGCCACCTGCGCCGATTCTTGCGCGCTGTCGGAAATGGCGTTGATGCGGCGCGCCATTTCCAAAATGGAGCTGCCTGTGTCTTTGATTTCTCGCAGTTGCTCGGTGGAAGCTGCCAGCAGTTCCGTCGATGTTGCGTCCACAGCCAGTGTGGTGCTGGTCACTTTATTGGCTGACTCTTGCACGCTGCCGACGAGTTGGCGCAGCTCTTCAATGGTGTAGTTGATGGAGTCCGCGATAGCGCCGGTGATGTCCTCGGTCACGGTGGTTTCTTGCGTCAGGTCCCCTTCCGCAATCAGCAAAAGTTCGTTCATCAGGCGAAGAATGGCGGCCTGGTTCGCATCATTGAGGCGCTTGGCTTCTTGTTCACGCTGCGTGGCCTCGATTTGCTGGCTTTCGACTTGAACAAACCGGCGGCGGCTGTCGATGGTATAGGTGCGCGCCATCAAGATGGAGGCCAGGGCCACAAGGGCCATGCCCAAAAGCGATAAAAGCACATAAGGCCATTGCAGCCCCAGGCGGCTGGCCAAATGGCTGGTCAGGCCCTCCAAAGGCTGAAGCAGGGTTTCAGCTTGCAGGCGCAGCGCGCGCACCGAGTCGCGCGCTGCGTTGATTTCCTGCAGCGAGACCAATTGGGCCTCCAGGGCGTGCTGTGTGTCTTGCAGCATGTCGAATAGGCCGTGACTGAGATTCATCACGCGTGGATCGCGGCTGCTTTGTACTTGATGCGCTGCACGCATTGCATTGGTGATGGCGCGTGTGACGCTTTCGTTGCTGGAAGCGTTGAGTTCGCCCAGTTCCAGATAGTTGAACAAGGCAGAGCCCGCCAACGATTTGAAGGTGAGCAACAAGTTGTTGATGGCAGTGACATCCGCATTGCTGATGCTGCCTTCTTCGAGCAGGGGGACGGCCGTGGTCCGGAGTGCATCGGCTTGGCGCTTGATTCTTGTGAATACGGCTTCACGCGCCTGTAACACATGGCGCAATTGGCCAACGCGCTTGGCGTCGTTTGCCAGCGAGCCACGCGCCTGCAATACGGGGCGTGAGCCGGGGATGGCGGCCAAGGCGTCAATTTGCCGGTTCAGGGCTTCGGCAGTGGAGACGATTTCGCCCCAGAAGCCGTCACCCATCCAGGCATGCATGACCAAGGTGTAGAGGTGCTGTGCATTGACCTGCGCCTGGTGCGCGACGTGGAAAGGCTTTTCGTTTTCACGCGCTTTCCAAAAGCCGTAAATCAGGCTGCTGAGAAAAAGCAGGCTGCCTAAGCAAATGAGGACAAACAGTCGGCGACGGTGTTTTCTCAGGGGGGCCGCTCCCAGCAATGGCAAGGAGGCGGGAGCGTCCTCGGTAACGGGTATCTGAGGCGCGCCAATAGCGTTTTCGGCTTCTGGGCTCTGCGAATCGACCCCCGCGAAAAGGGTATCGAGACCGGCTTTGGTGTTGGTGCTCATGGGCGGTGAATCAGAGGCGGATAGAGAGAAATTCTGGCTGCTGGGCAAAGGCTTGGAGATTCAGTTCCTGCCAGAGCTTGCCTTGAAGATCGGTATAAATATTGCCCATAAAGGCGGGGGCGCTATTGGGCATCGGGGCATGGGCGGCCTCAAAGTCGTTCACGCTTTTGAGTCCTGCAACAGTGTCAATGAGCAAGGCTGCATTGATTTCCAGGGCCGGGTTGAAGGTCAGCAAGTGGCATTGCGACAGCGCTTGTTCGCTGCGTGAAGGCGAATCCGCGTCCAGAAATCGGGCGGCATCAATCAAGCCAAAAATGTCGCCACGCCAACTGACAATGCCCATGAACCAGGGCTTGGTGTAAGGCACAGGTGTGGGGCGTTGCCATTGCAGCAGCTCGGAAGCATGGCTTAAGGGCAACAAAAGGGAGCGGCGACCAATCTCCACCGCCATCCATGAGGAAACTGAGCGCTCGCCGGTGTCAATTTGCCTCAGCCGCTTGGCCAGGCGCATTTGGAGGTCTTCGCTGCTGGCGCGGTCAGCATGGTTGCGAAAGGCGCTCATGCAGCCTCCGAGCGCAGCGCGTCAATGGCCGATTCCAATTCTTTCGGGTTGACGGGTTTGACCAGGTAGCCCTTGGCGCCCTGTCGCATCCCCCATACCTTGTCCGTGCTTTGATCTTTGCTTGTGCAAATGATGATGGGAATGTCGGCGTAAGCCGGGTCTTTGGAGATGGTGCGAGTGAGCTGGAAGCCATTTTTGCCGGGCATCACCACATCCATCAAGATCAGGTGCGGGCGTTCCTCGGCCAGGCTTTTGAGCGCCTCCTCCGCGTTGTCGGCTGTGCGCACCTGCATGCCTTGTTTTTGCAATAGGTCTGACAGATAAACCTGCTCGGTGCGCGAATCGTCCACTATCAGTACTTTTTCAATCAACATTTCTACCTCTTGTGCTTACGGATGATTCACTTGATTGCGCTGAATTCCTGCACCGCTTTAAGCAATTGGTCTTTGGTGAAGGGTTTGGTGAGATAGTCATCGCTACCGACCATGCGCCCGCGCGCTTTGTCGAAGAAGCCATCTTTGGATGACAGCATGATTACGGGGGTGCTGGCGAATTTGGGGTTGCGTTTGATGATGGCGCAGGTCTGATAGCCGTCGAGTTTGGGCATCAGGATGTCGCAAAAAATCAGGCTGGGTTCGTAATCATTCACTTTGGCCAAGGCATCAAAGCCGTCTTCTGCCAGCAGCACATCGTGTCCGCCTTGTTTGAGAAAAATCTCGGCGCTGCGCCGGATTGTGTTGCTGTCATCCACTACAAGCACCCGGATGGCGTTTGCTTGGTCGCTCATGCTTTCACCTTTGTTGTCTCATCTGGTTCGGTAAGCCCCTGCCAGCGCAATGGCCTGACAAGTCTTTATCGCTTCACGTTTGATTGTATTCATTTGTATCAATGGGTGCGCTGCGCTTGACAGTGTTTAACTATTGGGCAAGTGGTACTCGCGGGTTTTATGGTTGGGGGCATGGTTTGCCGTGCAGCACCGTTGTTTGGTGTCAACAAAAAACGTGCGTGCGAGGCGCCGTGTTCATGGGGGTGCGCTGGGGCAAGATGAATAAAAGCGCAGCCATTGTGTAATGGGCTGCGCTTCTTTTTGGAGGGTGTTCAAGGTTTCTCGGATAGTTATCGGTTTCAGCTTTTCGGGCCGCGCAGCAAGTGCAGTACCTCTCCCATGATCCCCCGGCGGAACAGCAGCACGCAGACGACAAAAATCAAGCCCGTCACGATGGTGACGGATTCTCCCAGCGACCGGAACCACTCGATGCCTGAAAGCGCAGCGATGGCATTGCCCCATTCGCCCACTTTGTTTTCAATGGCGACCACCACCGCAGCGCCTACCAGCGGGCCTGCCATAGTGCCCATGCCGCCAACCAGGGTCATCAAGACAGCGTGGCCGGACATGGCCCAGTGCACATCGGTCAGGGTGGCAAAGCCCAGCACCAAGGTTTTCAGCGAGCCAGCCAAGCCAGACAAAGCGGCAGAGAGAACAAAAACCAGCAGCTTGAAGCGATTGGTGTCGTAGCCTAGCGAGGTGGCGCGAGGTTCGTTTTCCTTGATGGCGTGCAGGATATGGCCGAAGGGCGAATGCACGATGCGGATGATGAACAGAAAGGCGAGCGCCACGATGGCCAGGCACACGTAATACATGGTCATGTCATCGCTCAGATCCAGCACGCCCAGCAGTTTGCCGCGCGGCACGCCTTGCAAGCCATCTTCGCCGCCGGTAAAAGGCGCTTGCAGCCAGAAGAAATACAGCATTTGCGCCAGCGCCAAGGTGATCATCGTGAAGTAGATGCCCTGGCGCTTGATGGCCAGGTAGCCCATGACCAGCCCCAATAGTGCGCCAAAAGCGGTGCCCAGCAACAGGCCGACTTCCGCCGTGACGCCCCAGGCCTTGAGCGTATAGCCCGTGATGTAGGCCGAACCGCCCAGAAAGGCGGCATGGCCAAACGAGAGCATGCCGGTGTAACCAAACAGCAGGTTGAATGAGCACGCAAACAGGGCAAAACACAGCAGCTTCATCATGAAGACTGGATAAACCCCGATGTATCCGGTAGGCGCGGCAATGAGCAGCAAGAGCAGCGCGGCGTAGCCAAACAAAACGAGAGGTTTGAGGGGTTGGTTCATGTTTTTTGCTTCCGCCATCTCATTGCTCCTTGCCAAACAGCCCGGCGGGGCGGATCAACAACACAATGGCCATGATCACAAAGACTACGGTGGACGACGCTTCTGGGTAGTACACGCGCGTAAGCCCTTCGACGACG
Organism: Comamonadaceae bacterium; assembly: GCA_030528485.1. Taxonomy (GTDB): domain Bacteria; phylum Pseudomonadota; class Gammaproteobacteria; order Burkholderiales; family Burkholderiaceae_C; genus Lampropedia. Next base: position 8,500 of record JAUMYU010000067.1, read on the forward strand.
CCCAGCAGCAGGCCGGTGATAATCGAGCCCATGATGGAGCCCATGCCGCCAATCACCACCACCGCAAAGACGGTGATGATGAGGTTTTGCCCCATCAGCGGGGAGACTTGGTAAATCGGCGCAGCCAATACGCCAGCAAAAGCGGCCAGCGCGACGCCAAAACCGTAGGTGAGCGTGACCATGAGGGGGACGTTGATGCCGAAAGCCTCCACCAGGCGCGGGTTCTCCGTGCCGGCGCGCAGGTAAGAGCCCAGGCGCGTTTTCTCGATCATGAACCAGGTGAAAAAGCACACCAGCAGGGAGGCCACCACCACCCAAGCGCGGTATTTCGGCATGAACATGAAGCCCAGATTGATGCCGCCGCGCAGGATGTCAGGCGTGCCGTAGCTCAAGCCTGCCACGCCATAGGCTGAGCGGAAGGCGCCTTCGATGAGCAAGGTCAGGCCCAGCGTCAGCAGCAGGCCGTAAATGTGATCCAGCTTGTAAATCCAGCGCAGGAACAGCCGCTCCAGCACGATGCCGAACAGCCCCACGACAACCGGTGCAAGCGCCAGCATCACCCAGTAATTGATGCCCAGGTAATGCATGGCCATCCAGGTGACGATGGCGCCCATCATGAATAGCGCGCCGTGTGCAAAGTTGATGACATTAAGCAGGCCGAAGATCACGGCCAGGCCAAGGCTGAGAATGGCGTAAAACGAGCCATTGACCAGCCCGAGCAGCAATTGGCTCATCAGGGCCGGTAGAGGGACTCCAAAAATCGTATCCATGACAAATGCACAGGGGCTAGTGAGGCAAAGGGAACAATCAAAGCCGCGCGGGCCGGGCGTGGTGGATGCGCGGCGCAGCGCCCGGCGCGTTGGCTGGGAGCAGGACGCTGCTTGCGCCAGGTCTGCCGGTTGAGCGCTGCCCTGGCGCACAGACAGCGCATTACGGCATTACTTCCACAGCGCGCACTTGCTTTCTTCTTTCTTGAAGAACACTTCGTTGCCAGGCAGGGTCTTGACGACTTTCAGGTAATCCCATTCGCGCTTGGATTCGGCGGGTTGTTTGACCTCCACCAAATACATGTTGTGCTCAAAGCGCCCGTCGGGGCGGATCGTGCCCTGGGCGTAAAAATCCTTGATCTCCTTGCTGCGCAGTACGGCGTTGACCTTGTCGGTTTCCAGCGTGCCCGCCTCTTGCACGGCTTTGAGGTAGTTCATGGCCGCCGAGTAATCGGCCGCATGGATGGAGGTGGGCATGCGCTTGGTCTTGTCATAGAACTTCTTGGCCCAGGCGCGCGTCTCGTCGTTCATGTCCCAGTACCAACTGGTGGTGAATTGCAGGCCTTTGGTGGTCTCCAGCCCCATGCTGTGGATGTCGGAGAGAAACAGCAGCAAGCCGGCGAGCTTCATGGAGCCTGTGATGCCAAACTCGTTGGCGGCCTTGATGGTGTTGATGGTGTCGCCCCCGGCGTTGGCCATCCCCAGAATCTGCGCGCCCGAGGCTTGCGCTTGCAGCAGGAAGGAGGAGAAGTCCGAGGCGTTGAGCGGGTGGCGCACACTGCCTTTGACCTCTCCGCTGGCGGCTTTGACGGTGGCGGCGGTGTCTTTTTCCAGCGCGTGGCCGAAGGCGTAATCGGCCGTCAGGAAAAACCAGCTTTTGCCCCCGCCGCTGACGATGGCCGAGCCGGTGCCGCGCGCCAAGGCCATGGTGTCGTAAGCGTAGTGGATGGTGTAGGGCGTGCACTGCTCGTTGGTCAGCACCGTCGAGCCGGCGCCGTTGTTGATGTAAAGCACTTTTTTCTCGTTGGCGATGGCGCTGGAGGCCAGGGCCGTGCTGGAGTTGGTGCCACCCATGATCAGCGAGGCTTTTTGGGTATCGATCCACTCGCGCACCTTGGCGGCGGCGATGTCGGCTTTGTTCTGGTGGTCGGCCGTCAGCAGCTCAATGGGCTTGCCCAGCACTTTGCCGCCGAAATCGTCGATCGCCATCTGGATGGCGACGGCGCCATTTTTGCCGTCCAGGTCGGAGTAGAGGCTGGACATGTCGGTCACAAAACCAATCGTGACCTTGTCTTGCGCGTGGGCTGCGCCCAGCACGCTGGCGCTCAGCACGGCGGCGGCAATGGCGGTGTAGGGAACGGTTTTCATGGGAAGTCTCCTTTTAAAGCGTGGTAAGGCAGGGGATCGGAGGGAAATTGTGCGGGCTTTGTGCGGGCGATTGTTTTACAAATCAAAATAAACATGACTATATACCTATCATGCCAAAACAATTAGATTATTTTCTTTTTGATTTGTAAAACAGCGGATCAAACACCCAGCAGCTCGTTGAGCAAAGGCATTTTTGCCTCCAGCTCGGCAGCGGTGAAGTGCTCGATCACCTCGCCATGCTCGATGACGTAGAAGCGGTCGGCCAACGGCGCGGCGAAGCGGAAGTTCTGCTCCACCATCACGATGGTGTAGCCCTTGGCGCGCAGCGTGGTGATCATTTGCGCCAGCGCCTGCACGATCACCGGCGCCAGCCCTTCGGAGATTTCGTCCAGCAGCAGCAAATTGGCGCCCGTGCGCAAAATGCGCCCCACCGCCAGCATTTGCTGCTCGCCGCCGGAGAGTCGCGTGCCCTGGCTGTGCCTGCGCTCGCGCAGGTTGGGGAACATGGCGTAAATCTCCTCCACGCTCATGCCCGCCTCCTGCCCACTGCCGAAGCTGCCGCCCAGCGCGCGCAAAAAGCCAACGCCCAGCACCGGCGGCAGCAGCAGGTTTTCTTCCGCCGTCAGGCTGGAGAAGATGCCCCTCTCCTCGGGGCAATAGCCAATGCCCAAGTGGGCGATGCGGTGCGTGGACAGGCCCACGGTCTCCACCCCGTTGACCTTGATGGAGCCTGCGCGCTTGCCGATCAGGCCCGTGATGGCGCGCAAAATCGACGTGCGGCCCGCGCCATTGCGGCCCAGCAAGGTGACCACTTCGCCGCGCCGCACTTGCAGGTTCACGCCATGCAAAACGTGGGATTCGCCATACCAGCCGTGCAGGTTGGCAATTTCCAGCGCCAGCGGGCTGTTGGGTGCGCTGTGCGCGGATGCGTCAGGGGCGACTGCCGCGCCCGGGGTTGCGGTGCTCATATTCAGTGCGCTCCTTGCAGTTGGCCTTCGCTGGTGCCCATGTAAGCCTCCATCACGCGCGGGTCTTGCGAGACCTGTGCGTATTCGCCCTCGGCCAAAATGGCGCCGCGCTGCAAAACGGAGATGCGATC
>JAUMYU010000068.1 GCA_030528485.1 Comamonadaceae bacterium
TTGCCGCCACCTTCTGGGCCAAGGGCTTTGGCATCGTCACCGACCGCTTCGGCACGCCGTGGATGGTGAATGCCGAACTGCAAGGCGGATAAGCACCGACACAGATCAGCATGGCTGCCTGAAAACACTTCAGGTAGCCACTCTTTCCAATTACGCCGGATAAAGCAGCATACGAATAGGGATGTGACACGTCTTCAATATTAAGCTAGGAGCCCGAAGTGGGTTGATAGGCATGAAATCGTCTGTGAATATGCTGGTGATTTGCGCAGTAATCGTGTAATCGGATATTTTGTAATGCAGGTGAACGATAATGAATACCACGCTCGCCCCACATGAGCCACACAAGCGTTTTGCCTGACTGCGTCAAGTACTTGTCGAGAAGGTCTCGGCGCAAGTAGCTTAGCCGGCCGCTGATCTGCAATTTATTTCCGCCGAGCTTACGGTATAGGGATGCCACGCCTGAAGCATCATGCAAGTCCCATTTATTTTCACGGTAGCGGAGATTCAGCGCTTCACAGATATCTTTTGAGGGCAAAATCGCACTGCCGCATTGGTTCATCTCGCTATGGTAGCTCTCCCAGCTGTACGTCTGCACAGGAATTTCGACCAGGATACCATTGTCTGCCCAATGATTGGCGGACACTTTATTTTCGTAACGGCTTCCTTCTTGCTGGCCAGTTCTATATAAACCGGGTAATGAGCAAAAGGGCATTTCGCCTGCATAGGTGTAGTAATGCTCTGGTGCATCGGGGATGGCGCTATTTCCAGGGTATTCCAATTTGGAAAAAAGTTCGCGCAGGCGGCCAACTTCTTCGTTCTTCACGAGTACACCGCGAAGGAAAGTGAAGACTTGGCGGTCATCGCCTGCTGTTTGCTCGATAAATCCGTCAAGTAGAATCCATGGCTCGCTTAAATCATCAATTTCAGCAATCTCGAGTATGCCCAGGTAGTCTGGCTGTGCTCCTCTCACGATCCACTCACCAATTTCAGTAGGCTGATCGCTAAACACATCAGGAAGGTCAAGCTCAACCACTGGAGCTTCAAGCGGAAACGTCGGGTCGATGTCTGCATCTGAAGGTCGTACCTGTGCATTGCGCCAGTCGTCAAGAAGCCCCTGTGCCTGCCGGACGCCCCACATTTCGAAGTAGGCGATCCAGCCATACTTCTTTCCGTAGCGATCAACTTTGTGCTTGTTACCGCCGATACGAGGCCCGGAATTCATTTGCCGATCCACATCCTCGAACTGCTGGGGGTCATAGCCAAGCGCCAGCATTCTCGAAATAATTGCCCTCCGCACATTTTGGTACTCTAGGTGACTTTCGTCGTAATTCGACCGACCAGGGATCAACCTCCCAATCGTGTAGTTTCCAAAATCCATGCGAATCGCCGCGCGCTTCGCATGGTCAATTACGTCAGTGTCGAACTGCGGCATATCTGCAAACGGACTGGGAAGATGGCTGAAGGGCGGAAGGAGATTGGCCGTTTCACTCTCTGACAAGCATGTCGAATCGATCCTCTGCGCAATAGCGATAATCCCCAGGCCATACTGTCGATATAAAGCGTGCCAAGTGGAGTGGAGCGCTCCAGGCGCAAAAATCGCTTGATAGATCTCGCGTGCAACTTTTGGCAGGGTTTCGCGCATCTCCACGGCATTGACATCGGACCAAGTGGTCAGGGCTGCGCCATATGCTGCTGCGAACATCCGCTCGGGCACATAGGGATCTGAGACAGAGATGGCATCGATTGCCAGCTGAAAAAACTCTGCAGGGCGCTTAACAGCGAAGTCGTACAGCGTTTTCGTGGCCAAGTCACGCAGGTTTCTAGAGGTTGAAGTCAGCGTCCACATGACCCAGTGGGCTCGTTGAACTTCCCGCTTATCCAACACGCCTGATTTCCATTTGGCCGACAGGAAATTGAAGTCATCCTCTAGCTCCTTTGAGTTTTTACGAACCCACTCTGTCCAGAATAAGTCGCGCTGTGTGTTGGGCATTGCCATCAGCACGCCATGAAGGAAGGCCACGTCAAACGGATGCTTTAGTGCTGCCCTTGTACTTCGGAGTTCTGTAAAGGCCGCGTGTGCGAACGGCTTTGATTCCTGCATTGCGCGTGCGAATTGCTCTACCGTTTCTGGGTCAATCTGCTTTGGATCGGAGTAGACCGTCAATAAAAGCGCATGCATGGCAAGATTTTTATCTGACAGCTCTTGCCAGAGCTGACGCCTGGCCGGAAAACGTGGATACAAACCAACCAAGGCTTGGAACACGTCATAGGCGAAAGTATGCGATCCAGTCTCATAGAATCTGAGTTGAGAGCTTCCTTCATCGCTTCGCAGCCATTGAGCTAATGATGTTTTGGATAGCAGATAGCGAGCTGTCATGTGACCAGCCATCAAATCATACGAAAACGCGATGCCTTGACCTCCTTCTTCCAAAGTCGTCCGAACAAGGACACCTTCGGATTCCAAGGCTCGAATAACGCTAACGTCCCAATTGCCCTCATCTCTAAGTGCCTTACGGACAGCACCAAATTCCACACTTCTTATGTTGTTGTCCCAGAGGAGCCCCGCGATTAAGCGCAGCGCATCCTGGACGTCCCCCCTCTCGATACGTTGAGCCGTGGGTAGGAGTTCAGCGACGCGCTCGGCAGCTTTGTTGAAGTACGCTGCAAACAAGCTTACAAGCGAATTGGGCAAGGCCTCCACTCCGACAAAATCCTCGCGACGCGGATTCGCTACTTCGCAGAAAATTCTCAGCGTCAGCGGATGCTGCAAGAATTCAATGGGAAAGTCTGCGTCGGTGGCATCAATCTTGTAGTACTTAAAGTAACTTTTGATGGCCGTCTGTGGGGCTTCCCGAAACCCGTTGTGCTCAATTTCCTGAAAATCCTCGGGAAGGCACATTTCCGAGAACGCGTTGCGCAGAGTGACGACCAACAAGACATAGGGGAAATTCTTCAGCAGCTCATCTGCCCGAGCAAGCTCATCTTTCCAGTTCCTCGGGTCTTCTGCCTCATTCAGACCGTCAATAACAATAGGGATACGTTTGCCTGCTCGCTGGCCTGCGGCATTGACGGCTTCAACCAGTCGATCGAAGCTCTCCGCAGGTTTTCCGGAGATTTTGAAGGCAGCTACCAGGTTATCGAGCGTCTGCCCTGTGTGAAGATTTTTACCCAGCAGCAAGACCCCCCGCCAGGAAATTCGCCATCGGCTTGTGTGATCTTGACAGCCAGCTCGGACTTTCCTGCGCCCGCAGGCGCAAGTACGGCGACTGCTCGTACACGGACCGACTGCTCCAGCTCGCGTAACGTGTCTGAAACTTCATGGAGATCAGCAACCAGGTTCGTCGCTAATAGAGCCACCTCGGAACGCGTGCCACGCAGCTTCGAAAGCAGTCTGTTGTAACGCGCGAGCTTTGCTGGATTTGAAGACAGTGAGTGCTCTATAGCATCGAAATTCCCCTTTTCAAGTGCGGCATACAGGTCATCGAGCAAGTCAGCCGATTTATTGGTTTGAGCCAGAAGCAGGTCAACTTCAGCCTTATTAAGCTCAGTTTTGAGCGAATTCGTTAGTGAGGTAATTTCCGCACAGTTGCTATTAAGGGTATCCGAGAGTCTATTCAGTGACTCCCATGTACTTAGGCGCCCTAGATATTTAAATATTTTTGTTTCAGCCTTAACGGGAACATGGACATCTGGCTGGTATCGATTTTTGAACGGAGCTGCAGCAATTTGGTGCTGTTCAAGAAGTAAATCCGGTGTCAAGACGAGCTCGCCGAAGTAGGACTCTCGAAGTAGTGCGCCTGGCCCCACCAAAAGATCTTCAATGTCCGCCGCCGTTAGTAAGCCCAAATTCAAATCAGGAAATTCGCTTTGCCCTAGCCCAAAAAACCACTCTTGATCTTGTTTTGTCAAAATGTGGTGCGTCCATAGTTTCCAGTCGGTTATGTTTGGCACATGTTTCAGCGCCTTTTTAATGCCATCGACGATTGTATTGCGGCGTGTGGTTCCCAAATTCTGCCCGTTATTTAGGTCGTACCATTTGCATTGCCAGCCAATCCAACGTGGGGGCTTTCCAAGATCGCAAGGCTCGGTTAGTTCAAGGTGAAATTCGATTCCTGGCTGATTGGCAAGCTGCTTGAAATGGCCGAAACGGTCGTAGTGACGACGTATCAGAGAACGACAGAGCTTCTCAAAGTTCTCCGTCGCTGCCCCTGGCAGCCCACAGAAAACATCCCAATTCACTTGAGGCATCTACACATTCTCCGTCAATCAGCGTTGGCGGAATCGTCCGGGTAATCGTGAGCAGAGAAGACTTCGACTTTTGCTCCGGACTGAATGAACAACTTCAAAAACGCTGATATGTCCGCTTCGTCTGTCGTGATAATGATGCTTTTATCTTCACGCTCAAGTCGATGATCCAATGAAAATTGACTGAGTTCGGCTGGCCCCAAGGTGTACAGGCTCAAACTTCGTAACAATGAGCGCATCTCCTCCGAAAATCTCATATCTTTCGGATCTGGATCGAAAATTAGGGAATCGCTCTCATCTCGTAAGACCTGCTCGCTCAGTTTGTTAATGCTGTCCTCGACCTTTTGTGCGTCCTGTATTTTTTTGAACTTTCCGATGAGAACCAAGTTCATTGAGTGCTCGGATCCGTAGCCATTCCAGATTTTCATGTTATATATCCTGTTCGATATCAAAAGTTGTTCGAAGTCGCTTGAGTGCCGAGATAACACCCTCAGCTCCAATCCTCGTACCAACTGTCGAATAAGAGCTTGCGCGTAGCGTGCCGGAAGCGTCAATGTGTGCGTAGGCCTGAGTGCCTCGTTCATCAGGGAACGGGTCACATATCGGCAGCCCCGATGCGCCCGCTTCACTCACTGCCCACTGCCAGGCGGACAGTGCCGTTGTATTTAGAAACCCAGTTTTGCAGCGCTAAATTGGTGGCTCCATCAATACCTGCAACCTTGCTGGTTTCTTGTTGCGGGAGTAGCAGTAACTCGCTAGCTCCAAATTCCTGCGCCAACTCGGCTATTGTGTCAAGCTCCATGATTGTCCGCTCGTTGACTACCACATTGATTCCAAAAGGTGATAGTGTCGCGATTAAATCCATGGCTTTAAGAAGGCTGGCAAACGGTTTTCCACGCTGTTCTTCATAGGTTCGACCTACTCCGTCAATGCTGATGCGAGCGAAATGGACGGAGCCCTTAAGTCTTCCAACCGTTTGCGGGGTCAGGCGATGGCCATGCGTTGTGAAAGTGATTGCCAACTGAGTTTCCTGTGCTGCTCGCCTGCATATGTTGACGAAGTCAGGGTGCAGCATTGGCTCGCCACCGCCAAAACCAACGCCGAGGCATCCTTCCACGTCTAGTTCTTTCAGCCATTCGATTACCTGCTCTGTGCGCAGTAATGCCTTATGCTTAGGTGCGTAGCAGTAAGCACAATGAAGGTCGCAGACATTTGTGAGCGCGATGGATACCTGGCGTGGCGCTATTGACCAAAGCGCCGTTTCCGTGGGCAAATCATCCAACAGGACATTCAGGCCTGACATTCGATCGAAAAGGTGTATGCCGTTTGATCCAATTCTAGACTTCATAAAGCCTCTTGCTGTGAGTGGAGCATGACGCATTGGTGTTTTTTATTTTAAGGTAATTAATGATGGTACTGTGGGTGTAAAAATAAAAATTTAATTGGAAAACATTGATCAACTGAATTGGTTTCAGCTAATTTTGCAATAGCCCCTTGATTTGATTGCTGAGCTCGTGATGGATCACGTGAACGTTTGAGGAAGAATGGTGTTGCCCATCTTACGCCGGGCAAAACCGCCCGCGTGGATCGCGCGAAATATCTGGCCATGCGTGAAGCCTTGCTGGCGATACTTCCGCCCGAGCCGCCGGGCATCACGGTAGCCCAGGTCAAGGAGGCGCTTTTGCCGCAAGTGCTGTTTCCCGGCGGCCTCAGCGCGGGCTGGTGGCTGAAAGCGGTTCAACTCGATCTGGAAGCCAAGGGCATCATCCAGCGCGCGCCGGTGAAGCCCGTGCATTTGTATCGCGCGGGCGTCTGAGCGCGAAGCAAGCGCGGCTTTGGATTTCTCGCTCCTTAGAGCCTGTTCACGATTTTTTGAGGATGAGCGCCAGGAAAGCCAGGTGAATGAACTGCAATCTGGTATTGAGCAGGCGTTCGCAGTTCTTCCACAGTCTTGTGTTTTTCTCCAGCCACGCAAAACTGCGCTCGACGATCCAGCGTTTTGGCATGACTTTGAAGGTATGCAGCTCGCTGCGCTTGGCAATCTGCACGTTGACGCGCTCTCTCAAAATGGCTCGCACACCCTGTGCAAAAGGTTTGCCCACGTATCTGTGCCTGGTGGGCGCGGTGCTGGCCTATGCGCTGTTTTTCCGCGGCATCCGCCTGCTGCCGCCTGCGGTGGTGTCCTCGCTGGGCCTGCTCAGCCCGGTGTGCGCCTTTGCGCTGGGCTGGGCGTTTCTCGACCAGCGCCTGAGCCTGCCCGCGCTGCTGGGCTTCGGGCTGGCGCTGTGCGCCATCTACGGGGTGCAACGCGCCTTGCAGGACAAGGCTTCCAAGTCCTTCGCCTCATGAGGCAGATATTTCATCGCACTGTGCTTGGCCGAGGGAAATCAATGATTGGTGTGGGAGGGCTTGGCCCGGTATTGCTGGATGAACAGCGCCGCCACGCCGGCGACCACGCCCCAGAAGGCTGAGCCGATGCCTGCCAGGCTGACGCCCGAGAGGGTGACGAGAAACGAAATCAGCGCCGCCTCGCGCTGGCTTTCATCGGTCATGGCCTGGGCCAGGCCGCTGCCGATGCTGCCCAGCAAGGCGATGCCGGCGATGGCCAGCACCAGCTCTTTGGGGAAGGCCAGCAGCAGGCCGGTGAGCACGCCTGCAAAGCAGGCCACCAGCAAATACAGCAGGCCGCAAACTACGGCGCCGGTGTAGCGGCGCGCGGGGTCTTCGTGTGCGCCGGGGCCCATGCAGATGGCGGCGGTGATGGAGGAGAGATTGACCGAGTAGCACCCAAAAGGGGCGAGCACAAACGTCACCAGCCCGGTCAGCGTAATCAGCCCGGAGACGGGCATGAAATATCCGGTGGCGCGCATGACGGCCACGCCGGGCAGGTTTTGCGAGGCCATGGTGACGATGAACAGCGGCAGCGTGATGCTGACGAAGGCGCTGAAGGTGAACTCGGGCCAGGTGAACACGGGCGTGGCCAGCTCGACGGGGCCGATGGCCGACCATTGCATGCGCCCGCTGAGGCTGGCATGGGCCAGGCCCGCCAGCAGGGTGACGATGACGGCGTAGCGCGGCAGCCAGCGGCGCGCGGCCAGGTAGGTCAGTAGCATCAGCGTGAGCATGAGCGGAGCGGTCTGGGCGGTGGCAAAGCCGTCGAGCGCAAAGCGCCCGAGCACGCCCGCCAGCAAGGCATTGGCCAGCGCCAGCGGGATGCGGCCCATGGCGCGCTCGAACCAGCCGGTGGCGCCCACGAGCACGATCAGCGCCGCGCTCATCATGAAAGCGCCAACGCCTTGGGCCAGCGTAAAGCCGTTGCCGCTGGCGGCAGTGGTGGCGATGACGACGGCGCCGGGTACGGACCAGCCGGACATGACGGGCTTTTTCAGCAGCAGCGAGGGCACGAGCGCGACGAAGGCGCAGCCCAGGCTGATGGCCCAGATCCACGAGGTGACGTGTTCGGGCGTGGCGCCCAGCGCCTGGGCGGCCTGGTAAATGATGGCGGTGGAGCTGGTAAAGGCCACCAGCACGGCGACAAAGCCTGCGATGACGGTGGAGGCGCTGAGATCGCGCCAGAGCTGTCGCATGGGGTAATAAGCGGTTGGAATAGGCTGGAGAAAAGCCTGGAGAGGGGCGGACGCAGCGCACGCCAAAGGGGGCGATGGTGGCGCAAATGCCGCCAGGGGGGAAGCGGGGTTTTCATGGGGCGGCGGGGCAAGGCTTGCCCGGTTAGTCGCTTTTTATTGTAAATCAAAAGGAAATAAAATTACCTTGTTTTGGCATGTTGGTATTGAAGTCAATTTTCTTTTGATTGGATTGATGCGTTATTGGCCGCCTGGCAAGGCGGGCAGGGCATCGGGCGCTTGCAGCAGGTGCAGCAGCGCCGCTTCGTCCAGCACGGGTACGCCCAGCTCCTGGGCTTTGGCGAGCTTGCTGCCTGCTTCGGCCCCGGCGATGACGCAGGCGGTTTTCTTGCTGACGGAGCCGGAGACTTTCGCGCCCAGGGCTTCGAGCCGGTCGCGCGCCTCGTCGCGCCCCATCGCGGCGAGGGTGCCGGTGAGCACAATGGTTTTGCCTGCCAGGGGCAGGTCGGCGCTGCTGCCTGCCTCGGCGTTGGCGGCGGCTTTGCCTTCGCTCTCGCTCCAATGCACGCCCAGGGCCTGCAAATCGGCAATGACTTCGCGGTTGTGCGCCTGCTGGAAGAAGGTGTGGATGCTGCGGGCGACGACGGGGCCGACGTCGCGGATGGCGAGCAGTTGCTCCTCGCTAGCGGCTTGCTCGGGCGTTTGGCCCATCAGCGCGGCCAGGTTGCCGAAGTGCGCGGCGACGTCTTTTGCCGTGCGTTCGCCCACGTGGCGAATGCCCAGCGCAAACAGAAAGCGCGCCAGCGTGGTGGCTTTGGATTGCGCCAGCGCATCGATCAGGTTTTGCGCCGAACGCTGGCCCATGCGCTCCAGCGCGGCCCAATCCTGCACACCCAGGCGGTACAGGTCGGCTAGGGTGCGGATGCGGCCGCTTTCGATGAGCTGATCGACGATCTTCTCGCCCAGCCCCTCCACATCCATGGCGCGGCGGCTGGCAAAGTGCAGCACGGCCTGCTTGCGCTGGGCGGGGCAGAACAGGCCGCCGGTGCAGCGGTGGTCGGCCTCGCCTTCCTCGCGCACCACGGCGCTGTCGCACACGGGGCAGGTGGCGGGCATGGTGAACACGGGCGCGTCGCCGGTGCGTTTTTCCGGCAGGCTGGCGACGACTTCGGGGATGACATCGCCGGCGCGGCGCACGATGACGGTGTCGCCCACGCGCACGTCCTTGCGCTGCGCCTCCAGCTCGTTGTGCAGCGTGGCGTTGGTCACCGTCACGCCGCCGACGAACACGGGCGCGAGTTTGGCCACCGGGGTGAGCTTGCCGGTGCGGCCCACTTGCACGTCGATCTCCTGCACCGTGGTCAGTTCTTCTTGCGCGGGGTATTTGTGCGCCACGGCCCAGCGCGGCTCGCGCGAAACAAAGCCCAGATCGCGCTGGAGCAGCAGGCGGTTGACTTTGTAAATCACGCCGTCGATGTCAAAGGGCAGGGCGTCGCGGCGCGCGCCGATGTCCTGGTGAAAGGCCACCAGCGCCTCGGCCCCCTGCACGGTGCGCCGCTCGGCGCTGACGGGCAGGCCCCAGGCGGCAAAGGCGTCCAGCGTGGCTGCCTGCGTGGCGGGCTGATCGGCCCAGCCGGTGATCTCGCCCCAGCCGTAGGCGTAAAACGACAGCGGCCGCCGGCGGGCGATGGCCGGGTCAAGCTGGCGAATGGCGCCCGCCGCCGCATTGCGCGGGTTGACGAAGGTTTTGGCTCCCTTGTCGCCTTCGGCCATTTTCTGGCGCTGGCGCTCGTTGAGGGCTTCGAAATCGTCGCGGCGCATATAGACCTCGCCGCGCACTTCCACCACGGCGGGCGGCGCATCGGTGGCCAGGCGCATGGGGATTTGGCCGATGGTGCGCACGTTGTGCGTTACATCCTCGCCCGTTTCGCCATCGCCGCGCGTGGCCGCCTGCACCAGCAGGCCGTTTTCGTAGCGCAGGTTGATGGCCAGGCCGTCGAATTTCAGCTCGGCCTGGTATTCGATGGGCGGATCCTCCGGCCCCAGGCCCAGCTCTTTGCGCACGCGGGCGTCGAAGGCGCGCGCGCCCTCGGCGCTGATGTCGGTTTCGGTGCGGATGCTGAGCATGGGAATGCGGTGGCGCACGGGCGTGAAGCCTTCCAGCGCCTGGCCGCCCACGCGCTGGGTGGGCGAATCGGGCGTGCGCAGCTCGGGGTGGGCGGCTTCCAGCGCCTGTAATTGGCGGAACACGCGGTCGAACTCGGCGTCGGGCACCAGCGGCGCATCGAGCACGTAATAGGCGTGCTCCCACTGCTGAAGCTGTTGGCGCAGTTGGGCTGCGCTCTGGGCGGCAATTTGGGCGTCGGTCGGGACGTCAGGCATGGCGGTTTCGGGGGGCAGGGCTGTAGGAGAATTTTTCAATCAAAGGAAAAAACATTTTATATCAATATTGCCAAAAAATGCATATTTTATTTCCTTTTGATCTGGAATTTCTTTGGGTTTCAAGGCAAGGGCCGCAAGAAATCGGCGATGACGGAGGCGACGGAGTCCATCGCCTCCAGGTGCGGGATGTGGCGCAGGCCCGGCAGCGGCACGCACTGCGCAGGCCCTTGCACCGATGCGGCAATGCGCCGGGGGTGCTCCAGGCTGCCGTACTCGTCCAGCTCGCCGTGCAGCGCCAGTGTGGGGCAGCGCACCTGGGGCAGGGCCGGGTCCAGCCGCCAGTCGGCGAATGCGGGCGACAGCCAGGTGTTGACCCAGGTGTCAAACACCCAGCGGGTTTTCTCGCCGTGGTATTTGGCCAGGCGGGCAAAGGATTCGGGGCGGCTGAAAACGGCCTGGGCGGCGCGAATGCCGGTCAAGGTGCGCGGCTCGACGAAGGCTTGCGCCGCCTCGGTAATCAGCGCCACGCAGGCTTCGGGGTATTGCGCCGCGCAGTGCACCGCCATGCCGCCGCCGACGCTGTGGCCCAGCGCCACAAATGGCCCGATGTCCAGATGGGCGCGCACGGCGGCAAAAGCGTGCGTGGCCTCCCGCGCGATGAAATCGGGCTCCATCGCCCCGGTGCGTTCACTCGATTGCCCAAAGCCCCAGCGGTCGTAAGCCACCACGGCGCGCCCGGTGGCCGCGCACAAGGCCGCAGGAAAGCCGCGCCACATGGCTGCGCAGCCCAACGACTCGTGCAGCAAGATGATGGGGGCCAAGGGCTGGGGCGCGGGCATGTCGGGCGAGCACATCTGCGCGTGCAGCCCGGCAGGCGTGGGGGCGTGAGGGAGGGAGAGGGCGATGCGGTGATCGGTGATGACGGGCATGGCAACCGAGGGGGAACAATCCAGCGCGGCAGTGTAGCGGCGCATGACAGGCCCTGGGGCCAGGTGGCGCGTGCGCTGAAGGGGGCCGTGATGGGAGAGAAATTTTTTCATCCGCGCTGTCAGGTTTTGGAAAACGCGGCGACATAGGGGCTGTGCGCAATGGGGCGCATGCTTTTTAACGATTGGAGAACATCCCATGAGCCAAATCAAAAACATCGCAGCCCTGGCTGCTTCGCTGATTGCTGCTTCCGCCTTCGCCACGGCCCACGCGGGCGAGCAAAAGTGCGGTGCGGGCGCCTGCGGCAAGAAGGAGAGCAGCGCGCCTGCGGCGGGTAAAGAGGCCGCTTGCAGCAAGAAAGACGAGGGCAAGGAGGCCGCTTGCTCCAAGAAGGAAGCC
>JAUMYU010000069.1 GCA_030528485.1 Comamonadaceae bacterium
CCAAAGCCTTGTGCATCAGCTCTGGCGGTCGCATCAGAATCGTGGATGGGGAAGTCTGCTAAAAATCTGTTCAAAATCTTTTTGTTTATTTTGCTACGATCTTCGCATGAGAGCGAAATACTCAAGCGACATCAGCCCGGAGCAATTTGAGCGTGTGCGTCCTTTGCTGGAGAGCGCACGCAAAAGCACCCGCCCACGCACAGTGCCTTCTTGGTCGCGGACGCGCAGAGCGTAAAGGGCAGTGACACCGCCCGCCACAAAGGCTATGACGCAGGCAAGAGAGTCTCGGGCATCAAACGTCATATCGCGCTCGATACTCAAGGCCTGCCCCACGCCATTGCTGTAACGACAGCCAATGTGGCGGATCGCCAAGGCGCGCTACAGGCGCTCGAGCGTTGTAGCCCCGCTACTGAGGCGCGTGCAAAGTTTGCTGTATGACAGTGGCTATGTGGGCAAGCTTTTTGCACAGGGAGTGCAAGCCATTTTGAGAGAGCGCGTCAACGTGCAGATTGCCAGACGCAGCCAGTTGCACACGTTCAAGGTGATGCCCAAGCGCTGGACAAGTGGAGCGCAGCTTTGCCTGGCTGCACAAGAACAGACGCTTGTGGAAGAACTGCTAGCGCCTGCTCAATACCTGCTTGCAGTTCGTCCACTTGGCTTTCTTGGCGATCATCTTCAAAGGATTCAAAGTGCAAAAAAAGCGGCTCAATACACCACTGAGCCGCTCTTTCGCGTTCAAATTGACCGCGTTAACTTGCTTTCGTTTTAGTTGTCAAAGCCAACTTTATCGACCAACTCGCTGGCTTGTTTGCGGTATTTGGCGATTTCGGTCAAGGCTAGGGTATCGGCTTTGAGCGGACCGAACGACTCCGTCACGGGATCGAGCTTGACGCCTTCCCGAATGGGGTATTCATAGTTGGCGTTGGCATAAAGCTGTTGCGCAGGCACGGAAACCAAATACTCCAGCAGCTTCACCGCGTTGTCCTTGTTGGGCGCGTTTTTCGCTACCGCTGCCCCAGAGATGTTGACGTGCGTACCTGCTCCTTTGGCGAAGCTTGGGCGCACCACTTTGATGGCCTCGCCCCACTTGCGATCGTCCGAATCCGGCTTGGCGTTGCGCATCTTGCCAACATAGTAGTTATTGGCGATGCCGATTTCACAGATTCCACCCAGAATATCGCGCGCTACGTTGCGGTCACCACCGGTGGCTTTGCGCGCCAAATTGGCTTTAACGCCCTTGAGCCACTGCTCGGTGGCTTGCGCGCCGTTGTGGGCGATCATGGCCGCGATCAAGGCTGTGTTGTAGGGATGCTGGCCTGCACGAATGCAGACTTTGCCTTTCCACTTGGGATCGGCCAAGTCTTCGTAATGGAAGCTGGACAGAGGCAAATCTTTCGCGGCATACAGCACCCGATCGCGCAGCGACAGCGTAAACCATTCACCGTTGGCTCCGCGCAAGTGGGAGGGCAGCACGCTGTTCAGCGTCGCCGATTGGACGGGCTGCGTTACGCCCGCATCCACCAAATCCAGCAAATTGCCAATGTCCACCACCATGAACACGTCGGCGGGGGACTTGTCGCCTTCTGCCTTGGCGCGCTCCAGCAAGCCGTCCTTGACGAAAACGGTGTTGACCTTGACGTTGCTATCCTTTTCAAAAGCCTTGATCAGCGGCTCAATCAGGCCGGGCTCGCGTGTGGTGTAGAGATTGATCTCGCCAGAAGCCAGGGCTTGCGATTGGAAAGCGCCTGCGGCGACGGCCAATACGGCGCCGAACAAAGCCTTGCGACGAAAAGAAGTGAATTTCATGGATGCTCCATTGGTTGTGACATGGATAAAACTGCCAAGACCTTGAACAGGTTCTCAGAGCGGAGCAAGGCTCGCTCCGTTGCAGTTGGCTGCGCATTATCCCAGCTTCAAAAAGCCAGCAAGAATTCATCGCATTTCCATTTCAGATTACACCCCCTTCCCCAACTGGCGATGCGGTCTAGACGTGTGTAGTGCGCCGCGCTCTATTGCGCTTTTTGTCGCCCTCTATTGCGCTTTAGGTAATAAATGAAACAAAAAGAATAATTACTTGACGACAGAAAAACGGCTATCAAGCCGGTTTACATTTTTGATTGCTGGCTAGCTTTGCGACATCATCTCTTGGGCCAATCGCGGCAGATCAACCACTCCGTCTGCAATCATGCGCAGCTCATCGTCTGGCAGGATCGCAATTGCTGCGGCAGCGCGTCGATCCAGCTCTGCCTGCGCCAATTGCTGCCAATCCTGGCGGCTGGCAATCACCTCGCGATTAATGGGCGATCTCAGATAGCCGCGCAGATAGTCCCGAAGCGCCTCCGTGTTGGCATCGTGTTTGCACGCTGCCCGCCTCATGCGGACAGGCCCAGACGATGAACACCTGCACCCCCGTCCGCACTGCCTCCGGCAGCGCCAGCACAAACTCCCGCCCCGGCGGGGCCGAGCGTTGCACCACTGCCGCCACTTCTCGCCCGCCATGCTCGGCATGCAGCAGGTTGCAATAGCGGTTCCAGCTCTCGGGTAGTTGCTGGCTGCCCCCCTTCCGCCTGCTAGGCAAAGCGCACACTCTCGCGCCGGGGCATATCCTCGTCGTAGCGCGCCAGCGCCATATCGACGGCCCGGTCGCGCGCACCGCTCTCGATCACCCCCTGCTGGTCGCGCAGCATCTCGTCGACCAACTCGCGCAACTCATCCTGCATCATAAAACCCCGCTTAAAACATCCGCTTGCTCAAACCCCGGCCCGCGACGCTTGAGCAAGCCGCCTGACTCAAACCATGCAAACGTCAGGCGACTTGGGCAGTGATCACGGGATGCCAGCCGATGTTTGGCTTAGCTCCAGAAAGACTCGATGCCGTTGACGCATGGGGACATGCGAGAAGTTGTGGATAACTTCTGGCCGCGGGAGGGGACAGACCTATAATCCGCGCCTCTTTTGTAACGGGGCGGGCGATTCAGCGCCAGCCTCTGTCGATGCAAGGCCTGACAACTATTTGATTTAAAAGGGCTTTGTGTTTTTGGACTCAGGGCCGCATGCCGTGTGGCTGGCCCTTCTCGATATACACCATGAATGACGTCATCAAACCCGCTGCGGACGATGCGGGCTTGTGGCAGCGCTGTCTCGAACGCTTGGCGCTTGAGGTGCCTGGGCCACAGTTTGCTGCCTGGATCAAGCCGCTGCGCGTGGAGTCGAACGGCGCAAGCGTGCATATTTACGTGCCGAACCGGATTGCGCTGGATCATATCCGCAAGCGCTACCTTGAACGCATGGCCGTTTTGCTGCAAGAGATAGGGGGCCAACATATCCAACTGGAGGTGAGTCTGGCCTCTCGCACGGCCAAGCCTGGACGTGCAGTGGGGGCAAAGCCAGGCGCCGCCGCCCTGCGCGTGGCGCAGACAAGAGGGCCCGCTCAGGCGGGCGCTGTGCGGGCCTTGCCATTGCCAGATGGCGCGCCACAGCCCGTGCAAGCGCTGGCCACTCAAATGCAAACGGATTTACTGGTCGCCTCCTATGCACAAGAGCATGAAGGGCAAGCGTGGCCGGAGATGCAGGATGCCGTCCCTGCACATGCCGCGCCCGTCGAAATGGATGAAGTAGTGGCCACGCCTGCTGTGGGCGCCTCGGTGGGCGGGGTGGCGGGCGCGCGGCTGGATCCGCAGCTGAATTTCGACAACTTGATTGAAGGCTCGGCCAACCGCATGGCGCGGGCGGCGGCCCTGCATGTGGCGCATGCGCCAGGCCAGCTCTACAACCCGCTGTTTATTTATGGCGGGGTGGGCCTGGGCAAAACCCACTTGATGCATGCAGTGGGCAACCAGATGCTGGCCGAGCGGCCGGATGCCAAAGTGCTGTACATCCACGCCGAGCAGTTTGTGACCGATGTTGTGCGCTCCTACCAGCGCAAGACTTTCGATGCGCTCAAGCAGCGCTACCACTCGCTGGATTTGCTACTGATCGATGACGTTCAATTCATCGCAGGCAAAGAGCGCACGCAAGAGGAGTTTTTCAACGCCTTCGAGGCCTTGCTCTCGCGCCGCTCGCACATCGTGATGACCAGCGACACCTACCCCAAGGGGCTGACCGATATCCACGAGCGCCTGGTGTCGCGTTTTGATGCCGGCCTGACTGTCGCGATTGAGCCGCCTGAGCTGGAAATGCGGGTGGCCATTTTGATCGACAAAGCCAGAAGCGAGGGCATCCAGCTATCCAAGGAAGTGGCTTTTTACGTGGCCAAGAACGTGCGCTCCAACGTGCGCGAGCTGGAAGGCGCTTTACGCAAGGTGTTGGCCTATGCCCGCTTCAACCACCTGGAAATATCCATTCCCGTTGCGCGCGATGCCTTGCGTGATTTGCTCTCTATCCAGAACCGGCAAATCGGCGTGGAGAACATCCAAAAGACAGTGGCTGATTTTTACAAGATCAAAGTGGCCGACATGTACAGCAAAAAGCGCCCGGCCAGCATCGCGCGGCCGCGCCAGATTGCGATGTATCTGGCCAAGGAATTGACACAAAAAAGCTTGCCCGAAATCGGCGAACTCTTTGGCGGGCGCGACCACACCACAGTATTGCATGCCGTGCGCAAGATCGCGCAGGAGCGCCAGCAGCAGCCCGAACTCAATCAGCAACTGCATGTGCTGGAGCAGACGCTGAAGCGGTAATTTTTACAATTCAAAAAGAAATGAAAACACCTTGTTTCGGCATGATAGTATTGAAATTATTTTTACTTTGATTTGAATTGAAAGAGGGCCTGCGACCATTGGGCGATTTGGGCGGAGCAAACTGTCTTAGGGTTAACCTGTCGATGACAAAGTGAAACGGAGTCCGCACAATACGCCCCCTCTGCGCATGGGCGTCGAGTGCGGATGCAGTGCCGCACCGAGCCTGATCTTTTTCCAATTAAGAAAGAGGAGTCACCATGAAATTGAACCGGATTATTCCCGTTGTGGCCGCGGCAGCCGCGTTGTGCCTGGGCGGGGCCGCCCATTCTGCCGAGACGATCAAAATCGGCATCCCCATGCCCATGACGGGGCCGGTCAAGCAATATGGTGACCAGATCCAGGCCGGCGCGCTCACCGCCATTGAAACCATCAACGCCGCAGGCGGCATCAACGGCCGCAAGCTTGAGCCGGTGTTGATTGACGATGCCTGTGAGCCCAAGCAGGCCGTGCCAGCGGCCAACCAGGTGGTGCATTCGGGCGCCAAGTTTGCCGTGGCCCATGCCTGCTCGGGCGTGGCCACAGCGGCCGCGCCGGTGTATGACGAAGAGCAAATCGTTGCCATCACCCCCGGCGCCACCAGCCCTACGGTGACGGATACCACCAAGCCGCATTACTTCTTCCGCACCATCGGCCGCGATGATTTGCAAGGCCCTTACGCTGCGCAATACATCGCCAAAACGCTCAAGCCCAAAAGCGTGGCGATCCTGCACGACAAGCAGACATACGGCGCTGGCATTGCCGCGCAAGTGCGCGATGCGCTCAAAGAGCGCAAGGTGAATATCGCCATGTTCGAGAGCGTGAACGTGGGCGATAGCGATTACTCGGCCATCATCACCAAGCTCAAAACAATGGGGCCGGACTTGATTTACTTTGGTGGCTACCACCCTGAGTTGGGCCTGCTTCTGCGCCAGGCGCGCGAACAGGGTTTGAAAGTGCAATTCATGGCGCCCGAAGGCACGGCCAACCAGGATCTGGTGGCCATTGCCGGCCCGGCGCTGGAAGGTTTGCTGGTGACTTTGCCCGCCGATTTCACCAAGCGCCCCGAGAATGCCAAGATCGTCAAAGCCTTCCACGACGCCAAGCGCGACCCCGACGGGGCATTCCAGATGCCAGCGTATGCCGCAGTGGAAATCATGGCCGCCACCATCAAAGCTGTGGGCGAAGACCCTGAGAAAGCGGCCGATTACATGCACAAAAACAGCTTCGAAACTTCCATTGGCAAGGTGGAGTTCGATGCCAAAGGCGATTTGAAGAATTTCGAGTTCGCGGTGTACCAATGGGACAAGGACGGTAACAAGAAACAGTTGTAATCCACCCATCCGTTGGATCCTCAAGCGGATCAATAGCGCGCCACAGGCACAGCCTGACACCAACGCCAGTGGCGCTCGGGGCCTGTTCACATCGAGACATACCGAGATCGTGCCCAGGCTCTCAGGGGCGGCAGTGGGCCACACGCCTGCTGCCGCTTTTCCAAGGAGCTTTGTTTCATGTTCGCAATACCCAGTTTTCCTGAAATCCTCCAGCAGACCTTTAATGGGCTGTCACTGGGGGCCATTTATGCGTTGATCGCCATCGGCTACACAATGGTTTACGGCATCATCGGCATGATCAATTTTGCCCACGGCGAGATCTACATGATTGGCGCCTATGTGGGCTTGGTGACTTTGACAGCTATCGGCGGGCAAAGCGGCTTGCCCGTGGCGCTGATCGTGGCCGTCATGTTGATTGCGGCCATGGCCGTGACTGCGACATACGGCTTTGCCGTCGAGCGCATTGCCTATCGGCCTGTGCGTGGCGGGCCGCGTCTGGTGGCGCTGATTTCGGCCATCGGGATGTCGATCTTTTTGCAGAACTGGGTCGCACTAGGACAGGGCGCGCGCGACCAGGCTGTGCCTTCGCTGATTTCCGGTGCAGCGGTGTTCAATTTCGAAGGCTTTGACGTCATGCTGCCGTACTCGCGCATGCTGGTGATTGGCGTGACGGTGGTGCTGATGGTCGCCTTGACGCTTTTCATCAAAAACTCCCGCATGGGCCGCGCTTCGCGCGCTTGCTCGCAAGACATGAAGATGGCCAGCTTGCTGGGCATCGACACCAACAAAGTGATTTCCTTCACCTTCGTTTTGGGCGCCGTGCTGGCGGCCGTGGGCGGAGTGCTGATTGCGGTCACCATTGGCAAACTCAATCCTTTTATTGGCTTTATCGCTGGCCTCAAAGCCTTTACGGCCGCTGTGTTGGGCGGTATCGGCTCGATCCCGGGCGCCATGCTCGGTGGCGTGATTCTGGGCGTGGTCGAGACCTATGCGGCCGCGTTCATTTCCTCACAGTACAAAGACATCGTGGCTTTTGGCTTGCTGGTGTTCATTTTGTTGTTCCGTCCCACAGGGATTTTGGGCAAGCCTGAAGTGGAGAAGGTGTGATGCAAGAAAACACAATCAAAAATGCCTTCATTGCTGCGGTGATGACGGCTGTCATCATTACCCCCGTTTTCGGTTTGCAACTGGTGCGCCAAGGTGCGCAAACCCACCTGGAACCGCAATGGGGCCTGGTGGCGCTGGGCTGCGCCATCGTGTTCGTGCTGCAATTGATTAAACCTTTTCTGGCTAAGGCTTTTAGTGGCGTGAAGCTGCCTTCGGCGCCTTCGGTTTCTTCTTCCAAGCAGAAAATCTTCGGTTGGCTGCTGATTGCCGTGGCGATTTTTTGGCCCTTTCTAGGCCAAATCTTCCCTGGCCTGGGCATTGGCAACCGCAGCCAGGTGGACATCGCCACGTTGGTGCTGATTTACATCATGCTGGGCTTGGGGCTGAACATCGTGGTGGGCTTTGCGGGTCTGCTGGATTTGGGCTTTGTGGGCTTTTATGCCGTTGGGGCCTATACCTATGCACTGCTGTACCACTGGGCCGATTGGTCGTTCTGGATGGCGCTGCCGCTCTCTGGAGCCATGGCCGCTTTGTTTGGCTATTTGCTGGGTTTCCCCGTTCTGCGCCTGCGGGGCGATTACCTGGCGATTGTGACGCTAGGTTTTGGCGAAATCATCCGCCTGCTGCTGATTAACCTGACGGAGTACACCGGCGGGCCTGATGGCATATCCGGCATTCCCAAACCCACTGTGCTGGGTTACGAAATGGCCCGCCGCGCCAGCGAGGAGGGGGCGCAAACTTTCCACCAGATGATGGGCTGGAAGTTCAGCAACCTGCACATGCCGATTTATCTGTATTTGATGGCACTGGCGCTGGCGCTGGTGACGCTATATATCTCCAACCGCTTGCTGCGCATGCCCATCGGCCGCGCCTGGGAGGCGCTGCGAGAAGACGAAATCGCTTGCCGTTCGCTGGGCCTGAACCCTACCAACATCAAGCTCTCGGCCTTTACCTTGGGAGCGATGTGTGCGGGTTTTGGCGGCGCTTTCTTTGCCGCGCGTCAAGGTTTGGTGAACCCCGAATCCTTTACCTTTATCGAGTCGGCTTTGATCCTCGCAGTCGTGGTGCTGGGCGGCATGGGTTCGCAGATTGGCGTCATTTTGGCGGCCATTGTGTTGACGGTATTGCCGGAGCTGGCGCGCCAGTTTGCAGAATACCGCATGCTGCTGTTCGGTTTGGTCATGGTGTTGATGATGATGTGGCGCCCGCAAGGCTTGCTGCCCACTAAACGCCCGCACGTGGAGATCCCCCAATGAGCGCACAGACACCAACCATGCAAACCATGCCTGAGCACCTCCCTCCCCAAACCCCGCGTTCGCCCCTGTTGCAGGTGCGCGATTTGGTCATGCGTTTCGGCGGCCTGCTGGCGGTGGACAACGTTTCGTTCGATGTGGGCGAAAAGGAGATTTTTGCCATCATCGGGCCCAACGGCGCGGGCAAAACCACGGTCTTCAATTGCGTGGGCGGGTTTTATCGCCCCACTTCTGGGCATGTGCAAATGGGCGGGGAAAACATCGCCGGTCTGCCAAGCCATAAAGTGGCGCGCCACGGCTTGGTGCGCACTTTCCAGAACGTGCGTTTGTTCAAAGAGCTAACGGCTGTTGAAAACCTACTGGTAGCCCAGCACACGCAGGTGGAAAGCGGTCTGCTCAAAGGTTTGCTGCGCCTGCCTTCCTATCGCAAAGCGGAGCGTGATGCGCTTGATCGCGCCGTGTGGTGGCTGGATTTCATGGGCATTCGCTCCTTTGCCAACCGCGAGGCGGGCAATTTGGCTTATGGCCACCAGCGCCGCCTGGAAATCGCCCGCTGCATGATCACGCAGCCGCGCCTGCTGATGCTGGATGAGCCGGCGGCTGGCTTGAACCCCCAGGAAAAGGTCGAGCTGCAAATGCTGATCCGCAAATTGCGGGACGATTTTGGCGTGGCGGTGCTGCTCATTGAGCATGACATGGGCCTGGTGATGAACGTCTCCGAGCGGATCATGGTCATGGAACATGGCAAACCGGTTGTGACCGGCACGCCCGAAGTGGTGCGCAATGACCCGCGCGTCATCAAAGCCTACCTGGGAGAAGAATAATGAGCCAGGTTGCCACCGAAACCATTACTGTGCAGGAACCGATCGTGACACAACCAACCGGGCAAGGCGCGGGCGCGCCCATGTTGCAACTTGAGGGCATTCACACCTATTACGGCGCCATTCAGGCGCTCGACGGCGTCAGCATCCACGTCAATCAAGGGGAAATCGTCACGCTGATTGGCAGCAACGGGGCGGGTAAAACCACCATGCTCATGACGATTTGCGGCACACCGCGCGCCAGCAGCGGTCGGGTGCTGTTCGAAGGCAAGGACATTACCCGCATGCAAACCCACCAGATCATGCAGGGCGGGATTGCCATTTCGCCCGAAGGGCGGCGCGTTTTCCCTGATTTGACGGTGGTGGAAAACCTCAAGATGGGAGGCTTTTTCCAGGATGCGCAGGCCATTGAAGAGGGCATGGAGCACGTTTTCGCGCTCTTTCCCCGTTTGAAAGAGCGCGCCCATCAGCGCGCAGGCACCATGTCCGGTGGCGAGCAGCAAATGCTGGCCATTGGCCGCGCCCTGATGAGCAAGCCGCGCTTGCTGCTGCTGGATGAGCCGACATTGGGCCTGGCGCCGCTCATCATCGCGCAAATCTTTGAAATCATCCAAACCATCCGCGCCGAAGGCGTGACGGTTTTCCTGGTTGAGCAAAATGCCAACAAGGCACTGCAAATTGCCGATCGTGGCTATGTGCTGGAAACCGGCCGCGTGGTCTTGGAAGACACAGGCGCCAATTTGCTGGGCAATCCGGAAATTCGCAAAGCCTACCTTGGCGCGTAACTGGCAATCTGGTTGCTGTTGCTGGGGATGAAGGCAAAAATTACATTTCAAAGGAAATAAAATATCGATGTTTCGGCATTTTTATAAAGGATGCTGATTTCTTATGAGATGTAATTTGCTTTTTATCTGTGTGGGCAGGCAACTGACATTCTGAAGCGGCGAAAACTCGCCGCTTTTCTCATGGCACAGAGCGAGTGGGGGACTGATCGGTATTGCACAGGGGGGAGACAAGAAGAAAAAACAAAAATGTCCGAAGTTTCATGGACTTACGCCCTGTTTGGAGTGTTTTTTGTTTGTCGGTCGGTTTTGCGCTTTTTGAGCCGTTTTGGGCCAATTGTGGGCGGGAATGGCACAAATATGGATCGGCCTGTATCGCTTGCTTGGTGTGGTTTTGCAGAGTTTGTGAGGGGGATTAGGGTTGGACGTTTTGAGGTCGGACGTTGTTTTTGGCCCGTTTTGTTACAGATGAGTCCTGACTGCGGGCGTCGGCGGCGGTGAGAATCCGGCGAACATGATCCTCCGTCAAACCGTACTCCAAGGCGATTTGACGGTTGGAGAGGTGCCGAGATTTTGCTCACGATCTCGGCATTGTGCGCAGCCGCCTAGAGATTACCAAGGTTAAAGCGGAAATCGCCAAGCTGCTAGCAGAGAAAGCCAAGCTCAATGCGGAGGCCGCCAAACTGACGCGAGAGAGGGCATGGCTCCCCGCCATTGCGATGGCC
Organism: Comamonadaceae bacterium; assembly: GCA_030528485.1. Classification (GTDB taxonomy): domain Bacteria; phylum Pseudomonadota; class Gammaproteobacteria; order Burkholderiales; family Burkholderiaceae_C; genus Lampropedia. The sequence continues at coordinate 10,737 of JAUMYU010000069.1, forward strand.
ACAGCAATCGGCGCAGTAGTCGCGGTGATTAAACTACTCTCACGACAGGCGCGGGCCCCGCGAGGGGCCAGTCGGAAGGAGCACACCATGAATACGACCAACGACAACATTGTCCGTATCGAGGCAGAGATTGACAGGCTCATCGCCGAAACAGCCCGGATCAACGCAAAACAAGAGGGGCCGTGGCTGCCCATCGTGGCTATGGCCACGGCGATTGGCATAGCCGTGGTGCTGGCCACGTGGCTAAGCTGATCCACCACCAAGCCCCGCTAGGCTGAATCGACACTCAACCCACCCACAAGGGAATCGATGCGAGGTAGAGAAAAGCCAGGAAGTGGGAGGGCTTGCGATCGAAGCCAGTGGCGATGCGGCGGAACTGTTCGAGCCTGGCAAAGCAACGTTCGATGCGATTGCGTAGCCGGTAGCGTGCCTTGGCGCAGGCGCGCGGTTGCTGGCCATCCACCGCCATGTGGATCTTCGTGCTCAGACCTCCTCGACAACGCCCC
>JAUMYU010000070.1 GCA_030528485.1 Comamonadaceae bacterium
CGCAGCATGGCCGCCAGCAAATGCTCGGGCTGGATGTAGGCATGGTCGTTGCCCAAAGCCAGCGACTGCGCATCGCCCAGCGCCTCCTGGAATTTGGTGGTGAGTTTGTCGAATCGCATGAAAAAACCCCCTTATGAATGTGTTAGATAGCCCTGCACATAAGGCTGGCGGGGCGGGCATTCAAGGGGGCGGGCGGGCTTTTTGCGTCACGGGGCGCAGGACGCACGCACTGGGGGATGGATTGATTTTTCAAATCAAGAGAAATGTTAATTCAATACCATAATGCCTAAACAAGGGTATTTTATTTCCTTTGAAATGTAATTTTGGCGCCCTTGGGCGTCTGCAATGCCACTTGCAAGGCCGCCCACATGCGCTGGGCGATGGCTGGCCAGTCGCCTATTTCGACAGCGCGCTGGCGGGCGGCTTCCACCACGGCCTGGCGCTCGGGCGCGGGCAGGTGCAGCAGGCGCTCCAGCGCGGCGGGGAAGTCTTCGATCTCGGCGGCGTGGTAGTGCTGGCCTGCTTGCAAGATGCCGCCGCGTCCGCCAAAGGGCGTGCTGAGAATGGGCAGCCCGGCGGCGGCGTATTCCAGCATCTTGAGGTTGGTGCCCGAGCCGCTGATGACGGGGTTCAGCCCCGTGTCGGCAGCGGCCAGCCAGGTGCGCAACTGCGCATCGCTGACGCGGCCCACCAGCCAGACGTTGGGCGGCGCGGGCGGCAGCGCGGGCGCGTCGCACACGCTGCCCAGCACGGCAAAGGCGATGTCGGGGCAACGGTCGGCCCATTGCAGCAGGCTGCGCAGGGCGTCGATATTGGGGCCGTGCAGGCTGCCCACGAATACGGCCAGCGCGGCGGGGGCTGCACCGTCGCTGGGGGTAGCGCGCTCGCCCTGCGGCATGGGCAGGCCCAGGCTGGCGCGCAGTGTGGTTTTTTGCTGCGCGGTGAGAGCGGGATAGCTGCCCGCGGCCACGCCATTGGGCACGACGGCGGGGCGCTGCGCGAGCTGGTAGCGTTGCTGCATGCGCTGGGCGTCCTCCTCGCTACAGCACAGCACCACGGGGGCCTGGCGGGCGCATGCGCCTTCGACGCGGGCGATGGCGGCCAGTGTGTCTGCGGCATCGGGGTAGATGGCGGCTTTCAGGTCGGCCTCCACGTTCAGCGATTCGTAGATCACGGGGCCGTCCCAAACGGCGCGGATGGCGGGCCAGCCGTAGGGGTGGCAGGCGATGACGGCGTCGGCATCGGCGCATTCGTGCGCAATGGCTTGCAGCCAATCGGGCGTGAGCTGGGGGTGCAGCATGGCGGCCACGTCATCGCAGGTGGCGCGCAACTGCCGCGACAGCGCGGCGCTGGCGCGCTGGTGCTCGGCGGTGGCGGGGATGACCACTTCCGTCAGCCCCGCTTGCAGGCGGCGGCGCTGCCGCGCATGGGCGGCCGTGCCCAGGCTGACGACGGTGATGTTGGCGTAGGCGCTGAGGCTGCGGTAGAGCTGCTGCATGCGCACCTGCCCGCCGTTGTGGGCCGGGTAAATGGGGAAGGTGTTGACCACCACCAGCTTGCGCCAGGGCTGGCTGAAGGCGGCGGCCAGGCTGGGCCAGTCGATGTGCGCCACGCTGGCGGCGGCGCGGCTGGCCAGGGCGTTGCGCAGCGCATCGTCTTGCGCCAGCCGGCGCATGCCTTCGGCCAGGGCGGGGATGCTGGCCTGGGTGATCCAGCCGTTTTCGCCGTGGCGCACCAGCTCGCAGACGCCGCCGCTGTCGGCGCAGGTGAGCACGGGGCGGCCCGCTTGCAGGGCTTCGAGGGTGATGAGGCCGTAGTCCTCGCGGTCGGGCACAAAGGGCACGAACAGCGCCTGGCGGTAGGCGCTGGCGATTTGTGCATCGGTCAAGCGCCCGACCAGGTGGATGCCGGGCTGGTCCTGACACAGCGCCTCCAAGGCCGGGCGTTGCGGGCCATCGCCTGCAATCACCAATGGCGCGCGCACGCCCTGGCGCGCGGCTTGCTGGTAGGCCTGAATGATCCAGTCCAGCCGTTTGGGCGCATCCAGGCGGCTGGCGGTGAAGATGGCGCCGGGCGGCACCTGGGGGCAGGGGGCGCTCTCGGGCCGGGGCAGGGTGGGGTGGTGGATGACTTCAACCTGCGCGCCAGGGGGGAAGTAATCGGCGCGCGCACGCACGGCGGCGGAGATGGCGGCGTAGCGGCGGATGGCGGTGCGCGCCAGGCCGATGGCGTCCAGCCGGTGCACGATGGTGCGAATCAGCGGGCCAGGCAGTTGGAACAGTGAGGGCGGTTGCAGCCCGGCGGTTGCGCGCAGCGCGTCGAGGGCGCCAAAGATGTCCTCCAGGGCGGCGCGCCGGCTGCCTGCCTGCGCCAGCGTGTGCAGCAGGGCTTGCACCTGCGGGGTGCGCTCGCCCCTGGGTATTTCGGTGGGCCAGCCTGCGGGCCAGGTGTCGTACAGGCCGCGCAGCTTGTGCTGCACGAATACGTGGTGGTCGGGGTGGGCCGCCATCCAGGCCGGGTATTTGGTGCTGATGACGCGGTCGAAATGCGTCAAATCCAGCGCGGCCCAGCGCCGGTAGCTGTCCACGATCTCCCAGAAATTGCGCTCGGGCGTGGGCAGCTTGATGAGATCGGCTTGCACGCTAGGCTGGGCGTTGAGCGCGGCAATCCAGCCAGTCCACAGGTTTTCCGCGCCGCCGATGACGAAGGGAACGGGGCTGGGCGCGATCAAGGCGATTTTCATGGGGCGACGGGCAAGCAGGAACAGCAGGCGCGGGCCGGGTTACAGCATTTGCTGCAAAAACGCCCGTGTGCGTTCGTGCCGGGGGCGGGCGAAAAATTCGGCCGCGGGCGCTTGCTCGATGAGCTGGCCCTGGTCCATGAACACCACGCGGCCAGCCACTTCGCGCGCAAAGCCCATTTCGTGCGTGACCACCAGCATGGTCATGTGCTCTTGCGCCAGCTCGCGCATGGTGCGCAGCACTTCGACGGTCAGCTCCGGATCCAGCGCCGAAGTCGGCTCGTCAAACAGCATGATTTGCGGCTCCATCGCCAGCGCGCGGGCGATGGCCACGCGCTGCTTTTGTCCGCCGGAGAGGCGGCCGGGGTAGCTGTCGCGCTTGGCCAGCAGGCCCACTTTGGCCAGCAGCGCCTCGGCGGCGGGGATGGCCTGCTCGCGCCGCTGGCCTTTGACGGTGACGGGGGCTTCAATGATGTTTTCCAGCACCGTCATGTGCGGAAACAGGTTGAACGACTGGAACACCATGCCCATCTTGCGGCAGATGCGGCGCACTTCGTGCTCGCTGGCGTAGTGGCTGCGGCCATCGGCGCCGGGCACGGCCAGAGCTTCGCCAGCGATGTGGATGCTGCCCTCATCGATGGTTTCCAAATGGTTGAGGCAGCGCAAAAACGTGCTTTTGCCCGAGCCGGAAGGGCCGATCACGGCCACGACTTCGCCTTGTGCGAGATCAAGCGACACGCCGCTGAGCACACGGTGGCCGCCAAAGGATTTACCAATGCCGCTGGCCTGGATCATCAGGCGGCGGGCAGGCGCGTGAGGCTTATGCGTCGTATCGGGCATAGTGTCGCTCCAGGCGCTGGAAGGCCCAGGTCAGGATCAAGGTCATCAGCAGGTAGAACAGCGCCGCCACCACAAAGGCGGTGGTGTTGAAGTCGCGCTGCACGATCAGGCGCGCCGCGCGCAGCAAATCGTTGAGCGCCAGCACGTAGATCAAGGAGGTGTCCTTGACCAGGGTGATGGTTTCGTTGCTCATGGGCGGCAGGATGTGGCGCACCATTTGCGGCAGCACGATGCGCCGCATGGTTTGGCCATAGCTCAGGCCCAGCACCTTGGCGCCCTCGTACTGGCCGCGGTCCACCGCCTGGATGCCGGCGCGGAAGATCTCCGCGAAATACGCGGCGTAATTGAGCACGAAGGCCACCACGGCGGTGGGGAAGTCCGGCAGCGTGATGCCGATTTCCGGCAAGGCAAAGTAGATGAAAAAAATCTGCAACAGCAGCGGCGTGCCGCGCATGAGCCAGATGTAGCCGTTGACCAGATCGCTCAGCGGCTTGATGCGCGAGACGCGCAGCAAGGCCAGCAACATGCCCAGCGGGATGGACAGCGCCAAGGTGATGGCAAACAGCGTGAGCGTGACCTGAAAGCCCTGCCACAACGACGGCAGCATGGAGAGGACGTAATTCATCGGCGAGGAGGTTCAGCGAAAGCAGGCGCGTGCGCACGGATGCGGCGCAATAACGGCAGAAACGGCGCCAGCGCAGCCAGTTGCGCAGGCGCCGCCTGGTGGGATCGCAAAAAAAGAGAAAAGAAGCTGCGCGATCCAGGGCTCACCGCATCACTTGATGACGCTGATGCCAAACCACTTTTCAGAGATTTTCTGCGCCGTGCCGTCTTTTTTCATTTCGGCCAGCGTGTCGTCGATTTGCTTGAGCAGCGCATCGTCCTTGCGCAGGCCCACGCCGTAGTCTTCGGTGCCGAAGTGCTCGTCCAGCACCGTCAGCTCCTGGGCGCGCTTGGCAACGTAGTAGCGGCCCACCACTTCGTCAACGACGACGGCATCCAGGCGGCCAGTGGCCAAATCCATCAGCGCGGTGATGTTGTCGCCAAACGTCTTGAGCTGCTTGAAGGATTTGCCCGCCGGATCCTTGGCGATGGCGTCCGTGGCGCTGCTGCCTTCCTGCGCGCCAACGATCTTGCCCGCCAGATCGGCCTTGGTCTTGATGCCCGACTTCGTGGACACCACCACGACTTGGTGGTTGGCCATGTAAGGAGCGGTAAAGCCGATGTGCTTTTTGCGCTCCTCGGTGATGGTCAGGCCGTTCCACAGCGCATCGACGCGCTTGCTGTTGAGCTCGGCCTCTTTCGCGCTCCATTCGATGGGGCGGAACTCGGCTTTCAGGTTCAGGCGCTTGGCCACTTCGCGGGCCATGTCGATGTCAAAGCCCACGATTTCGTTTTTCTCGTCGCGAAACCCCATGGGCGGGAAGTTGTCGTCCAGGCCAACGACAAAGACTTTCTCTGCCGCGGCAGCAGGCGCCGCAGTCTGGGCGTGGGCCGTGAGCATGGCGGCAGCGATAACGGGGGCGATCAAAAGCGTCTTGATTTTCAGCATGGCAGGGGATGCACGGATGGTGAAGGGTTGAACGAACCCGACAGTGTAACGGCTCAGTCACCACGCAGGCGTTTATACAGGGGCCAAGTCCCGCGTTGGCGAGCCGTCGCGTGTGCGCGATGCGCCATGCCATGAATGGTGTGTGTTAAGAAAGTAATGACACTTTTTTCGGCCGGTTATGCACACGGTCAAAGGCGTTTCGCGCCAGGGCTGGATTTGCCACGCAAACCGCCCTGCAAAGCCCTTGATCTTAAAAATGCATCGTAACTTGTTGATTTTATTTAATTGGATGGGCGTGCCCAAATTGTGTGCAAACTAACAAAAGCCTTGCTGCCACGGCCTTCGCACGCGGCGCCCACAGGCTTCTCCACAAACTTATCCACAGGTTTTGGGGGTTAGTGGGTAAACCTTCGGTAAATCAATCGGTTGCGCGCCTGGGAGGAAAAAACGGCCCGGCGATCCTGGGGATAAGGCGCGGGCCCCTGGGTGTGGGGCGCAACAGGCCCTGCGGTATGATGCCGAGGCGTTTGGTTACGGCGCTTTTCCCACGGTTTTTTGCGTGGCGGCATATCCATGAAATATTTTGTATGGCTGCTTCGGGCAGCCTTTTTCTTTCTGCTGTTTGCGTTCTCGCTCAACAACCGGCATGCGGTCACCGTCCATGGTTTTTGGGGCGTGCAATGGCAGGGGCCGCTGGTGCTGGCGATGCTGGTGGCGTTTGCGCTGGGGCTGGCTTTGGGCTTGGCGACGGTGATTCCGCGCTGGCGGCGCGGGCGCGAGCAGCCTGTGGATGAGTGGGCGGCGCCAGGGCGCGCGGCGGTGCAGGGGCGGGAGTTGCAACATGGAGATTGAGTGGAGCTGGCTGCTGCTGGGCTTGCCCATCGCGTTTGTGCTGGGGTGGCTGGCCTCGCGCATGGATTGGCGGCAAATGCGCGTGGCGCAGCGGCATTCGCCGCGCAATTACTTCCAGGGGCTGACGTATTTGCTCAACGAGCAGCAGGACAAGGCGATTGACGTGTTTGTGCAGGCCGTCCAGTCCGACCCCGACACCGTTGATTTGCACTTTGCCCTGGGCAGCCTGTTTCGCCGCCGGGGCGAGTATTTGCGGGCGGTGCGCGTGCATGAGCATTTGTTGGCCCGCGCGGATGTGCAGGCGGCCGACCGCGTCCGCGCGCAGTGGGAGCTGGCGCAGGACTTTTTGAAAGCCGGTATTTACGACCGGGCCGAGCAAGCCTTGCTGCCGCTGCAAAACAGCGCCAGGCGCCAGCAGGCGCAATTGGCCTTGCTGCATGTGTACGAGCGCATGCACGATTGGCCCAAGGCGCTGGAGCTGGCCGAGCGCATCACGGCCGAAGAAGCTGCCAGCGGCGAGCCGCGCGCGGTGCGCACGGCGGGCCGCCAAATGCATTACTGGTGCGAGCAGGCCGATGAAGCCTTGCAGCGGGGCGATTTTGCGCGTGCGGCGCAACTGCTGGAGCAGGCCCAGCGCAGCGATGCCCAGAGTTTGCGCCCGGCCATTGAGCAAGTGCGCCTGGCCCTGCGGCAAGGGCAGGAGCGCCAAGCCCTGGAGCAGGTGCTGGCGCTGCTGGAGACGCGCAGCCAGGCCGCGCCCGATGTGTTGCCGCTGCTGGCGGGTTTGCTGGGCGGGCATTTCGAGCGCCTCAAGCCCGAGCGGGATTTGCTCGGGCGCATGCATGCGCTGCTGCGCACGCACTACGAGCAATATGCGCAAAACCCGCAGTACGGCAGCCTGGATGTGCTGCTGGCGCTGGTGGCCCTGGAGCATTGCCTGGAGATGCCGCGCGCCGATTTGTGGTACGCCGAGCACCTGCGCCGACGCCCCTCGCTGGTGGCGGCGGCGCGTTGGGTGCAAAGCCAGTGCGACGATGCCCCGCTGCGCGCCTCGCTGGATGTGGCCCAGCGCCCGTGGCTGCGCTACCGCTGCATGCAATGCGGTTTTGAAGCCTCGCGCTATTTCTGGCAATGCCCGGGGTGCCAGAGCTGGGAGAGCTTCCCGCCGCAGCGGGTGGAGGAGTTGGCCGGGGCGCTGCCGGGCGCCCAGCGGTCAGACAGGGGGTGAGGCCCTGTGGTAGGCGGCTTTGGTATTATTTCAATCAATGGAAAATTGATTTCAATACAGTCATGCCGAAAAAGGCATATATTTTTGCCTATTGATTGGCAATATCGTGCAAAAAGCGCCGTGCGCGGGCTTCCGGCGGAGGCTTGGAGCGTGCTGCACAGGCTGCACAGGTGCTAGCGCAGCCATTGCTCCAGCCGCGTTGGCTCAAAAGGGCGGTTGTTGAGGGTGGAAAAACCGCCCTGGTAGCGCCAGCGCGTTTCGATGCGCCTGGGCGCGCTGCCCCCGCTATTTGCGCTCTCTCCATCGCTTTCGCCACGGCCGCTCGCGTCGTTTGCGCGCGTGAACCAGCCTTGTTCGATCAGCGCGGGCAGGTCGTGCAGCCACGGCTCGGCCAGGGCCTGGGGGACGCTGAGGTACACGCTGGCGTGCAGCCTGGGCAGCAGGCTGTAAGGCAGATAGGCCAGGTCGATGGCCGCCAGTGCTGGCGCGCTGACCCAGGCGCCCAGGTGCAGCGGGCCTTGCGGGGTGTGCAAATCCAGCCGCTCCAACTCCAGGCGCAGGTTGCGGGCGGCCAGTGCGGCGCTCAGCGCATGCAGGCGCTGCTGTTGCGCCAGCGGCCATTGCGCCAGAGCGGCGGCGGGATCCTCCTGTCCGGCCCAGGCAGCCAGCAGCGGGGCGAGGTAGGGCAGCAGGCTTTCGAAGTCGGCCAGGTCGATGGGGCGCAGGGCCAGCGCCAGGGCGGCGGGGCCGGCGCTCTCCAGCCCGTCGCCCAGCTTGGCGTGCAGTGCGCCCGCTTGCGCTTGGGCCCGGAGGTGCAGCGCGGGGCGTGGGGGTTGTGCGGCATCGTCGCTGGCGCGTTGTTGTGCGTGCAGCGTGAAGGTGAGGTCTTGCGCGCGCAGCGTTGGCGGGGTGTGGGCATGGGCGCTGGCGGGCTGTTGTTGCAGGTGCTGCACGGTGTAGTGGCTGTGGCCCTGGCGGCGGTGTTGCAAGGGAGCTGGCCAGGTGTAATCGTCCTTGCCTTGCACGGCGCCCAGCTCCCAGGCGTGGCCCGCATGGCTTTGCCAGTGCAGGCCCTGCCATTGCAACTGGCTGTGGTAGCGGCGCGTGTGGGGATGGATGGTTTGCGCCAGCGCCACGGCGCCAATGCGCCAGCGCCCTTGGGCATTGGCCCATTGCCAGGCCGGGGCCGACCAGTGCAGGCGGGCCTGGCCGCGCCAATCCAGCCGCCCTTGCAGGTGCAGGTGCGGCGGCGTGGCGGTGGTGGCGTGGCGAACGCCGGGGGATCGGGTGTTATTGGGGTTATCGGCAGCATCCGCCCTCTCGGTCTGGGGCAGTGGCATATGGCTGTCCCAGCGGGCCAGCCCCAGGCTGCGCAGGCCGGGCAGGGGGCCGTGGTGGATGTGGTGCTCGATGCGCAGAGGCTGGCCCTGGCTGCCTGGCGCCGGCCCGATGAAGGACGTGGCGCGGGCGCTGCCGATGCCGCGCTGGTAGTGCAGCCGCACGGGCACGCCCCGGCGGGCGGCGTAGGCGGCCAGGCGCTCGTGCCCCGCGCGCACGTGTTGTTCGATGCGCAGGCCCACGTACCACGTTGCGCCGCCGCAGGCCAATGCGGCGGCGGCGGCCAGTGCCGCCACTGTGGCGGCCAGGCGCTTGGCGCTTTGGGTCATGGCTCCCCGTCCCTTTCCTGAAAATGGCAAGCGCGGCATTGTTTCACAGCCAAAGGGCATCTGGATCTGCTTGAATTACAAATCAATAAGAAAAAAATAATTCATTTTTCGGCATGATGTATTTGTTTCATATTTTCTTTTGAAGTGTAATAAAAGATGCCGGGAGAAAAGGGGATTTCTGCCACAATCGCCGCCCATGAATGCATCCTCCCTCCTATCAGACGCTTCCGAAGCGGAATCTTTTGCGCCGCTACCTTTTACAGCGCAATTGCGCGCCGCGGCCCAGCGCAACCAGTCCATGCTGTGCGTGGGGCTGGATCCTGAACCGACGCGCTTTCCCGCGCCCTGGCAGGGCGACAGCGCCCGTATTTACGATTTTTGCGCCGCCATCGTCGAGGCCACGGCCGATCTGGTGTGCGCCTTCAAGCCGCAAATTGCCTACTTCGCCGCCTACGGCGCGGAGGCGCAGTTGGAGCGGTTGATTGCCCATATCCGCCAGGCAGCCCCGGGCGTTCCGGTGATTTTGGATGCCAAGCGCGGCGATATCGGTTCCACCGCCGAGCAGTACGCGCGCGAGGCCTTCGAACGCTATGGCGCCGATGCCGTCACCCTCTCGCCCTTCATGGGGCGCGATTCGGTCGAGCCTTATCTGCGCTATGCCGGCAAGGGCGCGTTCTTGCTGTGCCGCACCTCCAACCCCGGCGGGGACGATTTTCAAGCCCAGCGCCTGGCGGACGTGCCCGGCCAGCCGCGCCTGTACGAGCACTTGGCGCAATTGGCGCAAGGCCCCTGGAACACCAATGGCGAGCTGGGCCTGGTGGTGGGCGCGACGTACCCGCAGGAAATTGCCGCCGTGCGCCGCATCGCGCCGGATGTGCCCTTGCTCATCCCCGGCGTAGGCGCGCAAGGCGGCGATGCTCAGGCCACCGTGCGGGCGGGCTTTGCCGGCTGGGGCAGCGTGGCGATCAACTCCTCGCGCGCCGTGTTGTACGCCAGCGCGGGGGCCGACTTCGCGGCCGCTGCGCGCGCCCAGGCGCAGCGCACGCGCGACGAACTGGCCGCGGCTGCGCAAGGGGGGTGAACAGGCCGGGGTGCGTGCGCTTTACGACGCGCCTCCCGAGGCTGCCTGGCTGCGGGATTTAGCCCGGCATCCCAAGAAAAACAGGCAATTAGGCAATACTTTGGAGTGCTGCTATATTGCGACGCCTTTGATAAAAGTCAAAAATTCTTATCTGCCGCCATGCTCTACCAGATCTACGAGGCGCAACGCGCCATTTCCGAACCTTTTTCCGATTTCGCCAAGGCGTCGTCCAAACTGTTTTCCAACCCTTTGTGGGCCATGTCGGAAACGCCGCTGGCCCAGCGCATCGCCGCAGGGTACGACCTGCTCTACCGCCTGGGCAAAGACTACGTCAAACCCACCTTTGACATCAAGACCGCCGATGTGGGGGGCACGGAAGTGGCGATCCACGAACGCATTGATCTGGATTTGCCCTTTTGCGAGCTGCGCCGCTTCAAACGCTTCTCCGACAACCCCGCCACTTTGGAGCGCATGCTCAAGCACCCTGCCGTGCTGATTGTGGCGCCGCTGTCGGGCCACTACGCCACCTTGTTGCGCGAGACAGTGCGCACCATGCTCGCAGGCCACAAGGTCTATATCACCGACTGGAAAAACGCCCGCATGGTGCCGCTGAGCGAGGGCGAATTTCACCTGGACGATTACGTCAACTACGTGCAGCAATTCATCCGCCTGTTGCAACAAAAGCATGGCAACTGCCATGTGATGAGCGTGTGCCAGCCCACGGTTCCCGTGCTGGCGGCCATTTCGCTCATGGCCAGCCGCGGCGAAAAGCTGCCGCGCTCGATGGTGATGATGGGCGGCCCGATTGATGCGCGCAAAACCCCCACCACCGTCAACGATCTGGCCGTCAAACGCAGTTTTGAATGGTTTGAAAACAACCTCATCTACCGCGTCCCCTACGGTTACCCCGGCGAAGGCCGCCGCGTGTACCCCGGCTTTTTGCAATACAGCGGCTTCGTGGCGATGAATCCCGACCGCCACGCCAGCAGTTATTACGACTACTTCCGCAACCTCATCCGCGGCGATGACGACGCCACGGAGTTCCACCGCAAGTTCTATGACGAATACAACGCGGTGCTGGACATGGATGCGAACTACTACCTCCAGACCATCGAGACCGTGTTCCAGAAGTTCAAGCTGGTCAATGGCACCTGGGATGTGCGCAACCCCGAAGGCAAGCT
>JAUMYU010000071.1 GCA_030528485.1 Comamonadaceae bacterium
CCAAAGCCTTGTGCATCAGCTCTGGCGGTCGCATCAGAATCGTGGATGGGGAAGTTTGCTAAAACCAGCCTATTCGCAAGGCGTGCAAGGCTTCAGCCATGGCAAGCAAATGGGCAACAGGCCGCATTGAACCTCCCGGCGCATAAAGAGGGCTTGCTACAATCGCGCCCTTTCTCATGCGCCAGCTTGTTCAAGCATGCGTGGCGCGTGCGGTTTTTTGCATTCCGCACACTCACCAACGATTACCTATGGCTAAAGAAGAATTGATTGAAATGCAGGGCTCAGTTACGGAAGTGCTGCCCGATTCGCGCTTTCGCGTCACGCTGGACAACGGGCATGAGCTCGTAGCCTACACCGGCGGAAAAATGCGCAAGCACCACATTCGCATCCTCGCGGGCGATAAAGTCACGCTGGAGATGTCTCCCTACGATTTAAGCAAGGGCCGTATCATCTTCCGCCATTTGCCAGGCCGCGGCGGCCCTGCCTCTTAAGCCGTACCCACAATCGCCCTTGTCCCAATCTGTGCTACAGTGCGCCGCATGCAAAAAATCTCCCTAGCGCTACTGGTTTTCGTCCAACGGGCGGGATAGGTTGCGCGCGTTTTTTGCACACACTCATACCTTACGGCCCGTTTTGCTGGTGTAGCAACGGGCCGTTTTGTTTTGTCTTCCATCCATTGCCACCAGCTTTCCTTTGACTTGACAGGAGCCACCATGATGTTGAAGAACCCCGCCAGCAAATACCAGGCTTTTAAGCCTATTCACTTGAAAGACCGCACCTGGCCCGATGCCGTGATTACCAAACCGCCTGTATGGTGCAGCGTGGATTTGCGCGATGGCAACCAATCACTGATTGAGCCGATGGATCTGGAGCGCAAATTGCGCATGTTCAAAACTTTGGTAGCCATTGGCTTCAAGGAAATTGAAATTGGCTTCCCTTCCGCCTCGCAAGTGGAATTTGATTTTGTCCGTAAACTGATTGACGACAAACTGATTCCCGAAGATGTCACCGTCCAAGTGCTGACGCAAGCGCGCGAGCATTTGATTCGCCGCACATTTGAAGCGCTGCAAGGCGTGCCGCGCGCCATCGTGCATCTTTATAACGCCACGGCACCAGTAATGCGCAAAGTGGTTCTGGGCATGAGCGAGGACGAAATTGTGGAATTGGCCGCATCCAACGCCCGCTTGTTTGCCGAGTTGGCTGCGCAGCAACCTGATACGAAATGGACGTTCCAATATTCGCCCGAAATGTATTCCGATACCGAGTTGGAATTCAGCAAGCGCGTGGTCGATGCCGTGACCGATGTGTGGCAGCCCACACCTGACAATAAATGCATTATCAATTTGCCCACCACGGTGGAGCACAGCACGCCCAATATTTTCGCCGACATGATTGAATGGTCGCACCGCCATCTGAAACGGCGCGACTCCATCGTGCTGAGTGTGCACCCGCACAACGACCGTGGCACCGGCACGGCCAGCGCGGAACTGGCTTTGATGGCGGGGGCTGACCGCCTGGAAGGCTGCCTTTTTGGCAATGGCGAACGCACGGGCAATCTCGATATCGTCAACGTCGCGCTCAATATGTATACCCAGGGTGTGCATCCTGGGCTGGATTTTTCGGATATCGATGATATTCGTCGCACGGTTGAATACTGCAACCAATTGCCCGTGCATCCTCGCCATCCTTATGTGGGTGAATTGGTCTTCACGTCGTTTTCCGGCTCGCACCAGGATGCCATTAAAAAGGCATTCAATATGCGCCAGGAGGATGAGATTTGGGATATGCCCTATTTGCCCATTGACCCAAAAGATGTGGGGCGCAGTTATGAGGCGGTGATTCGTGTGAATAGCCAATCGGGCAAAGGCGGTATTTCCTACCTGCTCGAAAATGAATACAAAGTCGCCCTGCCCCGCAAATTGCAAATCGAGTTCAGCCAGGTGGTGCAAAAGGCAATGGATGCCGAGGGCACAGAAATGACGGCTGCCGATATTTGGGCCATTTTCAAAAGCGAATACCGCCTGGATGCATCGGCCCCCAGTTATCAGCTCGGCGGGGACGGCGCAGCCACTTCCATTACAGCCAGCATCCAGAAAAATGGTGTTGCCACGCAGATTCATGGACAAGGCTCCGGGCCGGTGGATGCCTTCATCCAGGCCATGCGGCAGGCCACAGGCTGCGATGTGCGCGTGCTCGATTACGCCGAACACGCCATTGGCGCAGGGGCGGATGCGCAAGCGATGGCCTATGTGGAAGTGGAAGTGGGCGAGCAGCGCTGCTGGGGCGCGGCGCAAAACCCGAATATCGTTTCGGCCTCGATTGCGGCCATCCTCTCGGGCATGGAACGCGCGGGCGTGGATTTGACGCAATTGCGCACTGCTGAAGCGGTGGCCGCCTAAGCGTTAAGGCATTAGCGCCAATGACAATGCGCCCGGCATGCAGGCCGGGCGCATTTTTTTGGCGGCGCATCGCCAATCCTTGAATTACAAATCAAACTACTTTTCAAACCAGATACACCATGCCGAAACATGCATTTTTTATTGTCTTTGATTTGTAATTTTGAATCAGAAAGTGTGAAGCAGGCCGATACGCCGGATTCTGTGCATGGCAAAACTGCCATGTGACCGCCATCAATCTGGGCCGGCGGTCGCCCAGCCGGCTCGGTGCTACCTACCCGCATGCTCGCCGGAGCCAGTTCATTGCATGCCTATTTGGTATTGCTGCGCGTAGAGATTGCCCGTTTCACCCGCAGGGCCCGAAGGCGCTGCGACTCGTCTCTGTTGCTCTAATCCTCACCTCACGGTGGGCAGGTGTTACCTGCTACGCTGCCCTGTGCAGTCCGGACGTTCCTCCAGTGCGGTGTTTCCACGCTTGCACCAGCGGCGGCCTGGCCTGCTTCACGGCGCGCATTATCGCCGCTGGCACGGCCCTCATTGGGCGGCAATTGAGCGAAAAAAAGGCGCTGCCGCAGCAGCAGCCCCATTCACACAAAGCGGTTGGCGTGAGCGTATAGCGTGCAACGTTGCTCTCGCATGAAGCCTGCCAGGCCCACATTCAATCGCACCGCCAGATCGATCGCCAACGCAGTGGGCGCGGACAAGGCCACGAGCACATCAATGCCTGCTGCGGCCGATTTCTGCACCATCTCAAAACTGGCGCGGCTGGAGACCAAGGCCATGCCTTCGCGCACGGGCAAATCCTCACGCCGGATGAGCGCGCCAATGAGCTTATCCAGCGCGTTGTGTCGTCCCACATCTTCACGCACCAAATGGAGCCGCCCATCGCGCGCGGCCCAACCTGCGGCGTGGGTGGCGCCCGTTTCCTCAAACAGCCGCTGCTGCGCCCGCATGGCCTGCTGGGCTTGGAAAAGCGCGGGCACCTTCACAGGCGCGCCCGCTACCACAGGGGCGATGGCGCGTACGACTTCGGGCAGCGAATCGACCCCGCACAGGCCGCAGCCGGTACGCCCCGTCAACGCGCGACGGCGCTGCTTGAGGCGATATTCGCACGCGCTGGAAATTTCGATGGCTACCACAATCCCGCCGTGCTCCGGCACGGGCTGCACTTCCACGCCACGCACATCTTGCGCGCTGGCGATGATGCCTTCGGTGAAGGAAAAGCCGTAGGCGAAATCCTCCAGATCCGCAGGCGTTGCCAGCATGGTGGCGTGGCTGATGCCGTTGTATTCCAGCGCCACAGGCACTTCGCTGGCCTGGATATCGCGCTCATGCAAGCGCCCATCCTGCCCAGCGGCCACGCGCACCACCGTGCGAGGCTGGCTGCACGGGGGCGTCTGGCGATCGTTTTCATCAGCCATGGGCGGTGCGAAAAGTGGCGGGAATGAGGGGGACGGATGACTCATGCCTGCAATGCCTGCCCGGATGTGGAGGATGCGCACGCCCAAGCTCCAGCAGTGCGGAGATAGCTGGGTTAGCGCGCCCATGCCCCGATGATGGGGTGATGCGGCGGGGTTGCCGGATGGCAAAAACAGGCATTGGAACAGCAACTTTCCAAATCAATAAGAAATAAAATAAACTATTTATGGCTTGTTATTGCTTGAATATGTTTTCTTTTGATTTGTAATTTAAAGCAGAGGGCACGAATGGCAAAAGCGGGGCGTCTTTTGCCATGAAAGCCCCGGACGTGTGCCTCATGCGACACACGTCCGGGGGACTGGCCTCTGTATCCAAGGCACTTAACGCCTTTGCGGCGGCAGGTCGGTGCAACTGCCGTGGGCGACCTCGGCGGCCATGCCGATGCTTTCGCCCAGCGTGGGGTGGGGGTGGATGGTCTTGCCGATGTCGATGGCGTCTGCGCCCATTTCGATGGCCAGGGCGATTTCGCCAATCATGTCGCCCGCGTGGGTGCCGACGATGCCGCCGCCGACGATCTGGTGCGTGGCCTCGTCGAACAGCAGTTTGGTAAAGCCTTCGTCGCGGCCGTTGGCGATGGCGCGGCCGGAGGCGCTCCAGGGGAACAGGCCTTTTTTCACCTTCACGCCCTGGGCCTTGGCCTGGTCTTCGGTCAGGCCGACCCAGGCGACTTCGGGGTCGGTGTAGGCCACGCTGGGGATGACGCGGGCGTTGAAGGCGGCGCGGGCCAGCTTGTCGTCGCCCTTGAGCTCGCCGGCGATGACTTCGGCGGCCACGTGCGCCTCGTGCACGGCCTTGTGCGCCAGCATGGGCTGGC
Source organism: Comamonadaceae bacterium (assembly GCA_030528485.1). Classification (GTDB taxonomy): domain Bacteria; phylum Pseudomonadota; class Gammaproteobacteria; order Burkholderiales; family Burkholderiaceae_C; genus Lampropedia. The sequence continues at coordinate 4,690 of JAUMYU010000071.1, forward strand.
CGACGATGTCGCCAATGGCGAAGATGTGCGGCGCGCTGGTGCGCATTTGCACGTCCACGGGGATGAAGCCGCGCTCGGTGACGGCCACGCCGGCGTTTTCGGCGCCGATCTTCTTGCCGTTGGGGCTGCGGCCCACGGCTTGCAGCACCAGATCGTAGGTTTGCGGCGGCGGCGCGCCTTCGCCCTCGAACGTGACTTCGATGCCTGCATCGGTGGCGCGGGCGGCCACGGTTTTGGTGCCCAGCATGATGTGGTCGAAGCGCGGGGCGTTCATCTTCTGCCAGACCTTGACCAGATCGCGGTCGGCGCCTTGCATCAGGCCGTCCATCATTTCCACCACGTCAAGCCGTGCGCCCAGGGTGCTGTAAACGGTGCCCATCTCCAGCCCGATGATGCCGCCGCCCAGCACCAGCATGCGTTTGGGCACGCCCGCCAGCGCCAGCGCGCCGGTGGAATCGACCACGCGCGGGTCTTCGGGCATGAAGGGCAGGCGCACGGCCTGGCTGCCCGCGGCGATGATGGCGCGCGCAAATTGCACCACTTGCTTGCCGCCGGTTTTGGCCTGGCCACTGCCGCTGGTTTCCTCCACTTGCAGGTGGTTGGCACCGACGAAGCTGCCATAGCCGCGCAGCACTTTCACCTTGCGCATCTTGGCCATCGCGCCCAGGCCCCCGGTGAGCTTGGCGATGACTTTTTCCTTGTGGGCGCGCAGTTTGTCGATGTCGAGCTTGGGCGCGCCATAGTCCACGCCCAGCGCGGCCAGGTGGCCCACTTCGTCCATCACGGCGGCCACGTGCAGCAGCGCCTTGGATGGGATGCAGCCCACGTTCAGGCACACGCCGCCCAGCGTGGCGTAACGCTCGACCAGCACCACGTTCAGGCCCAGATCGGCGGCGCGGAAGGCCGCGCTGTAGCCGCCGGGGCCGCCGCCGAGCACGAGCACGTCGCATTGCACATCGGCGCTGCCTTGGTAGCTGGCAGCCTGGGGGGCGCTGGCAGCGGGAGCGACCGGTGTGGCTGCCACACTGGCAGGGGCGGCAGCGGGGGAAGGCGCTGGCGCACCTGCGCTGGCCCCGGCTTCGGCCGCCTCCAGCGTCAGGATGACCGTGCCTTCGCTGACCTTGTCGCCCAGCTTGACTTGCAGCTCTTTGACCACGCCCGCATGGCTGGAGGGAATCTCCATGCTGGCCTTGTCGCTCTCCACGGTGATAAGGCTTTGCTCGGCAGCCACGGTATCGCCGGGCTTGACCAGCACTTCAATCACCGCCACGTCTTTGAAGTCGCCGATGTCCGGAACTTTGATGTCGATTGCACTCATGGTTTGCTTCCTTTTGCCTGTAAGGGCAAAAAAATCGCGTCATTCAAGAAATTCAAAAAACCGTCCCTTGCATGCATGCCGTTGCGCACATCCGTCAATCGGCAACATGTTACAAATCAAAAGAAATCACACGTCAGAAAAATAAAGCCGAAAATAGGCTATTTTATTTCCTTTTGATTTATAAAAAAAGACCGGCCCGCTGCAAGCCGTACGGCCAGACAGCGGGCAGACGCCTTGGAGGCTTACAGCATCACCCGGCGGAAATCCGCCAGCACCTGCGCCAGATAGGCGTTAAAGCGCGCGGCGGCGGCGCCGTCGATGACGCGATGGTCGTAGCTCAGCGACAGCGGCAGGATCAGGCGCGGCGCGAATTGCTTGCCGTCCCACACCGGGCGCATGCTTGAGCGGCACACGCCCAGGATGGCGACTTCGGGCGCGTTGATGATGGGGGTGAAGTAGGTGCCGCCAATGCCGCCCAGGCTGCTGATGGTGAAGCAGCCGCCGGTCATCTCGGCGGGGCCGAGCTTGCCCGCGCGGGCTTTGGCGGAGAGTTCGCCCATTTCCAGCGCAATTTCAGCCACGCCTTTCTGGTCGGCATTCTTGAGCACGGGGACCACCAGGCCGTTAGGCGTATCAGCGGCAAAGCCGATGTGGTAGTACTTTTTGTAAACGAGGTTGTCACCGTCCAGGCTGGCGTTGAACTCGGGGAATTTCTTCAGCGCCGCCACGCAGGCTTTGATGAGGAAGGCCAGCATGGTGTATTTCACCTCGCTCTTGGCCTTGGCGGCCTCGGCGTTGAGCTGCACGCGCAGGGCTTCCAGCTCGGTGATGTCGGCGTCTTCATTGTTGGTGACGTGGGGAATCATCACCCAGTTGCGCGCCAGGTTGGCGCCGCTGATTTTCTTGATGCGCGAGAGCGGTTTGGCTTCGACAGGGCCGAACTTGGCGAAGTCCACCTTGGGCCAGGGCAGCAGATCCAGCCCCACGCCCGAGCCGCCAGCCCCGCCCGCAGGCGCACGGGCCGCCTGGGCCTGGGTTTGCAGGCTGCCGGACATGACGGCCTGGGTGAATTTCTGCACGTCCTCTTGCGTGATGCGGCCTTTGCGACCGCTGCCTTTGACTTCGGCCAGCGGCACGCCCAGCTCGCGCGCGAATTTGCGCACGCTGGGGCTGGCATGGGGCAGACCCAGCGGGGGCTGGGTGGGGTCGTGGGCGGGGGCGGTGGTGGCCGGGGCCTGGACTGGCGCGGGGGCAGCAACGGCTTGTGCGGGCGCTGCGGCAGGAGGGGCAGCAACCGATGCAGCAGGCGCAGCAGCGGCAGCGCCTGCCGCGCCGACTGCACCTTCAAGCACGGCGATGAGGTCGCCAATGTTGACCTTGTCGCCCAGCTTGACGTTGACCTCTTTCACCGTACCCGCGGCGCTGGAGGGGATTTCCATCGACGCCTTGTCGCTTTCCACGGTAATGAGCGATTGCTCGGCTTTGACCGCATCGCCGGGCTTGATGAAGACTTCGATGACAGCCACATCCTTGAAATCGCCAATATCGGGGACGCGCACTTGCACCGGGCCAGCCGCTGCGGTCGGGGCGCTGGCGGGCGCCGCTTGCGCGGCGACCTGTGCCGGCGCTGTAGCCTCCACCTGTGCGGGCGCGGGCGAAGCAGCGGCTTCAACCGCGCCTTCGGCTTCGAGTTGCAAAACGACGGAGCCTTCGCTGACCTTGTCGCCCAGCTTGACCAGCACCGCTTTCACCACCCCGGCATGGCTGGAGGGGATTTCCATTGATGCCTTGTCGCTTTCCACAGTGATGAGCGATTGCTCGGCCTTGACCGTATCGCCTTCTTTCACCAGCACTTCGATCACCGCGACGTTGTCGAAATCGCCGATGTCGGGCACTTTCACGTCTATCAGAGCCATGTGTGTTCTCCTTGTTCTCTCGGGCGCTCGTCAGGCGTACAGCGGGTTGATCTTGTCGGCCTCGATGCCGTATTGCGTGATGGCCTGGGCGACCTTTTCGCGGGGCAGCTTGCCTTCGTCAGCCAGGGCCTTGAGCGCCGCGACCACGATGTAGTGGCGGTTGATTTCGAAATGCTTGCGCAGGCGGGAGCGGAAATCGCTGCGGCCAAAGCCATCCGTGCCCAGCACGGTGTAGCTGCGCCCTTGCGGGATGAAGGGGCGGATTTGCTCGGCAAAGCTGCGCATGTAGTCGGTCGAGGCGATCACGGGGCCGCTGGTCTGGCCCAATTGCTGTTCCACAAAACTGGCCTTGCGCGGTGCAGTGGGGTGCAGCAGGTTCCATCGCTCGCAGTCCTGACCGTCACGACCCAGCTCGGTGAAGCTGGGGCAGCTCCACACATCGGCGGCCACGCCCCAATCGCGCTCCAGCAACTCCTTGGCAGCCATGGATTCGCGCAGGATGGAGCCGCTGCCCAGCAAATTCACGCGCAGCTCAGCGCCTGCGGCGGCCGGTTGCAGCAAGTACATGCCCTTGAGGATTTGCGCCTCCGTACCCGCCGTCAGGCCAGGCATGGGGTAGTTCTCGTTGAGCAAGGTGATGTAGTAGAAGATGTTTTCCTGCTTTTCCACCATGCGCTTGAGGCCGTCTTGCATGATGACGGCCACTTCGTGCGCGAAGCTAGGGTCGTAAGCCACGCAATTGGGGATGGTGCCCGCCAGGATGTGGCTGTGGCCATCTTCGTGCTGCAAGCCTTCGCCATTGAGCGTGGTGCGCCCGCTGGTGCCGCCGAGCAAGAAACCACGCGCCTGCATATCGCCTGCCGCCCAGGCCAGATCGCCCACTCGCTGGAAACCGAACATGGAATAGAACACGTAGAACGGCACCATGATGCGGTTAGAGGTGCTGTAGCTGGTGGCCGCCGCAATCCAGGAGGCCATGCCGCCCGCTTCGTTGATGCCCTCCTGCAGGATTTGGCCGGCCTTGTCCTCACGGTAATACATCACCTGGTCTTTATCAACCGGGGTGTAGAGCTGGCCCTTGGGGTTGTAAATGCCGATCTGGCGGAACATGCCTTCCATGCCGAAAGTACGCGATTCATCGACCACGATGGGCACCACGCGCGGGCCAAGGGCCTGGTCGCGCAACAGTTGGTTCAAGAAGCGCACATAAGCCTGGGTGGTGGAGATTTCGCGCCCCTCGGCGGTGGGTTCAAGGATGGCCTTGAACGTCTCCAGCGAAGGCACGGTGAAGCGCTCGGTGGATTCGGTGCGGCGCTGGGGCAGATAACCGCCCAGGGCCTTGCGGCGCTCGTGCAGGTATTTCATCTCCGGCGTATCGTCGGCCGGTTTGTAGTAAGGCAGCTTGTCCAGCTCGCTGTCGGGGATGGGGATGCCGAAGCGGTCGCGGATGTAGCGCACACCTTCGTCGTCGAGCTTCTTGGTTTGGTGGATGGTGTTCTTGGCTTCGCCATATTTGCCCATACCGTAGCCCTTCACCGTTTTGACCAGCAGCACCGTGGGCTGGCCCTTGTGGTGGTAGGCAGCGTGGAATGCGGCATAGACCTTCTCCGGATCGTGGCCACCGCGGCGCAGCTCGAAGATCTCCTCATCGCTCATGTGCTCGACGAGCTTGGCCGTCTCGGGGTATTTGCCGAAGAAATGCTCGCGCACATACGCGCCATCGTTGGCCTTGAGCACCTGGTAGTCGCCATCAAGCGTTTCCATCATCAGTTGCTTGAGCTTGCCGCTCTTGTCGCGCGCCAGCAGCTCGTCCCAGCCCTTGCCCCAGATCAGCTTGATCACGTTCCAGCCGCTGCCGCGGAACTCGCCCTCCAGCTCCTGGATGATCTTGCCGTTGCCGCGCACCGGGCCGTCCAGGCGTTGCAGGTTGCAGTTGATGACGAAGATCAGGTTGTCCAGCCCCTCGCGCGCGGCCAGACCGATGGCGCCCAGGCTTTCGGGCTCGTCCATCTCGCCGTCGCCCATGAAAGCCCAGACCTTGCGGTTTTCCGTGTTGGCAATGCCGCGTGCGTGCAGGTATTTCAAAAAGCGTGCCTGGTAAATCGCCATCAGCGGCCCCAAGCCCATGCTGACAGTGGGGAACTGCCAGAACTCAGGCATCAGCTTGGGGTGGGGATAGCTGGACAAGCCCTTGCCGCCCACCTCCTGGCGGAAGTTATCCAATTGCTCCTCGGTAATACGCCCTTCCAAAAAGGCGCGGGCATAAACGCCTGGCGCGCTATGGCCTTGGATGTAGAGGCAATCGCCACCGTGCTCTTCGCTTTCGGCGTGCCAGAAATGGTTGAAGCCCGCACCCAGCATGGAAGCCAGCGAAGCAAACGAACCAATGTGCCCGCCCAAATCACCGCCATCCTCGGGGTTGAGGCGGTTGGCGCGCACCACCATCGCCATGGCGTTCCAGCGCATATAGGCGCGCAGGCGCTTTTCAAACACGATGTTGCCGGGGCAGCGCGCCTCTTGTTCCGGCTCGATGGTGTTGACGTAGCCGGTGGTGGCGGAAAACGGCAGGTCGATGCTGTGCTGGCGGGCGTGCTCGAGCAACTCCTCAATCAGAAAGTGCGCACGCTCGGCGCCCTCACGGTCGATGACGGCAGAAAGCGCATCCAGCCACTCACGGGTTTCCTGGGCATCGATATCGGCTGCCGTCTGGGCAAATTGAGCGTTTGTGTTATCACTCATACAAGTCTCCAAGGGATATATCCAATGCTGCGCACCTGTACGCACTTATCGCAAGGCGCTGCCATGCGCAAATCTACACCGCCAAGCAGCCGCTGCTGGGCAGCCGTAGCCCCGATTCTTCAAGGGTTTACCCCCCTTCGGGCTTTACTCGATGCAATCAGACACGTTTTACGCACTAGGCAGTGTCGCATAAAAGAGCCACTTTTTTTCGAATTAAGTATCACAATTCCGCAATGCGAGAAATCAAACCTTAGAATTGCATTCTTCTGCAATCAAAACAGCAAGGAAGATGACCCCCCTAAGAGCCTGTTCACGATCTTTTTCTTCGGGCATACCAAGGCCATGCGCCAAAGAACCTACCCCAGTGACATCAGCCGTGAGCAGTTCAAACA
>JAUMYU010000072.1 GCA_030528485.1 Comamonadaceae bacterium
GCCATGTGTCCTGGCGGAGCTTGGCTGCCATCCTGAGCCGCTTGTGGCCCTTATGCCAAGAAGCATGTTGTTGCGTAGGTTGCAGTAATTGGCATATGGCTACAATCACTGCCCCATGAGCACACGGAGCACGCAGCACGCAGCACGCAGGCTGCATTACCGCTTGAACTTTTCCTTCCAGGCAAGCTCCACTTGTCCGTTATCCGCCCTCCTTCTCCCCAGCTTGACGATCCCGGCGGCGTCCAGGACGCCGCCGGGATTTCTGTCGGCAACCGTTTTTTGCGTTGAGGCGCCGCTTGCCGCTCAATGCTGTGCCGTTTATTGCTTCCGTTGGCGTTGTGCCGTGGCTTTGCGCCCCCGGCGCTCGATGGCTATGGGCGCGTTGGCTTTGGCTGCGCGCAAGCCTTGACTGAAGGGGGGCTGTAACCATGCTCGAACCGAAGTGGCATTTCTTCAAGGGGTATTTGCGCATCTCGTCGCCGAATGCGCGCCGTCGCCTGCGCAGAAAGGGAGGGAGAGATGGGCCAGTCTAAGTCGATGGCGTATGAGCAGGTGAGCAAGCCGGGAGGCGGGTTTTTCATGCTCACGGAGTGTGTGCGGGACAAGGTCTCGGGCCTGCTGTGGGAGGGTAAAACCAACGATGGCGGCTTGCGTGATGGCAGCCGCCTCTACACGAATTGGGGTGATGGCCGCGCGGGCGATGCCAGCGCGTATGTGGCACAGGTCAACGCCATGGGCCTGTGCGGGTTTGACGACTGGCGCTTGCCCACAGTCGATGAGCTGCAAAGCCTGGTGGATTACCGCAGGCCGCTTCCCGGCCCGGCCATTGATGCGCAATGGTTTCCGCACACCTGGATTGACCTCAGTTTTCTGGCCTGGCGCGGGTATTGGGCGTCGGAGCTGTATGTGGACGATCCCGCCTATGCCTGGAATGTGAATTTCAACCACGGCACATTGGGCGTTAACCACCGCAACAACGATGGCGCGGTGCGGCTGGTGCGTTCGGGCCGCTGCTGACAATCAGCGTTCGCCACAGCGATCCCGGACTGCGCTGCCGGCCCCTTTGCGCCCTTTGCGCTCTACCCTGTGCCCAATACTCAGGGCCTTCATAATCCCGGCGTGGATGGGCAATCAGCGGTTCGGGATGGGCTGCAAGGCGCAAAACCTGCCAATAGCACGTGCTATCGGCAGGTTTTGCTTGCGCTGCGGACCGCCCAAATCCGCTTGATTGACCGCCGTGCAGGGATTTTGAACAGGCTCTCAGGGAGGTATGCATTTATGTGGTGGGACAAGCTGTGGCTGATGTTCTTGATTTACCCGGTGGTGCTGCTGGCGCTGCCGTGGTTTTTGGCGCTGACGGTGCGCGTGCCGTGCAAGTTCCGCTACCAGCAAGCGCCCAGCGATGCGCTGCAAAAAGCCGTGGCTGACGAGGGTTTTCAGCAGGCGTCCCAGGCGCTGCAACGCCTGGGCTACCAGCGCAGCATGGGCGGCATGATGGAAATCGTCAAGGGTGTTCATCTCATGGGCCTGCTCTGGGAGCACCCCGAGCGCACGCACCGCGTGGCCTTGCAATTCAACACGCAAACGCTGCAAACCATCGTGGAGTTCCAGCAGCGTTACAGCGACGGGACGTGGCTGAACCTGCACAACGGCCGCGATGCGCCCTGGCCCCTCTCCCGCCGGGTGCGCCTGTACCTGTTGCCCGGCGAGCGCAATGTGGCCCGGATGGAGAGCGTGTTTGTGCAATTGCAGCAACGCCTGCCGATTCAGGCCGAGCCGCAGCTCGCGCGCGGCGAGGCGGGCACGCGCGCCATGCTCGATACGCTCAACGCCGAGCTGTACGGCTGGTGCAAAAAAGGCATGTTCTCCATGCAATGCCGCGACGGCTGGCGGCGCCTGGGCATAGGCTTTGCCTACTGGCTGGTGTTCACGGGCAACTGGCCCTTCAACCGTCTGATTCAGGCGCGCCAGCGCAAGCGCACGCTGGCCGCCATTGCAGAGTAATTACAAATCAATAATAAAATTGATTCATTGCCTGAATTGCCAAAAATAGGTCATTTTGTTTCCTTTGATTGGTATTGAGTGGGGCTTTGCAATCTCGCCCAGGGGCGTGGGGCGCGCCTACAATCGCGCGCATGATTGACCCACGCCCTGCCCAGGCGGCGCCTTCCTGCTCCTCTGCCGCCCCTGCCTTTTCTTCCCCTGCGCCCACCCAACCGCTTGCCAACCCGCCCGCCGGCACGTTCGCCGACATGCCTTTGCTGGCGGGCCTGAACCCCGAGCAGCGTGCGGCGGTGACTTTCCGGGGCGGCAACGCCCTCATCCTCGCCGGCGCGGGTTCGGGCAAAACCCGCGTGCTTACCACCCGCATCGCCTGGCTGCTGCAAACCGGCCAGGCATCGCCCGGCGGCATTCTGGCGGTGACGTTCACCAACAAGGCCGCGCGCGAAATGGTCGCGCGCCTGAGCGCGCTGGCGCCCATTTCCGTGCGCGGCATGTGGATTGGCACCTTCCACGGCCTGTGCAACCGCATGCTGCGCGCCCACGCCCAGACGGTGGGCCTGCCGCGCCAGTTCCAGATTCTGGACATGCAAGACCAGCTCGCCGCCATCAAGCGCCTGCTCAAGGCCAACCACATCGATGCCGAGCTGCTGCCGCCCAAAAAGCTGCAAACCTTCATCAACGCCTGCAAGGAGGACGGCCTGCGCGCCAGCGAGGCGCCCGCGCGCGATGCCGATGCGCGTCAGAAGGTGGAGCTGTACCACCTTTACGAGCAGCAATGCCAGCGCGAAGGCGTGGTGGATTTTGGCGAGCTGATGCTGCGCAGCTACGAGATTCTGCGCGACCACCCCTTGGTGCGCCAGCATTACCAACGGCGCTTTCGCCACATTCTGGTGGACGAGTTTCAAGACACCAACCGCCTGCAATACCTGTGGCTGAAGATGTTCGTGGCCGATGGCAGCCAGGGTGTGCCGCCCAATGCCTTGTTTGCCGTGGGCGATGACGACCAGAGCATTTACGCCTTTCGCGGTGCGCGCGTGGGCAATATGAATGATTTCGTCAACGAATTGCAGGTGGCGCATCAAATCAAGCTGGAGCAAAACTACCGCAGCTACAGCAATATTCTGGATAGCGCCAATGCGCTGATCAGCCACAACAAGCGCCGCCTGGGCAAGAACCTGCGCACCGATGCGGGCGCGGGCGAACCCGTGCGCGTGATGGAGCAAGCCAGCGATCTGGCCGAAGCGCGCTGGATCGTGGATGAAATCCGCCAACTGCTGCGCGATGATTTCAGGCGGCAAGACGTGGCCATTCTGTACCGCAGCAATGCGCAAAGCCGCGTGATCGAGTCCACCTTGTTCAACGCGGGCATTCCTTACCGCGTGTATGGCGGGCTGCGCTTTTTCGAGCGGGCCGAGATCAAGCACGCCCTGGCGTATCTGCGCCTGCTCGATAACCCGCGTGACGACACCAGCTTTTTGCGCGTCGTCAATTTTCCGCCGCGTGGCATTGGCGCGCGCACGCTGGAACAGTTGCAAGACGCCGCGCGAGTGCGCAACAGCGCCCTGGTGGATGCAGTGGAGCAAGTGGGCGGCAAGGCGGGGGCCAATCTAGCGTCTTTCATCGCCAAGATCGATGCCATGCGCGAGCAGGCGCAACAGCGCACGCTCAAAGAAATCGTGGAGCTGGTGTTGGATGCCAGCGGCCTGATCGCCCATTACGAAACCGAGCGTGAAGGCGCCGACCGGGTGGAAAACCTGCAAGAGTTGGTTAACGCGGCAGAAAGTTTCGTCAGCATGGAAGGCTTTGGCCGCGACAGCGCCGCGCTGGCGCAAGAACCGATGGGCGCTGCCGATGCGGGCATGGCAGCCGAGCCAGCAGCTGCAAATGCAATCGCAACTGCAACTGAAGCTATTGCGGCAACAGGCGCGGGGCAGGGGGCATCGGCAAACGCAGATGCAACAGTGAATGCAACAACAGCGTTGGATAGCGATGGCGAAACGCTCTCGCCCCTGGCCGCGTTTTTGACGCACGCCGCGCTGGAGGCGGGCGACAACCAGGCCCAGGCCGGGCAAGACGCCGTGCAGCTCATGACCGTGCATGCAGCCAAGGGCCTGGAGTTTGACGTGGTCTTTATCAGCGGGTTGGAAGAGGGCCTGTTCCCGCACGAAAACGCCATGAACGATTACGACGGCCTGGAAGAAGAGCGCCGCCTGATGTACGTGGCCATCACCCGCGCGCGCAAGCGCCTCTACCTCAGCTTGGCGATGGAGCGCATGCTCAACGGCCAGGCGCAATACAACCCGCCCAGCCGTTTTCTGGATGAGCTGCCGCCCGAATCCGTGCGCTGGCTCACCCCGCGCCGCCCCAAGGCGGGGGCGGGCAGCGGTGCGGGCTATGGCAGTGCAGGGCGTTACGGCGCAGGCGCGCGCGCGCCCTGGCAGGCGCGCCAGGCGGCGTCGGCCACGTCGTCCGCGCCGTTCACCTCGCCCAGCGCCGCGCCCCCTGCGCGCTACGCCAGCAGCAACGCCATCGCGCGCGCGGCATCTGCCGGCGCGGCACCGGCCAACCCCTGGGGCATCCGCAGCGGGCAAACCGTGTTTCACGCCAAGTTCGGTCAGGGCCAGGTGCTGGCCGTGGAGGGGCAGGGGGCAGAGGCCAAGGCGCGGGTCGATTTCGGCCGCCATGGCAGCAAGCTGTTGCTGCTTTCGGTGGCCAAGCTCACGGTGGTGCCGTAAGCGCGTGCTCGTGCGGCGAACGGTTTTATTTTATCGATCAAAAGGAAATAAAGTCCACCTGTTTCGGCAACTCTGGCATAGAGCGGATTTTCCTTTGATGGAAATTCAGCGCGCCTCGTTGCCTGCCACGATGGACATCACCGCCATGCGCACGGCGATGCCGAAAGTCACCTGCGGCAGGATCACGCTTTGCTGGCCGTCGGCCACTTCGGAGTCGATCTCCACACCGCGGTTGATGGGGCCGGGGTGCATGACGATGGCGTCGGGCTTGGCCAGGCGCAGCTTGTCGGGCGTGAGGCCGAAGTTCTTGAAATATTCCTGGCTGCTGGGCAGCAGCGCGCCGCTCATGCGCTCGTTTTGCAGGCGCAGCATGATGATGACGTCGGCATCCCTGATGCCGTCCTCGAGCCGGTGAAACACGCGCGCGCCCAGGGCGGAGAAGTTCTCGGGCGCCAGGGTTTGCGGGCCGACCACGCGCACTTCGGGGCAGCCCAGCGTGGTCAGGGCGTGGATGTCCGAGCGCGCCACGCGCGAGTGCAGCACATCGCCCACCACGGCCACCGTCAGGTTGGTGAAATCCTTTTTGTAGTGGCGGATGGTGTACATGTCCAGCAAGCCCTGCGTGGGGTGGGCGTGGCGACCGTCGCCGGCGTTGACCACATGCACATGCGGCGCGACGTGCTGGGCGATGAGGTAGGGCGCGCCCGAGGCGCTGTGGCGCACGACGAAGATGTCGGCCGCCATCGCCGAGAGGTTGGCCACCGTGTCCAGCAGCGTCTCGCCCTTGGCGGTGGAGGAGCGGCCAATGTCCAGCGTGAACACATCGGCCGAGAGGCGCTTGGCGGCGATGTCGAAGGTGGTGCGGGTGCGCGTGCTGTTCTCGAAAAAGAGGTTGAAAACGCTTTTGCCGCGCAGCAGCGGGACTTTTTTGACTTCGCGGTCGCTCACGGAGACGAAGTTGGCGGCGGTGTCGAGAATGTGCGTGAGGATCTCGCGCGGCAGGCCCTCGGTGGAGAGCAGGTGGATCAGCTCGCCGTGCTTGTTCAATTGGGGGTTGTGGCGCGCCAGCATGGAAAACGGCTTTCTTGCAAAGAGGGGTAGGAAGGGGAGAGAAGGGGACAAACGCTTTGGGCGCTCACGCACCCTTGAAGGCTTGCAGCGCAAAGCGCAGGCGGCCATCTTCGCCGCGCGCCAGCGCCAGCTTGTCGCTGGCGGGCAGCGACAGGCGCGCGGCGGCATAGGTCGCCTCCACCGGCAATTGCCGCCCGCCGCGATCGACCAGCACGGCCAGGCGCACGCGCGCGGGGCGGCCGTAGTCGAACAGCTCGTTGAGCACGGCGCGGATGGTGCGGCCCGTGTGCAGCACGTCGTCCAGAATCAGGATGTCGGCGCCGTTGACATCGAAATCCAGCGCCGTTTGCGCCCCGCTGGAGAGGCCGCGCTGGGCGAAATCGTCGCGGTGCATGGCCGATGACAAGGCGTTGACGCCTTGGGGCAATTGCAAATCGGCCACCAGCCGCTCCAGCAGCCAAACGCCGCCGGAGGTGATGCCCGCCAGATGCACCGCGCCCGCCCGCCCCTGGGCATCGGGCAGGGCTTGCTGCATCAGGCGCTGCACGCCATCGCGCAAATCCAGGTACAGGCTTTCGGCATTGAGGGCGATAAACCCGGCAGCGGTATGGGGGGCGGTGTCACTCATGGTCGGCGGAACTCCTGGCTCATGGATGGGGCGGGCGGGCGAGCGCGCGCAAAAACTGGTCGAGGATGATAGCGGCAGAAACCGCGTCCACATGGCGGGCGCTGACGCCCTGGGCCAGCGCCTCGGTGGTGCTGTAGCGTTCGTCCACGCCGAATACGGGCAGGCCAAAGCGCCCGTGCAGCCCGCGCATGAACCAGCGCGCGCGCTCGGTGTTCTCGTGCGCCGCGCCATCGGGGTGAAAGGGCAGGCCCACCACCAGCGCCGAGGGTTGCCATTCGCGTACATAGTCTTGCGCCAGCGCAAATTGCGCTTTGCCCTGCGCCTTGAGCACTCCCAGGGGCTGGGCCGCGCCCGTGCGCTGCGAGCCCACGGCTACGCCAGTGCGCAAAAGGCCGTAGTCGAAAGCCAGAAAGGTGTGTGCATCGCTGGCGGGGTCAAAGGCGTGGGGCAGGCCCAGGGATTCGGCAAAGGCGGAGTTCACGGCAGTGGGTGGATAAGAGAGAAGGGCTAAATATGGGCTTGAAAGAGGGCGAGCATCATCAGCCCCACCACCATGCAAGCCAGCAGCACGGCAATGCGCACGGGCCGGATGGGCCGTCTGACGACGGGCGAAAACCATTGGGAGAACCAGGCCAGCAAGGGATCGCTAGCGTGGAAAAAGAGTGCGAACAGCGGCAGGCCCAGGCCGAGCTGCCAGGGCCAGGGCAGCAGCAGCAAGGCGCTGAAGGGGGCTGCAACGCAGAGTACGACAGCCAGCCAGGCCCGTATGGCAACGTCCAGCTCCACGCCGCAGTTGGGGCAATGCCACGGGCCAGCCTGGGCGGCATGCCGCGCCACAAAGGCATGTGGCAAAAGGGTTTGGCAGGCCGGGCAGCGTATCCGGCGGCGCATGGGGCTTTGGGGTGCGGCAGGCTCAGGCATGCCCGGCCATGCTGGCGAGTTGGTGCGCGTGGATGCCCAGCAGCTCCAGGGCTTTGCCGTAGCGCTGCGCTGGCTCCAGTTGAAACAGCAGCGCGTGCGAGGCCGGTACGGTCAGCCAGGCGTTGGCGGCCAGTTCGCTTTCAAGCTGGCCGCCGTCCCACGAGGAGCAGCCCAGCGCCATCAGGGCGCGGCGCGGGCCGCCGCCTTGGCTGATGGCTTCCATCACATCGCGCGAGGAGGTCAGCGCCAGCCCATCGGTGATGGGCAGGGAGGAGGCGTAAGCCGTGCCGCTGGCGGTTTGCTCGCCGTCGCCGCCGCCATCGCCATCGCTGCACTGGCTGGGCGCGGCGGCTGTGGTGTCGTGCAGCACAAAGCCGCGATCCTGGTGGAGCGGGCCGCCCACCAGCACGGGCATGTCCGCCAGGTCTTCGCGCGGCAGGTTCAGGTCCAGACGCGCAAAGAGGTGCCGGGCCTGGAGGTCGGTGGTTTTGTTGATGATCAGTCCCAGGGCGCCCTGGTCGCTGTGCTCGCAGACGTACACCACGCTGCCGCCAAAGAGGCTGTCTTCCAGGCCGGGCATGGCAATAAGCAGGTGGCCGGTGAGGTTGAGGGCAAGGGGCTGTGACATGGCGGGCATTTTAGGCTGCGGAATTGGCCTGTTTTTCCATTTCATGAGGAAAATAAAGTTTTTTGTTTTGGCATGTTGGTATTAAAAATTTTATTTTATAAATAATCTATTGATTTGTAATTAAAGGGTGTGCCAAAAGGGCCTGACCGGCGTTGATGCGGGCCGGAGGCTTCTTTGGACATTGGGATGCTCAAAAAAGTATCTTGAAAAGATACTATGACTGTTTGCAACACATCTGCGGATCGTCTCGCGCTACGATTTGGCCTGTTTCAACGAGTGGCATGCGCCCGGCATGCCTTGGCAGGAGAGTGAACAATGAACAGCCCCGATGGCTTGGCTCTGGCGCATGCGCGGTTTACGCCCGAACAATTGGCTGAACGCCCCTGGCTGGCGTCTTACCCCGAAGGCGTGCCCGCCGATGTGGGGGCAGGCGAATACGGCTCGCTGGCAGAGCTGCTGGATGCGGCTTTCAGCCGTTACCCCCAGCGGGTGGCGTTCAGCTTCATGGGGCGCGATTTCAGCTATGCGCAGGTGGAGCGCCTCAGCGCCCAATTGGCGGCCTATCTGCAATCGCTGGGCTTGCAAAAGGGCGACCGGGTGGCGGTGATGTTGCCCAACATCATCCAGTACCCGATTGCGGCGGCGGCGATCATGCGGGCGGGGCTGGTGCTGGTCAATGTCAATCCGCTGTACACGGCGCGCGAGCTGCAACACCAGTTGCAAGACTCGGGCGCGCGGCTGATTGTGGCGCTGGAGAACTTTGCCCACACCCTGGCGCAGTGCGTGGCGCGCACCCGGATCGAGCATGTGGTGCTGGCGGGCGTGGGCGATCAGCTCGGGCCCATTCGCGGGCGTTTCATCAATTGGGTGCTGCGCCGCCGCAAAGATGCCAGCGGCCGCAAGGTGGTGCCCGGTTTCACGCTGCCCGATACGGTGCGCGTGGTGCGCTTCAACGAGGCGCTGCGCCGGGGCAGCCGCCAGCCGTGGCGCGCGCCCAGCATGGGGCGGGACGATTTGGCGCTGCTGCAATACACCGGCGGCACGACCGGGGTGAGCAAGGGCGCCATGCTCACGCACGGCAACGTCATCGCCAATACGCTGCAATCGGAGGCGTGGAACAAGCCAGCCATCGATACCCTGGGCGGCCAGCCCTGCGTGAGCGTGTGCGTGCTGCCGCTCTATCACATCTTCGGGTTTACGGTGGGCATGATGATGTCCATGCGCAATGGCGGCCAGGCCGTGCTCATTGCCAACCCGCGCGATTTGGATGCCACGCTGGCGCAGTTGCGCGGCTACACCATCCACTTGTTCCCGGCGGTCAATACGCTGTTTGGCGCCTTGCTCAACCACCCGGACTTCGACCGGGTGGATTGGAGCCATTTGCGCATCACCTGCGGCGGCGGCGCGGCTGTGCAGCAGGCGGTGGCCCAGCGGTGGCTGGAGCGCACGGGCTGCCCGATTTGCGAGGGCTATGGCCTATCGGAAGCCAGCCCTTCGGTGGCGTGCAATTCGGTCGTGACCAAAACCTTCAGCGGCACGATTGGCATGCCCTTGCCCAGCACTTATCTGCGCTGTGTGGATGAGGCCGGGCGGCCCGTGCCCACCGGCGAGCCGGGCGAAATCGCCATCAAGGGCCCGCAATTGATGGCTGGCTACTGGCAGCAGCCGGAAGAAACGGCCCTGGTCATGACTGCCGATGGCTATTTCCGCACGGGCGATATCGGCGTGATGGACGACAAGGGCTATATCAAAATCGTCGATCGCAAGAAAGACATGGTGCTGGTCAGCGGCTTCAACGTCTATCCCAACGAAATCGAAGATGCCATCGGCCTGATGCCCGGCGTGCGCGAATGCGCCGTGGTGGGCGTGCCCGATGAAAAAACGGGCGAAGCCATCAAGCTGGTAATCGTCAAGAAAGACCAGGCCCTCAGCGAAGCCCAGGTGCACGAGTACGCGCGCAGTCATCTCACCGGCTACAAACGCCCCAAATACGTGGAATTTCGCACCGAGTTGCCCAAAAACGGCGTCGGCAAAATCCTGCGTCGCGAGCTGCGCGACAAGGACGAGTGACGCAGGCCAAGCCCTTCAGCGAGGGTTGCGCCAGGCCAGCGCCGTGGCCAGCAGCAACAGGCTTACGGCAATCCAGGCGTAAGGCGCGGCGGGGGCCAGGGTGTAAAGGCCCGTGCCCAGCATGGGGCCAAGCACCATGCCCAGGCCCTGGGCGGCGGAGGCGTTGCCCGCAGCGGCGCCTTGCTCGTGGGCTTGCACCGCGTTGGCGGCCATGGCCTGGAAGGACGGGAAGATAAACCCCATGCCGAAAGCGCCCACGGCATAGGCCAGCAGCAAATGCCAGGGCTGGTGGGCCAGCAGCACGCTGGCAAAGCCCAGCGCGGAAATGCCTGCCCCGGCAATCACCCAATGGCGCAGCGCGATGCGCTTGAGGTGAATCACGCATTGCTGCGAGAGGATGAGCGCCAGCCCCACGCAAGTCAGCGCATGGCCGGCCAGGCGCGCGCCTTTTTCCTCGCTCAGGCTGAAGTGGTCCATGGCGAAAAATCCCACCGAAACCTGCGCCACCGCCACGCACATCATGGCCACGAAGGCGGTCGCCATCGCCAGGCGCAAGCGCGGGTCCCACAACGGCAGATGCGGTCGCGCCGCCGGGGTGGATGAAGGGGCGGGCGATGAAGCGGACGATGAGGCGCGGTCTGGCATCGCGTTGGGGGCGCTGGGTTGCGCCGGGCTGGTGGGGCCATTGGGGGGCGGCGCTTGCGGCGGCAGGCCAGCGGGCAGCCCCAGCGCGATGCTGAGCAGCCCCAGCAAAGGCAGGGCGGCAGTGGCGTAAAAGCCCCAGTGCAATCCCCAGCCGCTGACCAGGCTGACGATGGCAGGCCCGGCCACCATGCCCAGCGCGTTGGCCGAGCCAAGCTTGGCCATGGCTTGCTGGCGCGCCTGGGGCGCGACGTGGTCGGCAATCGTGGCCGCGGCGGTGGGCGGCACGGCGGCATAAAACGCGCCGATGACGCTGCGCGCGCCAATCAGCACGGCGGCAATCAGCAAGGCG
>JAUMYU010000005.1 GCA_030528485.1 Comamonadaceae bacterium
AGGTGCTGGTGGTCGATGACCTGGGCCAGCCCGTGCCCGAGGGGCAGCCGGGCTATTTGCTCACGCGCGGGCCTTACACCATCCGCCGCTATCACAACGACGACGCGGCCAATGCGCGCAGCTTCACTGACGATGGCTACTACCGCACCGGCGACATGGTGCTGCGCAACGCGCGCGGCTACCTGACGGTGCAGGGCCGCGCTACCGACCACATCAACCGCGCGGGCGAGAAGGTCTCGGCCGAGGAGATCGAAGACCATCTGCTGGCCCACCCGCAAGTGTTTGATGCGGCTGTGGTGTCCATCCCCGACGAATACCTGGGCGAGCGAAGCTGCGCCTTCGTCATCGCCCGCCAGGGCGAAAAACCGCGCGCCATCGAGATCAAGCAGTGGTTCAAGGGCCGCCAGATTGCCGCGTTCAAGATCCCGGACCAAATCGTGTTCGTGGACAGCTTCGAGACCACCGCCGTGGGCAAGACCAGCCGCAAGGAGCTGCGCGCCCGGCTGCGCGCGCAACTTTTGGAAAAGTCTGCGAAAGCTTGAGGAACTCTGTTTGATTGTGGTGGCCAAGTAGGTGGCGCTGCAATTTGGAGAGGGTGCTCTTGGCGCTGATGGTTGATTGCACGTAGCTTGGGGACCATCATGGCGTTTTGGGTAGGGGAGAAGCTCGTAAAAGCCAACGGTTACCGATGACTTCTTGCTTGCGCGCGCTTTCGAGGAGTGAAAAAAAAGCCCGGTGGAAACCGGGCTTAAGGGATCCATGAAACTGATTTCGAAAGGATCCAAGGAGACAACGTTACAAAGGAAGCGGCCTGTATCTCAAGCCGAAACCTCGGAAATTACAGTTCAACGGCGGCGCGCGTTGGTGCTTTTGGCTGCATTGGCAGCACTTTCAGTCACAGCATGGAAGTTGGCCTGGGCAACATCCGAAGCTTGCTTGACGGTTTTTTGCACCGATTCAAATGCGTTGTTGGCGGCAGACAATGCGCTGCGGACGACTGCAACGGAAGCTTCTGTACCGGCAGGTGCGTTTTTGGCGGCGCTCTCCATCAGATTCGTCATGGCTTGCTGAGCCTCGGCAGTCCGCTCTTCGATGACTTTGTTCAGCTCTTGACCGCTTTCGGAAGCAATCTCGTAAAGCTGGCGGCTGTAGTTGGACACTTTTTCGGCCAGAGGTTGGAAAATGCTCGATTGCAAGGCGGCCAGCTCTTGTGCGTCTTTGACGGAAAGAACGGCTTGACTGTGTTTGGCCGCGTCGCTCAATGCTTCACGCGAAACCTTGACGTTCAGTTCAATGAGCTTTTCAACGCTTTCGAAGGCTTTGTTCGTCAGGCCAAAGAGTTGTTCGATATTGGCTTTGTGTGCTGCCAGGATTTGTTCGGGAGTCAATGCCATTTCAGTTCTCCATAAAAGACTACGGGGCGATCAAGAAGCAGCTGCGCCAACATCGCTCTTTTGTGCAGTGCAGCATGGGTGCGTATTATGCAGGCATTCCCGGGGTGCGCCAAGAAAAATGTTGCACCGCAACAAGAAAATCGAAACAAAATGCATCTTTGGTTTGAAGTGATTGGCTTGGAAATCCTGTGTTATAGTCACGCCTTCGCTTGATTGCGGGAATAGCTCAGTTGGTAGAGCGCAACCTTGCCAAGGTTGAGGTCGCCGGTTCGAGACCGGTTTCCCGCTCCAATACATGGTTTGCTGATTTTTACTGGATCAGCAAATTGCACAAAGGGGCCATTGGCCCCTTTTTTGCGTTCAAACTGTGCAGCAAAAAGCTGCTGTGGCATCAGGTTTGAACTTCACTTCTCGAATGGCTTTTGTGACCCGCCAGCGTTTCAACGAGGTTGTTTGACTTCGGATCGTCTCCTTTCAAGCCTGTAGTGGTTGAGATGAGACTGCCGCGGTCGAACGGGCATGGGGTTGGCGTTGTGCCCCATGCGCAAATGCACGGCCTTACAAGGGGATCTAGCTAGGGTTTTCGGGGGGAGGGGGCGTTTGCGCTATCTATCTCGGGCGTGAATTCGTTGGATATGCGCATGGCCTGCGGGCATTGTGTGTCGAGTGAGGCGCGGTAGGCCACGCAGCCGCGCATGAATTGAGGCCAGTCGGGCACTTGCGGCAAGCGATGGGCCTGTTCGGGCAACAAGGCCCAGAGGTGGGGGTGGTACCAGCACAGGTCATGGCCTGTGCTGTCGCGGTGGCGACGGATGGCGGCGCGCAGTTTTCGGGCTTCGGCCAACAGTTGTGGATGGGGAAGGTTGGCCAAGTCCCCGTCTAAATCCTCACTACTTCCCTGTTCCGGAATTGCATTGGTATCCCCGCATGCGTTGGGAGCGAGAGCCGAGGGTGCGTCTTGCACAGGTGTTTGGGGCTTGGCGGGGGCGCTGGAGGGATTGGAGGATGCGGCGCTGTCTTGGCGATCGAGCACGTTGACGGCGCTGCGCAGCCGTTGCCAGGCCAGGGTTTGTTGTTCGTGAAAGGCGTTCCACAGCGTGTCTTCGGCCATCACGCTGTGTTCGCCTGGCGTTTCCAGTTGGAAATGCGCGCCTTGCTCCAGCGCGGTAAAGGCGCGCATGTAGTCGCCGTTGAAATAGAAATCCGCCAATGCCTGCATGATGTCAGCGCCGCGTTGCCAGTCGGCCTGGGCGGCTTGCAGGCGGGGCAGCAGTTGCGTCCATTCGCGGTATAGGCGTTGGGTCTGGTCGATGCGCGCTTGCAAGTGGGGGTGGTTGTCATCCTCGGTGTGGTGGGGGATTGGGGGCAGGGTGGAGTCGGGCATGCAGGGCTGGGTTTGGGTAATTTTCTAAATTAAGGAAAATGAATGCTATGACCAATTTGCCATAATTGGTGTATTTATTTTCCTTTGAATTAAAAAATGAAAAAATGCGGGGCGCATGGCCCCGCGATGGGATGGGTTTGGATTGTGGATTGGGGCTACACGGGCGTGCGCAGCAGGAGATGGGCACGCCCATGCAGTCCCCCGGCATAGCGGGCTTCAGCTTTGGCGCTGGATATAGACGGTGTGCGTCTGCGTGTATTCGTACACGCCGTGCTTGCCGTCGGCGCCGCCGATGCCGGATTTTTTCACCCCGGCGTGAAAGCCCTGCATGGCCTCGAAGTTCTCGCGGTTGACGTAGGTCTCGCCAAACTCCAGCTCGGTGCTGGCGCGCAGCGCGGCGTCCAGGCTGCGGGTGTAGATGGAGGAGGTCAGGCCGTATGTGGTGTCGTTGGCCTTGTCGATGGCTTCGTCCAGCGAATCGACCACGGCCACGGGCACGATGGGGCCGAAGATTTCCTTTTGCATGATTTCCCAATCGTGCTGGCAGTTCACCAGCACGGTGGGCTGGAAGAAGAAGCCGCCATCGCGGTCGTCGGCCTGGCCGCCGGTGGCCACTTGCGCGCCGGCATCGACGGCGCGTTGCAGCATGGCGGCGACTTTGTCGCGCCCGGCCTGGTTGATGAGCGGGCCCATGTCCAGGGTTTCGTCCTGCAAGGGGTTGCCCCAGCGTGCGGCGGCGACCTGGGCGACGAGCTTTTCCGTAAAGGCTTCGGCCACGCTGCGCTGCACATAGACGCGCTCGGCGCAGTTGCAGACTTGGCCGGTGTTGATGACGCGCGAGGCGGCGATGGCGCGGGCGGCCAGGTCCAGGTCGGCATCTTCCAGCACGATGGCCGGGGCCTTGCCGCCCAGCTCCAGGTTGAGCTTGGTGATGTTGGGCGCGGCGGCGGCCATGATGGCCGAGCCGGTGTCCACGCTGCCGGTGAAGCTGATCATGTCCACGCCGGCATGGCCCGCCAGCACGCGCCCGGCATTGCCGCCACGGCCATAGATCTGGTTGTAAACGCCTGCGGGCAAATCCACTTGCGAGAGGATGTCGGCAAAGATGGCGGCGTTGTTGGGCGTTTCCTCGCTGGGCTTGATGACGATGGTGTTGCCCGTCAGCAAGGCCGGGCCCATCTTGCGGGCGATGAGGAAGAAGGGGAAGTTCCACGGCAGGATGCCGCCGACCACGCCGACGGCCTGGCGCATCAGCATGATGGTTTCGCCCGGGCGGTCGCTGGGGATGATTTCGCCTTCGATGCGGCGCGCCCATTCGGCCATGTAGTCCAGGTAATCGGCGGTGAACTGCGCCTCCACGCGCGCCAGCGGCAGCACCTTGCCCTGCTCTTCCGATAGGGTGCGGGCGATTTCCTCGGCGCGGGCGCGGATGCCGGCGGCGATTTTGCGCAGATAGCCTGCGCGCTCAATGGCGGGGCGGCGCGCCCAGGCGCGTTGCGCAGCGCGCGCGGCGGCGATGGCTTCATCGACTTGCGCGGCGGGTGTGTCGGGGATGGAGGAAATCGTCTGGCGGTTGGACGGGTTGATGACGGCGATTTCATCGGCCTGGCCAGCGGCGACGAAGCGGCCGTTGATGTAGTTTTGATGCATGGTGTCTCCTTGAGTGATATTTACAAATCAAAAGAAAATTAACTTATTTACAGGCATGCCGAAACAGTGGTATTTCTTTTCTTTTGGTTTGTATTTAAAGGTGCGCGCCCCTGGCTGGAGGCGGGCGGCGGCGCAGGCTGCGCCTGCATGCGCAGCCTGCTGAGGGGTTTAGGCCAGCCCCATCTTCTTGGCTTGCGCGCGCAGTTCGTCGCGGAAGTTGGGATGGGCGATGGCGATCAGGCTGGCGCATCGCTGGTGGGCGGATTTGCCGCGCAATTGGGCCACGCCGTACTCGGTGATGATGTAGTCCACGTCGTTTTTGCTGGTGGTGACGTGGGTGCCGGGCGTGAGCGTGGGCACGATGCGCGAGATGGTGTCGCCCTTGGCGGTGGAGGGCACGACGATGATGGCTTTGCCGCCGTTGGAGCGGTTGGCCGCGCGCACGAAGTCGGCTTGCCCGCCGGTGCCCGAGTAGGGCAGGTGGCCCAGGCTTTCAGAGCCGCACTGGCCCAGAAAGTCCACCTGCATGGTGGCGTTGATGGCGTGCAGGTTGTCGTTGGCGCCAGCCAGGTAGGGGTCGTTGGCGATGTTGACGGGGTGCATCTCCAGCCCGGGGTTGCGGTGCATGAACTGGTAGAGCTTTTTCGAGCCGAGGGCAAAGGTGGCGATGGTTTTGCCCTTGTTGACGTTTTTGCGGCTGTTGTTGACGGCGCCTGCCTCCACGAGTTTGAGGATGCCGTCGCCGAGCATTTCGGTGTGCACGCCCAGGTCTTTCTTGTGCACCAGTTGCATCACCACGGCATCGGGGATGCCGCCGTAGCCGATTTGCAAGGTGGCGCCGTCGGGGATGAGGTCGGCCACGTAACCGGCGATGGCTTCTTGCAGCGGGCCGATTTCGGGCAGGCCCACTTCGGCAATGGCGTCGCTGCTTTCGCACAGCGCGGCCACTTGCGAGATGTGGATGTGGCAATCGCCGTTGGCAAAGGGCACGTTGGGGTTGACTTCGATGACGACGGCGCGCGCTTTCTCGATGGCGGCCATGGTGTAGTCCGGCGCCAGCGCCAGGCTGAAGTAGCCGTGCTCGTCCATGGGCGAGGCGATGGCGAACACCACATCGGCAGGGAACTGGCCGCGGCGGATGAGCTGGGGAATTTCGCTGAAGTAGGCGGGCAGGAAGTCGATCAGGCCCTGCTGGCCGCCGGGGCGGGTGACGCCGCTGAAGAAGTAGGCGCGGTGGCGCACGTGATGGGCGGTTTCGGGGTCCAGATAGTCGTACTTGCGCACGGGCAGGATTTGCGAGACTTGCACGCCTTCAAACTCGCGCCGCGCCTCGGAGAGGGCGGTCAGCAGCGCGGGTGGCTCGCCCACGCCGGTGGGTACGACGATGGTGTCGCCATTGCGAACGTGGCGGATGGCGTCTGCGGCGCTGCACAGTTTCTGGGCGTATTGCTGCGCGTAGGTACTCATGGAGGACTCCTTTGGATGATGAAAAATTATCAATCAATAGGAAACAAAATCATGCTATTTTGGCATGATGTGTATAAAGTGATGTTTCCATTGATTTGTTATTTTGGCTGGGCGGCCGCGCCCGGCGATGGTGCGGCCGCCTTGGCTGGCGATGGGCTTATTCCGCGGCAATGGCGCGGCCGATGACCAGGCGCTGGATATCGTTGGCGCCTTCGTAGATTTGCGAGATGCGCACGTCGCGGTAGATGCGCTCGACGGGGAAGTCGCTCACATAGCCGTAGCCGCCGTGGATCTGGATGGCGTCCGAGCAGATTTTCTCGGCCTGCTCGGAGGCAAACATCTTCGCCATCGAGGCTTCTTTCAGGCAGGGCAGGCCCGCATCCTTGAGCTGGGCGGCGCGCCAGACCATCAGGCGCGAGGCGTCCAGCCGTGTGGCCATGTCGGCCAGGCGGAAGGCCACGGCCTGGTGCTCGATGATGGGCACGCCGAAGGTTTCGCGCTCCTTGGCGTAGCGCAGCGCGGCTTCGTAAGCGGCGCGGGCCATGCCCACCGACTGCGCGGCGATGCCGATGCGGCCCGCCTCCAGATTCGACAGCGCAATCTTGTAGCCCTCGCCTTCGGCGCCCAGCAGGGCGCTGGCGGGCACGCGGCAATTTTCAAAGCGGATTTGCGCCGTATCCGAAGCGTGCTGGCCCATTTTTTCTTCCAGCCGCTCGACGATGTAGCCTGGCGTTTCGGTCGGCACCAGAAAGCAGGAGATGCCTTTCTTGCCTGCGGCCTTGTCGGTGACGGCAAACACAATGGCCACGCTGGCGTATTTGCCGGTGGTGATGAATTGCTTGGTGCCGTTGAGGATGAAGTGATCGCCGTCGCGCTCGGCGCGGGTGGTGATGGCGGCCGCGTCGGAGCCGGTGTGCGGCTCGGTCAGGCAAAAGCAGCCAAATACTTCGCCGCGCGCCAGGGGCTTGAGCCAGGTTTCTTTCTGCGCATCGGTGCCGTATTTCATGGTGATGCCGCAGGCCAGCGAGTTTTGCACGCTGACGATGGTGGAGGTGGCGCCGTCGCCTGCGGCGATTTCTTCAATGGCGAGCACGAGGGACATGTAGTCCAGCCCCGCGCCGTCCCACTCCTCGGGCACCGTCATGCCCAGCGCGCCCAGCTCGCCCAGGCCGTGCAGGGCTTCCTTGGGGAAGGTGTGCTCGCGGTCCCACTGCGCGGAATGGGGGGCGACACGCTCCTGCACATAGGCGCGGATGGAGTCGCGCACCATTTGCTGTTCCTGGGTAAGTAACATGATTTTCTCCTTGATGACAAAGTACAAAGTACGCCTGATCGTACTCCAGCGGCGGCGCATTCCAGGGCTGGCGAGGGTGCTTTACGCGAATTGCCGCGCTGTGCGCACGCGGATGGGTGACCTTGCCTGGCGGCATGCCCATGCAACGGGGTATCAACAGATTTTATCGATCAAAGGAATTTTTTATTTCAATACAATAGTGCCTAAATTTCGAGAAATATTTTCCTTTGATTTAAAATTTATATTACCCGGGCCCGCCGGGCGCCCGCCCCAGCGCGGGCAGGTGCCAATTCCAGTGCAGCGCGGCCAGGCGCACGAGCAAAGTCAGGGTGAAACCGGCCAGCATGGCCAAGGGCGTGTGGCCGGTGGCCGTTTGCAACAGCACGAAAACGGCCGCCCCCGCAATGCAGGCGGTGGCATACACCTCTTTGCGCAGCACCATGGGGATTTCGCGCGCCAGCACGTCGCGGATCACGCCGCCGCCCACGCCGGTGAGTACGCCCATGCTGGTGGCCACAATCGCCGGCGCGCCCAGCGCCAGGGCCTTGCTGGCGCCGATGGTGGTGAAGGTGGCCAGCCCCAGGGCGTCGGCGCGCAGCAGCAGCCAAAAGCCCCATTGGCGCGAGACGATGCGTAGCAGCGGCAAGGCGGCCACGCAGGTCAGCACAATGCTCCACAGATATTCCGGCTGGCGCACCCAGAAGACGGGCACGCCCAGCACCAGATCGCGGATGGTGCCGCCGCCGATGGCGGTGACGGCCGCCAGCACCAGCATGCCAAAAACATCCAACTGCAAGCGCCGCGCTTGCAGCAAGCCGCTGATGGCAAAGACGACGGTGCCAAATAAATCCAGCGCGTAAAGCAGGCGGTCGGGCGTGAACATGGGCATGGAGCGGGTGGGGTGAGGGGCAGGGGACGCAAAACAAGCGGGCGATGATAGGCCCAGCGCCGCCTGTGGTGCAGGCGGGTGCGGGTTGGTTGCGGGTTAAGATTGCCCGCTCTTGACTTTGGCAAAAAACGCTGGATCGGCACGGGCGCTGCGCAGGCAGGCGTGCCCGGCGTTTGTTTCTTTCGCTCTCTACCGATCCCCTATGCGCTCCCACGAAATCGCCAGGCAAACCCCCAGCATCCAGGTTTTTGAGCGCATGTACGCGATTTTGGATTTTCTGGCCGGGCACTCGCAGGCGGTTTCGCTCAAGGAAATCAGCGCGGCCACGGGGCTGCACCCTTCCACGGCGCACCGCATCCTCAACGATTTGGTGCTGGGGCGGCTGGTGGAGCGGCCCGAATCGGGCAGCTACCGGCTGGGGCTGCGCCTGCTGGAGCTGGGCAATCTGGTCAAGGCGCGCCTGAGCGTGCGCGAGGTGGCGCTGCCGCTGATGCGCGAGCTGCACCGCAGCACCCAGCAGGCGGTGAATCTGAGCATCCACCAAGGCGATGAGATTGTGTATATCGAGCGCGCCTTCAGCGAGCGCTCGGGCATGCAGGTGGTGCGCGCCATCGGCGGCCACGCGCCGCTGCATTTGACTTCCACCGGCAAGCTGTTTCTGGCCGCGCAGGAGCCGCATTGGGTGCGCGCCTACGCCGCGCGCACGGGGTTGGCGGGCAACACGCGCAACAGCATCACCAAGCTCGATGTGCTCGAACGCGAGCTGCACCGCGTGCGCGCCAGCGGCATTGCGCAGGACCGCGAGGAGCTGGAGCTGGGCGTGAACTGCGTTGCCGCAGGCATTTACGACGACCAGGGCAAGCTGGTGGCGGGCCTGTCCATCTCCGCGCCAGCGGGGCGGCTGGAAGATGGCTGGGTCGCCCGCCTGCGCCGCACGGTGGATGAGATTTCCGCCGCACTGGGCCATGCCGCTGCGGGCGGGCAGGCGGCTTTGCGCTGAGGCGCCCAAGCGTCCACAGGCTTTGAAAGCGGGCCATGCACAAGCGCATCAACCATCTGGATACCTTGGCCCAGCGCCAGCGAGAGCGCACGGCGTTTTGGCTGCTGCATGAAATCCACCACGCCTTGCAGGCAGCCTTTGCGCCTGCGATGCCTGCTGCGTCCGTTGTTCCCGCCGCCGTCCCGGCAGCCCCTGAGCTGCCGCCCGATTGGCGCGGCTGGTGGGACTTGATCCGCTTTTGCCTGGGCCACCAATCCGTGGCCGACTGGCTGCGCCACGAGCGCGAAGCCTTGCAGCGCATCCAGGCCCTGGCGGCGCTGGCCCAGCAGGACGCGCTGGCCGACATCCTCAGCCAAGCCTTGCAAGGCCATGCCCAGCCCGCTGCGGTGGTGACGTTCAGCCAACTGGGAGCGGAGGATTTGCGCCTGGCCGCAGGCGCGCCGCCGCAGGAACACTTCCAGGGGCAGGACTGGTCGGGCACGGACACGGCCATCCAACTGCACAGCGAAGGCCTGGCCCACACCATCGCCGCGCTGCTGCTGGCCGAACGCGACCGGCTGTTTTTGCCACCACCGCCTGCGGATTGCGCTGGCCTGCTCGCTGTGGCCGGGCCAGCGGTTGCGGAGATGGCTGCCGATCACGCCGTCGCAGAAGCAGCCGCAGCGGCAGCAACCGCTGCGCCCTCCAGCCTGTCACAAACCTTGCCGCAACCCCTGTCGCGCATCGTGGGCCGCCGCCAGCTAGCCGTGCGCCCTCTGGCAGTGGCCCCGGCCTCGCGCCAGGGGCTGCGGCAACTGCCGGTGCAACACCATTGCGGCGCGGCGCTGGAAGCCGATTGGCTGGAGTTCTACCGCCTGCTCTGGGGCGAGCCGCTGGCGCCGCTGCTCGATGTCTGGGCCGAAGGCAACGGCGCGCGGCTGTTTTGCCACGGCGCATCCATCGGCCTGGCGCTGCACCCCATTGAGCATTGGCCTACCGCGCAGGCGCAAATGCTCGATTGGGCGCAGACGCGCACCTGGCCCGACGCGCCCGCCGCCCTGCCCGACTGGCTGCGCAGCGCCGTGTGCTTTGCCCAAGGCGGCATGGACCACGAGCACTGGCTGCTGGTCACCCAAGGCGAGCTGGCCGGCTGCGTGCTGCTGTCGGAAACCGACGCGCTGCTGGGGCGCCCGCGCTTTGCAGGCGTGGCGCAATTTTTCGAGGCGCTGGCCCATCGCCCCGCCGCCGTGCTGGGCGCCAGCGGCCATTTGCGCTATGCAGTCGATGGCGTGGTGTATGAAGTGGCGGCGCTGGCGGGGGATTTTGTTTGATTCTTGGACGCTTCGAATGAATTTCAAATCAAAGTAAATTATTTTTTAATAGGGTTTTGCCTAAAATAGGTGATTTTTTTGCTTATTGATTGGTAAATCATGCCGGTTCGCCACACACTCGCCGTGGCGAGAGCGCCGGTTCGGGGTCGGCGAATCGTCACTTGACCGAATATCTCAAAATCGTTTTGAGCTTGTTCTGAGCAGTTCTGCTTGCATTATTCAGGTATATCTCCCTGTGCGATGGGCTGCATCGCACCAGTCCCAGACTTTTGGTGAAGGCATCCATTTTTTCGAAAGAAGCAGGCTCATTATCATAGCTTCCCGCATGCAAAATCTGAACGGATTTCCCGTCTTTCATGCTTTCAAAACCGATGGCGTCATATAAATCATTCGGCTTTTTCTTTCTTGCGCTTTCAAGCGCATCGGTGAAGATTTCCCGCGTGATGCAATCCGGTTGCTTGATGGCGAGCGTGTATTGCAGTGTGTCTTTGTCCAGCTTCTCCGATTCCGCAATCGGTTTTTGCCAGACCCCCTCCAGGGGGTAAACCGAAAAATCGGTCATCTTGTCGTCGGATTCGGTTTTCATCATGGCCTTGAAGCGCATTTTGATTGCGTAGGCAAGCGAATACAAAGCGGATACTCGGTTGGAAAAATCCGCCCCATTGGGATTGCCTTTGCCTTTTATCACGATGAAATTCTGGCTTGGCACATCAATTAACTCGGGCTTTGGCTTGGCGCCATACAGGTTTTTCTCGCTCTTTTTCCATTCGTGTTTCATTTTGATTATCCTTTGGACACGCTCTAGGCTGCCATTTTGCCTCGCTCGAAGTCACTGCGCCAGCGCCACAGCGCCAACCCCGCCCCCGCCAGCGCCAGACCGGCCAGCGCCGCCCCTGCCAGGCCGATAGAGGGCAGGCCCCCCTGGGCGATCACCTGGCTGCCCAGCAAGGCCCCACCGCCAATGCCCACGTTAAACAGGCCGGAAAACAGCGCCATCGCCACATCGCGGGCATCGGCCGCCAAGCCCAGCACCTGCGCTTGCAAAGCCAGGGCGATGCAGAGAAAGACGGCGCCCCACACCACCGTCAACCCCAGCAAGGCCAGCGGGTGCGCCGCTGCCGGACGCAGGGCCAGCAAACACAAGACCAGCAGTGCTTGCGCGCTGAGCAAAAACACCGCAGGCCGGCGCAGGCCCAGCCAGCCAAAAAGGGCGCTGCCTATCAGCCCCGCGCCGCCGAGCAGCAACAACGCCAGCGTCACGCCATCACTGCCCAGGCCGGTGAGCTGCTCCACAAACGGCTCCATATAGCTGTAGGCGGTGAAGTGGGCCGTCACCACCAGCACAATCAGCGCGTAGGCGCTGACCAGCGCCGGGCGCTTGAGCAGCTTGGGCAGGCTGCGCAAATCGCCGCTGTTTTGGCTGGGCAGGCGCGGCAGCAGCGCCAGCAGGCACAGCAGCGTGCCCGCCGCCGCCACGGCGATGAGGGCGAAGGTGATGCGCCAGCCCAGGTGCTCGCCAATCACGCGCCCCAGCGGCACGCCCAGCACCATCGCCAGCGAGGTGCCCGTGGCCAGCAACCCCAGCGCCTGCCCCGCGCGCCCAGGCGGGGCCACGCGCACCACCAGCGCGGCGGTGATCGACCAAAACACCGCATGCGCGCAGGCAATACCCAAACGGCCCGCCACCAGTACCGCAAAGCTGGGCGCTGCCGCGCACACGGCATGGCTGGCGATGAACAGCGCAAACAAGCCCGCCAGCAGCTTGCGCCGCTCGATACGGCGCGTGGCCAACATCAGCGGCAGCGAGGCCAGGGCCACCAGCCAGGCGTAAATCGTCAACATCAAACCCACCTGCTCGGCAGGCATGGCAAAGCTGGCGCCGATGCTGCCCAGCAGGCCCACGGGGGCGAACTCGGTGGTGTTGAACACAAAGGCCGAAAGGCACAAAGCCAGCACCGCCAGCCAGGATCTGGCGGTGCTGGGCGGCGTTGGCGCTATGGGGGCTATTGGGGTGGGAGAGGGCATGGGCGGGCGCCTGGTAGATCGGGCAAAAAACCACGAAAAAAGCGCCGATGAAGCCGATCCATCGACGCTTTGGGGCAAGTGCCCGGGCCGCCCGCGCAGGTGCAGCGGCGTTGCGGCCCATTGGCAGGCGGGTAACGGGCAGCTTAATCAGTCCACACCCACCATCACGCTGGAAGCCTTGATCATGCCATAGGCCGTGCCACCTTCTTTCAGGCCCAGTTGCTCGGCCGAGTGGGTGGTGATGGTGGCGGTAATGTGCACGCCGGGGGCGATTTCCAGCACGACTTCGGTTGTCACAGGGCCTTTGGTGAGGGCGACAACCTTGCCGGGCAAAACATTGCGTGCGCTGATTTTCATGGTGAGTTTCCTTGTCAAAAAGAGTGGAAGAAAGCCGAGCCAGGCTATGCCGTGAACAGATTAGGGCCTGTCATCCGAATCCTCGCGCCGCGCTCCTCCTCAGGGCCGGGCGGTTTGCGCCTTGCAGCCCATCGCGGCCTGAGACGAGCACTGTTGGCGGGCATTGGGATGACAGGCCCTGGCCGGGAGCGGCAAAGTGGCCGGAATTTTAGTCTCATGTAAGACGGTTTGTTTTTTAATAATTTGAGATTATTGGATTTTTTCACTTCAATTTATTTTCAGGTACAACGCTTTTGGCACAATGCGTGATCGACAAAAATGGGTTTCAAAAGAAATGACCATGCATGTAACGACGAAATTTCGCCTGCGGGTGTACCGTGATGAGGTGGTGGCCATCGGGCCAGGCAAGATTGAGCTGCTGGAGGCTGTGCGCGATGTGGGCTCGATTTCCGGGGCGGCGCGCCATATCGGCATGTCCTACCGCCGCGCGTGGCTGCTGCTCGATGAGCTGAACAAATCCCTGACCTCGCCCGCCACCCAGGCCAGCACCGGCGGCGCGCACGGCGGCGGCGCGCGGCTGACCCCGGTGGGTGAAGAAATCATCGCCCGCTACCGCGCCATTGAAGAAAAAGCCTATGCCGCAGGGGCGCAGGATTTGGAGGCTTTGCAGCGCATGCTGGCGGCTTGAGTGCCTCACTGTATTTCGCCATGAAAAACACCCCAAGGGTTGGAGAGATGTCCAGCCCTTGGGGTGCAGTGCAATTGGAGTGGCTTTTTTTTATGGGAATTTTATAAATCAAAGGAAATAAAACCGCATTGTTTGGGCAATTTGGTCGGGATGTTGGTTTTCCTTTGATTGGTTTTTACCGCTTGGGCAGGTAGCTGCTGGGGTTGACGGGCTTGCCCTGGCGGCGCACTTCGAAGTGCAGCTTCACGCGGTCGGCGTCGGTATTGCCCATCTCGGCGATTTTCTGGCCGCGCGCCACGCGCTGGTCTTCCTTGACGAGCAAGACTTTGTTGTGGGCGTAGGCGGTGAGGTACTCATCGTTGTGCTTGAGGATGATGAGGTTGCCATAGCCGCGCAGGCCCGCGCCGGCATACACCACGTGACCATCGGCGGCGGCCATGACCGGATCGCCCGAGGCGCCGCCAATATCAAAGCCTTTGTTGTTGGTTTCGTTAAAACCGGAGAGCAAAGGCCCGTTGGCCGGCCAGACGAATTGGATGCCGGAGGTGTTGGCCGGTGTGGCGTGGACGGTGGTGACGGGCGGCGTTTTCGGCGTGGCGGCCTGGGCGCTGCCTGCGCTGGCGCTGCCTTGGGGCAGGATGGGGCGCACTTCCACACCGCTGCCCGCCTGGCTGGCAGCGACTGCGCCAGGGGCAGCCGCACCGCCAGCAGCGCCGGCGCGGGGCTGTGCGCTTGGGGGCACTACGCGCAAAATCTGCCCGACTTCGATCACGTCGGCATTGGGGAGCTGGTTCCAGGCGGCGATATCTTTCCAGCTCTGGCCGGTTTCCAGACCGATGCGGATGAGGGTGTCGCCTGGCTTGACGGCGTAATGGCCGGGCGGCACGGGGACGATGGGGGCGGCGACGCTGCCTACCATGCCGTCAGGGCTGGTGCGGTTTTCCACCGGGGCGCCGGAGTTGAGGGAGACGCTGGAGCAGCCAGCCAGCACACAAGCCGCAACCAGACTGCTCAAGCCCAGCCATCGTTTGGGAGAGTGCATCGGTGAATCCTTTGTAATTGACGAAAGAGGGGGATGTCGGGGGGAGCTGCCAGCGTTGCGGCCCCATGCGATCAAGAGCCTGTTTCTGCCCGCTTGCAACCAGCCTTCGAACAGGCTTTCAACAGGCCCAGAGAGCTGGCGCTAACCAACGCCGGATTTTAATGGAACAAAGTGCACCGCCTCGAGCGCATGCTGGCGCACGCCGGTGGCGGTTTTGTCGATCACCAGCAGTTGCTGGGCGCCGCTGGCATTGGAGGTGGGGGCGATGATGCGCCCGCCGATGGCGAGTTGATCCACCCAGGCTTGGGGGATGGCATCGCCGCCTGCGGCGCTGACGATGGCGGCGTAGGGCGCGCCAGCGGCGTAACCGGCCATGCCATCGCCAAAGAGCAGGTGCAGGTTGCTCACGCGCAAGGGCCGCAGGTGGCTGCGGGCGCGCTCGTGCAGGCCGCGCACGCGCTCGATGGAATAGACCTCGCTGGCGATGTGGCTCATCACCGCGGCTTGGTAGCCGCAGCCGGTGCCGATCTCCAGCACGCGCATGGGGATGTGGCTGGCGCCTGGGGGCACGCAAGGCGCTTGCAGGGCCAGCGAGAGCATGCGGGCGACGACGGAGGGCTTGGAGATGGTTTGGCCAAAGCCGATGGGCAGGCTGTTGTCCTCATACGCTTTGGTCATCAAGGCCGAGTCGATGAAGGCATGGCGCGGCACGGTTTGCATGGCGTGCAGCACGGCGGGGTGCAGGTGCGGCAAGGCGGCCAGGCGCTTGACCATGCGGATGCGTGCGCTTTCCTGCCCAGGGGGATCGACGGGCAGGCCCCATGAAGCGGCGGGGGCGGTTGCCGGCGGGCGCTCGGATGAGGGGTAGGCGGCAATCGGTGCAGGGATGGGGGCGGCTGGCGCGTTTGCGGGCTGGGCGCCGGGCGAAACCAGCGGCGCCGATGGCCCCAAGGGCGGGCGCGGCACGGCGCCTGCGCTACCCAGGCCGCGCCGCCCCGTCTGGCTGGGCAGCACCTGGGCGGGAAAGCGCGGTTTGCGGGGCGTATTCATGCCGATTCGCCCAGGTGGTTGAGGTCCAGCTCGGCCAAGGGCATGGCTTGGCGCCAGTCGGGCAGGCCGTTGTGGTCGGTCAGGTCGATTTGCAGCGGCGTGACGGCCACATGCCCTTGGGCGACGGTGTGAAAGTCCGTGCCTTCGCGGGCGTCGGCGGCTTTGCCCGAAGGGCCGATCCAATACATGGTGCGCCCTTGTGGGTTTTGCTGGCGGATGACGTTTTTCGCGGCGTGGCGACGCCCCAGGCGGCACCAGCGCGCGGTTTGCAGGCTGGCCAGGGGAAGGTTGGGGATGTTGACGTTGAGCAGCCAGGGGCGCGCGCCGATTTGGCCGCGCGCGCGCAGTAGGGCGACCAGGCGCGCGGCGGTGATGGCGGCGGCGTCCAGATGCGCCCAGTCTTTTTCCACCAGGGAGAAGGCGATGGCGGGCACGCCCATCAAATAACCTTCCATGGCAGCGCCAACGGTGCCGGAGTAAATGGTGTCATCGCCCATGTTGGCGCCGTTGTTGATGCCGGAGACGACCAGATCCGGGCGCTCGTCCAGCAGGCCCGTGAGTGCCACGTGGACGCAGTCCGCAGGCGTGCCGTTGATGTAGCGAAAGCCGTTGTGGGATTCGAAAACGTACAGCGGCGCATGCAGCGTCAGCGCGTTGGATTTGGCGCTGTTGTTGTACTCAGGCGCGATGACTTGCACTTGCGTATCGGGCAGGGCCGCAAGGGCTTCGGCCAGGGCCACGATGCCAGGGGCGAGGTAGCCGTCGTCGTTGCTCACCAGAATTTTCAGCATCAGTGCTCCAGCAAGGTTTGCAGTTGATCGTCCCAGAACACGGTGTGGATCTGCCACTGTTCGCGGGGTTTGTAAAAAATGCAGCTCACACGCAGCGCATGGCGTTCGAGCTTGAGGAGATAGGCGTGCTGCACCAGGCTGGCGCCTGCGCTGTGCGTGCGCACCCATTCGTAGCCCAGCGTGGCGCCGTAGGTTTTGGTCAATTGCTTGAACTGGGCGGCGGTTTCCTTGGCCAGGCGGGTAATTTCTTGCGGTGGCAGGGGCCAATGGGGGGCCAGCGCGGCAAAGGCGCGCTCCACGTGTGATGCGGCCATGGCTTCCAGGGCCGCATCACACAGCGTGCGCGTGGCGTTGAGGCTGGCCAGCGCGGGATTGGGCTGGGGCTGCTGGCGTTTGCCCGCCGCGCTGGTGCGGCCTGTGAGGGCGCGTGTGCCTTGCTCAATGGGCAGTTGCATCAGCGGCGTGTCGGTCTGGGGCATCTCCAGCAGCTCGATGATGTCCGCTTGCTCCAGCGCAAGCTGTGTTTGCGCGGCGGCTGGCGTGGCCGCCAGCATCCAGGCGAGCACAGCAAATGCCAGGCCGATGGCGTGCGACAGTGGCGCGGCGGTGGGCATGCTTATTTCACCAAGCGCAAAGCAGGGCGTTTGCTGGCTGGCGCAGGGCTGTTGCCGTCTGGCGGCTCGTCGCCTTCTGGCGCAGGTGCGGCCGAAGGGACCAATGTGGGCTTGGACGAGGCGCTTTCGGCAGGGGCTGGCGCGAGGTAGCTGTCCGAGACGGTAAAGGCCATGCCCTGGTTGTTCTCGCGGGCGTAAATGGCCAGCACGCGGTGCACGGGGATGATGATTTGGCGCGCCACGCCGCCAAAGCGGGCCTGGAATTCGATGTATTCGTTGCCCATTTGCAGCTTGTCGGTGGCGTCGTAGCTGAGGTTGAGCACGATTTGCCCATCGCGCACGAATTCAGGCGGCACTTGCACCGAGCCATCGACTTGGACGGCCAGATAGGGGGTGAAGCCGTTGTCGGTGCACCATTCGTGCAGGGCGCGCAGCAAATAGGGTTGGGTGGAGGGGAGGGCGTCGTCGTCGGCGTGCATGGCGGGCCTGCGGCAAGGTGTCGGGGAAGGGCGAAGGGCAGAGAAAATGCAAAAGGCGGCATTGCCGCCTTTGCTGTGCCGTTTAGCGGCGCATCACTTTTTCGGAAGGGGTGAGCGCCTCGATGTAAGCGGGGCGCGAGAACATGCGCTCGGCGTATTTCAGCAGCGGGGCGGCGTTGCGGCTGAGCTCGATGCCGTAGTGCTCCAGACGCCAGAGCAGGGGGGCGATGGCAACGTCGAGCATGGAGAAGTTCTCGCCCAGCATGTATTTGTTTTTCAGGAAGTTGGGAGCCAGTTGCGTGAGGCGGTCGCGGATGTGCTGGCGGGCTTTTTCCTTGGCTTTGGCGTCGCCGGACTCCAGCGTGGAGACGTGTACGAACAGCTCTTTTTCGAAGTTGAGCAAGAACAGCCGCACGCGGGCGCGATCCACCGGGTCGCCGGGCATGAGTTGCGGGTGGGGGAAGCGCTCGTCGATGTACTCGTTGATGATGTTGGATTCGTAGAGGATGAGGTCGCGCTCGACCAGGATGGGCACCTGGCCGTAGGGGTTCATCACGCTGATGTCGTCGGGCTTGTTGAACAGATCCACGTCGCGGATTTCAAAATCCATCCCCTTTTCAAACAGGACGAAACGGCAGCGGTGGGAGAACGGGCAGGTGGTGCCGGAGTACAAAACCATCATGGCAAAGGGGTTCCTCAAAAAGTGAAAGCGGCCCGCGCAGCGCATGGGGCGAGCAGCGGGCGATCATACAAAATTCACCCTGGCGATTTCAAGCCAAGGCCCGGCGCCAAACTGGATGGGTGGACACTGGTAGCCGAAATTCTTTATTTTTCTAAATCAAAAGGAAATAAAAATACCTTGTTTTGGCAATTTGGTAATTAAATTGATTTAACTTTGAATTGAAATTTATGGAGGTGTTTCTTGCAGCATCCAGGCCAGGGTGTCGCGCAAGGTGATGGGGTGTCCCAGGTTCGCCTGTTGACAGCCGCACTACACTGATCTTTGGGCCTGACGCAGGCCGTTTTTTGTTGGTATCGAGAGAGGACCTACCCGCATGGCACTGATTCCTGTGACCATCCTGACCGGCTTTTTGGGCGCCGGCAAAACCACCTTGCTGAACCGTGTACTGCAAGAGTCGCATGGCCAGCGCATTGCCGTCATTGAGAACGAGTTTGGCGAAGAAAACATCGATAACGAAATCCTGGTGCGCGAGGGGCAAGAGCAAATCGTGCAAATGAGCAACGGCTGCATTTGCTGCACCATTCGCGAGGATTTGCGCAGCACGCTGCAAGAGCTGCTGGACAAGCGCCGCAGCGGGCAATTGGCGTTTGATCGCGTCATCATCGAAACCACCGGCCTGGCCGATCCCGGCCCGGTGATCCAGACTTTCTTCATGGACGATGAGATGGCGGAGAACTTCATGCTCGATAGCGTGATTACCTTGGTCGATGCCAAGCACGCCCAGCAGCAGTTGAATGACCGCCAGGAGGCGCGCCGCCAAGTTGGCTTTGCCGATCAGATTTTCCTCAGCAAGACCGATTTGATCTCACCGCAGGAAAAGGCGGCGCTGATCCACCGCCTCAGGCACATCAATCCGCGCGCGGCAATGGAAGAAGCGCATTTTGGCCAGGCGCCGCTGCACCGGGTGCTGGATTTGAAGGGGTTTAATCTCAATGCCAAGCTCGATATCGATCCGGATTTGTTGAACGGGCCTGAGCGCGGCCATCACCACGAGCACGACCACGGGCATTGCGGGCACGACCATGCGGATGGCGAGCATTGCAGCCACCCTCACCACCATCATCATGATGACGATGTGAAAAGCTTTGTCTTTCGGGCGGAGCGCCCCTTTGATCCGGCGTTGCTGGAGGATTTTCTGGGAGCTGTCGTCAACGTGTATGGCCCGCGCATGCTGCGCTACAAGGGGGTGCTGCATATGAAAGGGGTGCAGCGCAAGGTGATTTTCCAGGGCGTGCACCAGCTCATGGGCAGCGATCTGGGGCCTGTCTGGGGCGAAGGCGAGGTTCGAGAGAGCAAAATGGTTTTCATCGGCATCGATTTGCCTCGGGATATCCTGATTCAGGGGCTGGAACAGTCGCTGACGTCTTGAAAATCCATCGGTTTTGCGCGTGTAAGCTGGCTACAATCCGCCCCCGCGCCTGGAGGGCGGCAGCCGCTGTCATGTGGTGGCCGCTGGCGATGCACGAAGCTTTAATGAACGACCAACCTAAAGAGGCAATTGAGAGACATGGCAACCAAAAGTGCGGCCGCGCCGACCAAGACGGCGGCTAAAGCCAGCAAGGCGACAAGCAAGAGCAAACCCGTGGACGCTGCCAGTCTGACGGACCAGGATGTGCTGGCCATGCCTGAAGACGACTACATGAACGACGTGCAAATGGCGTTTTTTCGCCATCGCCTGGTTGCGCTGAAGGAGGATATGTTGCGCAAGGCGGGCGCGACGACGGAGTATTTGCGCGAGGAGGTCTCCGTGGTGCCTGACCCGGCCGATCGCGCCACGATCGAGGAAGAGCACGCGCTGGAGTTGCGCACGCGCGACCGCGAGCGCAAGCTGCTCAAGAAAATCGAGCAATCCATCGCCAGCATTGATGCGGGCGACTACGGCTATTGCGAGGAGACGGGCGAGCCGATTGGTTTGCCGCGCCTGCTGGCCAGGCCGACCGCTACGCTTTCGCTGGAGGCGCAGCAGCGCCGTGAAATACGGCAGAAAATGTTTGGTGCATAAACGGGCATTCACAGGCCCCGCTTGAGCTATGCCTCCCCCTCCGCAAAGCCTCCCCCCTGCCAGCCCGCCGCCGCCATCGGTGGGCGGGCTGCTGTCGAAGGTGGTGAAGTTCGTCAGCAATCCGACCAAGGACTGGAAGGACCTGGATCAGCCGGAGGTGAACGCGGAGGAAGAAGTCAACGCCCAGCAAGTGCGCGAGCGCATTGAGCGCAAGCGCCGCAATGACTTTATCCGCCGCGCAGAGTTTGCGCACCTGCGCAAAATCATCAATGGGCGCAAGAAGCAGCGACAGGCCCATATGACGCCCAGCGTCCTGGCCATGCTCACCAGCAACCGGCCTGGGTCGCAATTGGGCGACTACAAGCCAGCCCTGGCGCCGCAGGCCACGCGTGCGGGCACGCTGCAGAAAATCAACGAGATTGAAGAGCAGCTCTCGCGGCAATGGTGGCAAGGCGGGCAGCAAGGGCGCAGCAGCAAGCAGGCCGGCATGCAAAGCCAGATGGCGCCTGCTGCGCCGCCCGCTGCGGTGGAGGACGATGCAGTCTCGGGCTTTTTCCTGACAGGTTCGAGCTTGTTTTTTGCGGATGAAATTGCCGCCCAGGTGCGCGCTGCGCGCCGGGCGATGGAGCAGGGGGAGCAAGCATTGCAAGCGTCATTGGCCGACTGGGTTGCCAAGCTGCGCGATATGGATGC
Source organism: Comamonadaceae bacterium (assembly GCA_030528485.1). GTDB lineage: Bacteria > Pseudomonadota > Gammaproteobacteria > Burkholderiales > Burkholderiaceae_C > Lampropedia. The sequence continues at coordinate 20,872 of JAUMYU010000005.1, forward strand.
CGTGTTGGCGTTTTACGGATTTGAGGAGGTATTTGTGCACCAGGCCGATTTGGAAGAAGCGTCCATCCTGTTTGCCAGCAACCGCGTGGCAGAGGCTGAGAAAGTGCTGATTGACGTGATCCGCAAGCATGCGGGTGCACCGCTGGAGCAGCAGGTCGATATCTGGATGACGTTGTTCGACCTTTATCGCGCCATTGGCGCCCAGGATCGCTTTCATGCGGTGGCCATTGATTTCGCCAAGCGTTTCGACCGCTCGGCGCCGGTGTGGTTTTCCATGCCCGAGCAGCTTGGCAGCGAGTCGCAGGCCAGTGGGGACAACCGCCGCCCTTTCTCCTGGATGAGTTCGCCGGATGTTTCCGTGCAAACCGTGGCGACGGCATCGGCGCTGCGGCAGAGGGCGCGCGCGCCTTACACCTTGAACTGGACGCGGCTGAAAAGCATTCAGCCCGAAGCGCTGGAGGCATTGATCCAGTTCGTGCAGGATTTGAGCGCGCAGGAAGGCGTGGTGCAGTTTTCCGGGGCGGAGAACTTGATGCGCATCATCGAGGCGCATACGAGCGAAGGCGGCTCCTCGGTGGATCGCAACTGGTGGCTGCTGCGCCTGGCGCTGCTGCGGCTGATGGGCGATGCGGAAACGTTCGAGCTGGCCGCTTTGGACTACACCATTACATATGAAGAATCCCCCCCGGCGTGGGTGCCGCCGACGGCGCGCTATGGGGCTGGCGACAGCCCGGAAGATGCGCCAGAGGAGGCGGGCGAGGGCGAGGCGGACAAGCCCGTGATGCAAAAAGGCACGCTGCAAGGCCGCATCGAGGACGACGCCACGAGCCAGCTTGAACAAGCAGTGGCGGATTTGCCTGAGCGCGCGCCGGTGGATATTGATTGCAGCAAGCTGGTGGCGATGGATTTCACCGCAGCAGGCTCGGTGCTGAACTGGGCGGCGCAGCAGCAAAGCGAAGGGCGCGCGGTGGTGTTCAGCAATCTGCACCGGCTGGTCGCCATCTTCTTTGCGGTGTTGGGCATCCAGGAGCATGCCCGCGTGGTGCCGCGCAAGAATTGAGTTCGCCTTTGAGGCGCAACCCCGCTGGGCAGATGGGAGGCTGTCTGCCTGAAGGGTTTTTGAAATTGCAAATCAATAGGAAAATTGGCTTCAATGCTATCATGCCGAAATGGGGTGATTTATTTTCTTTTTGATTTGTAATAATAAAGCGGAAATCATGCTGGATGTTCTGTTCGGTCGCGTGGCGTGCGCCCCGTGCTGGCCGCGGCCTTCGCCAGTGCGCCTGCTTGTCGCCTTTTTCAGGCGCATGGCTTGAAGATGGTGCAAGCGCCCTTACTTCGGTGCCCATGCAACAGTTTCATGGAACCACCATCCTCAGCGTCCGCCGTCCCGATGCCCAGGGGCGCATGCAAGTGGCCATCGGCGGCGACGGCCAGGTCACGCTGGGCAATATCGTCGTCAAGGGCTCGGCGCGCAAAGTCCGCAGGCTCTATCACAACCAGGTGTTGGCGGGCTTCGCAGGCGCCACGGCCGATGCCTTTACGTTGTTCGAACGCTTTGAGGCCAAGCTGGAAAAACACCAGGGTCACATGGCACGCGCCGCGATTGAGCTGACCAAGGATTGGCGCACCGATCGCGTGCTGCGCCGTCTGGAGGCGATGCTGGCCGTGGCGGATAAGAACGTCTCGCTCATCATCACCGGCAACGGTGATGTGCTGGAGCCGGAGCAAGGCATCGTCGCCATCGGCTCTGGCGGCGCTTATGCCCATTCGGCCGCCAAGGCGTTGCTGGAACACTCCGACCTCTCTGCGGAAAGCATTGTGCGCCAGTCGCTCAAAATCGCGGGCGAGCTGTGCATCTACACCAATCTCAACCACACCGTTGAAGTGCTGGGCTGAGGCTTGGCGCCTTTTGCGCTGCGTGCGGCTGAGTCAGGCTGTGTGCGTGCGCCAGATAGCGTGCGGCGCGGGCCAGGCGCTGTCTTTTCTTCTTCTTCTTCTTTTGATCCATTGCATCTCCCCATGTCTTCCATGACGCCCCAGGAAATCGTCTCCGAGCTTGACCGTCACGTGGTAGGCCAGCAAGCGGCCAAGCGTTCAGTAGCCATCGCACTGCGCAACCGCTGGCGACGCCAGCAAGTGCCCGAAGGCTTGCGGGCCGAGATCACGCCGAAAAACATCCTCATGATTGGCCCAACAGGCGTGGGCAAGACGGAGATTGCCCGCCGCTTGGCGCGCCTGGCCGATGCGCCCTTCATCAAGGTGGAGGCAACCAAGTTCACCGAGGTGGGGTACGTGGGCAAGGATGTGGACTCCATCGTGCGGGATTTGGTGGAGGTGGCCGTCAAGCTCGAGCGTGAAAACGAAATGCGCCGCCTGCGTACGCGGGCCGAAGATGCGGCGGAAGATCGCATTCTGGATGTGCTGGTGCCTATTCCCGGCTCGCCTTCCGGTGACGCCGCGCCAGCGGACAACGCCACGCGCCAGGTGTTTCGCAAAAAGCTGCGCGAAGGCCAATTGGACGACAAGGAAATCGAGCTGGAGCTGGCGGCGCCCAAGCAGCAGTTGGAGATTCTGGGGCCTGCGGGCATGCAGGATGTTGCCGAGAGCTTGCGCGACTGGATGGAGCAGATGCAGCAGACCCAGAAAAAAAAGCGCAAGGTGCGCATTGGCGAAGCGCGCCGCCTGCTGGTGGATGAGGAGGCGGCCAGCCTGGTCAACGAGGAGGAGATCCGCAGCCGCGCCCTGTTTAACGCAGAGCAAAACGGCATTGTGTTTATTGATGAAATCGACAAGGTGGCAGTGCGCAACGAAACTTCCGGCAGCGATGTTTCCCGCCAGGGCGTGCAGCGCGATTTGCTGCCGCTGGTCGAGGGCACGACGGTGCAGACCAAATACGGCTTGGTGAAAACGGATCACATGCTGTTCGTTGCCTCTGGCGCTTTTCACCTGAGCAAGCCCAGCGACTTGATTCCGGAGTTGCAGGGGCGCTTTCCCATTCGCGTCGAGTTGGCTTCGCTGTCCGTGGCGGATTTCGTCGCCATTTTGGCCAGCACGCATGCTTCGATTGTTGAGCAATACAAGGCCCTGCTGGCGACGGAAGGCGTCACGCTGCAATTCCAGCAAGACGGTATTGAGCGCTTGGCGCAGATTGCCTACGACGTCAACGAGCGCACGGAGAACATTGGCGCACGGCGCTTGTCCACCGTCATGGAGCGTTTGCTCGACGAAGTGAGCTTCCAGGCCACCCATATGAGCGGCCAGACGGTGGTGATTGACGCCGCGTATGTGAACGAAAGGCTGGGCGAATTAAGCCGTGACGAGGATTTGTCGCGTTACATCTTGTAGAGATGCCGGTTTTAGAGATCTTTATCTCACTTATTACTTTCTAAACTGGGTGTAACCCATTATTTTTAAACAGCTAGGCCGCCACTGTCACTTGTTGACACTGGCGGCTAACTTATTGATTCGACTGCAAAAAATTGTCTCTCGCAGGATTGGCTTCAGCAAATCCTGCTACAGTGACACTTCGTGCCGAAATAGGCCCTTATGTGGTTTTATGTGGAATAAGGGCTGGCCTGTGTTTGGGTTGAATCATGCTTTTCCAGGGGATTTCCTCCGTCACTATCGATGCCAAGGGGCGGCTTTCTGTGCCGACCCGGTATCGGGACGTCCTGGTAGGGCAGTTTGAAGGGCGGGTCACGCTCACGCGCAGCCCCGATGGGTGCTTGATGCTGTTTCCCCGCCCCGACTGGGAACGCTACCGCACCAAGGTGTTGGAGCTGCCCGAATCGGCCAAATGGTTCAAGCGCATCCTGGTGGGCAGCGCGCTGGACACCGATATAGACGCCACAGGGCGTTTGCTGGTGGCGCCCGAATTGCGCGAAGCCGCCAAACTGACAAAAGGGGCGCTATTGCTGGGCATGGGGAGCTACTTCGAGCTGTGGGACAAGGCGATTTACGAAGAAAAAGAAGCTGCGGCCATGGCCGAGGGCATGCCTGATGCGCTGAAAGATTTCACTTTTTGACGGGGTGCCGAGATGCAGTTTGAGCACACTACCGTCCTCCTTCACGAGGCTGTTGATGCATTGTTTGGCGCCGTTGAAACGCGCCCGGCAGGCACGCCTTTGCGCTGGGTGGATGCCACGTTTGGGCGCGGTGGCCACAGCCGGGCCATTCTGGCGCGCATGGGCGCTGCCGATGAATTAATCGTTTTTGACAAAGATCCGCAAGCCATTGCCTGTGCACAAGCGGTGGGGGATGCGCGCATGCAAATCCGCCACGAGGGGTTTGCCCATTTGGCGCAATTGCCAGAAGCCAGTGTGGATGGGGTGTTGCTGGACTTGGGCGTGAGTTCGCCCCAGCTTGACGATGCCAGCCGTGGATTCAGTTTTCGTATGGATGGCCCTCTGGACATGCGTATGGACAGTACGCGTGGACAGACGGCGGCGCAGTGGTTGGCGCACGCCGAACAGGGCGAGATTGCCGAGGTGATACGTGAATATGGTGAAGAACGGTATGCTGGCCGCATTGCAGCGGCGATTGTTGCTCGCCGACAGGAGCGGGGGGCTATTACCCGCACCGCAGAACTTGCCGCACTCGTGGCTGGTGCGGTCAAAAGTCGTGAGCCGGGGCAGAACCCTGCGACGCGCACCTTTCAGGCTTTACGGATTTTCATCAACGCAGAGCTTGAGGAATTGCGACAAGCGCTAGCAGCGGCGTTACGGGTGTTGCGCGCGGGCGGTCGCTTGGTGGTGATCAGCTTTCATTCGCTGGAAGATCGCATCGTCAAGCGGTTTATTGATGCGCATGCGCGCGAGCCTGGCTACGACCGTCGTGTGCCTATCGTGAGCGCTCAGGTGCAAGCCATGCCCCTGGTTGCGGTGGCGCGCATTCGTCCCGGCGCGCAGGAGGTAGCAGCCAATCCTCGTGCGCGCAGCGCCATCATGCGTGTGGCGCAGAGAACGGAGGCGGTATGGTCGTGCGGCTGAATCTGTTGCTGCTGCTGTTGGCGGTAGGGTCGGCGCTGGCCTTGGTGCGTGTGCAATACGATTCGCGGCGGTTGTATTCCGAGCTGGACAAGGAAGTTCGTCTGGCGCGGCAATTGGAGACGGAGTTTGAAGCGTTGCAAGTGATGCTGCGTGCGCAAGCGGCTGCAGCGCGTGTAGATCAATTCGCGCGCACCGATTTGCAAATGCGCGCTGCCACGCCCGCAACGACTCGGTATGTACACGAGCCTGCTACGCGCACGCAGCGGGTGCAGGATCAGGCCGGCTTTGCCGTTTCTGAAGGGGGTGCGCCATGAGTAGGGTGCGTCCCGTCGCTTACGCCACCAGCCCGTTGCTGGCCAGCAAGGCGCCTGTTTGGCGTAGCCGGTTTGTGCTGGTGATGTTGGCGCTGGTATTTCTGGGATTGATCGTGCGCGCTGCGTATGTGCAGGTTTTCTCCAATGAGTTTTTCCAGACGGAAGGGGAGAAACGGTATGCCCGTACCGTGGATTTGCCAGCCAATCGCGGCAAAGTGCTTGATCGCAATGGTTTGATTTTGGCATCCAGTGTGCCTTTTGCCATCGTGTCGGCGAATCCGTCGGAGTTGAAGGCAGGAGGGGCGACAGCCGGCGATCTGGCTCGTTTGGCTGAGTTGTTGGGGATAACGCTAAAAGATCTGAACGATAAGCTTGCGTCCCTTGGCAGTTTTGGCCAAGTGCGGGTGGGCCGCCCTGTGGAGTGGGAAATTGGCCAGCAAATACAGGCTCTGGGAATCCACGGCGTTTATTTGGAGAAAGGGTACAAGCGCCAATATCCCGAAGGCCCGGCCGTCTCCCATATCGTGGGCTTTACAAATTTGGAGGACAAAGGGCAGGAAGGGATAGAGGCGGCCTATGACGCCAAACTCGCTGGCGTGGCGGGTTCGCGTCGTGAGATCAACAACCGCCTTGAGCAAACGATCGAGGGCTATGAGGTAGCGCCCGTCGATGGTAGCGATGTGCACCTTGCCATCGACAGCAAGGTGCAGTTTTTCACCAATAGAAAACTGTTGGAGCAGGTACAGGCGCATAAAGCCAAGGCTGGCAGCGTGGTAGTGCTGGATGCGCGTACTGGGGAGATTTTGGCGCTGGCCAACTACCCCAATTACGACCCTGCCGAGCGTTCGCGGTTGACGCGCGATGAGCTGTACCACCGCTCGCGCAACCGTGCTTTGACCGATGTTTTCGAACCGGGCTCGGTGATGAAGCCACTGACTGTGGCGATGGCCCTGGAGGCGGGGGTGGTTAACCCGCGTACGGTGATCAATACCCATCCTGGTCACATCATGGTGACGGGGGCCAGGCTCTCGGATGTGCGCAATTTCGGCAATTTGACGGTGGAAGGCATCATCCAGAAATCCAGCAACGTGGGCACAACCAAGCTCGCTCAGATGATGGAGTCGAGCTATATGTGGGAGGTGCTCTCGGCAGTGGGCTTTGGCGAAAGGCCACAGATCGGCTTTCCTGCCGTGGCCAGCGGCAGTTTGCGGCCCTGGAAGACTTGGCGTCCCGTAGAGAAGGCCACCATGTCCTATGGCTATGGGCTGTCGGCCAGTTTGTTGCAAATGGCCCGCGCCTATACCGTGTTTGCCAATGATGGTGTTTTGTTGCCCGCTTCGCTGATTCGACGTGAGCAGCCGCCAGTGGGGGTGCAGGTGTTCTCGCCCAAAACGGCGCGGGCAGTTTTGAAGATGCTGCAAATGGCTGCTGCGCCGGGCGGCTCGGGTCAGCGCGCGCAGACTGTGGGCTATTCCGTGGGCGGCAAGTCCGGCACGGCACGCAAGCAAATCGGCAAGCACTACGCGGCTAATAAATACCGTTCGTGGTTTGTAGGGCTGGCCCCTATTGAGAATCCCCGCATCATTGTTGCCGTCATGATTGATGAGCCTAGCGCGGGCCAGTATTACGGCGGAGCTGTTGCTGCGCCGTTGTTTAGTCAGGTGGTACAGCAGACCTTGCGCTTGCTGGGTGTGCAGCCCGACATGGATGTCAAGCCGCAAATTGTGGCCTCGGGGGTCGATGATGAGGAGGTGTTGCAATGAGCGTGCTGCAACGTCTGGATACGCCCGAGCAAGCGGTGGCTTGGCTGCGCCAGCGTGTGCCTGCAGGCGCCCGCCTGCACAGCGATAGTCGGTTGTTGCAGTCGGGTGATGTTTTTTTGGCTTGGCCCGGGTTCGCCCAGGATGGGCGCAAGCATGTTGTGGCTGCATTGCGTTCGGGCGCTTCGGCAGTGTTGGCGGAAGCGCGCGACGCTGACTCCGCCGCCTGGTTGCATGAAACGAAAGCGAAGCACAACCTTGCTTTGTGCGAGGGGTTGCAACGCATGGCCGGTGAAATTGCTGCCTTGTGGTGGGGCCAGCCTAGCGCCCAGATGGATGTGCTGGCTGTCACTGGAACCAATGGCAAGACGACACTGGCTTGGTGGCTGGCACATGCCTGCGGGAGTGCGGATGCGCCATGCGGTTATGTCGGCACTTTGGGCGTGGGCATCCCTCCAATGCTGGCGGAAACGGGCATGACTTCGCCCGACGCCCTGCGTTTGCAATGGGAGCTGAGTTGCCTGCGTGAGCAAGGTGCGACTGCATGTGCTTTGGAGGCTTCTTCCATCGGCTTGGAACAAGGCCGCCTCAATGGCACGCGCATTCCTGTGGCGGTGTTTACAAACCTCACGCAAGACCATTTGGACTACCACGGCACCATGCAGGCTTATGGGCGGGCCAAACAACGCTTGTTCGAGTGGCCTGATTTGCAAGTGGCAGTCGTCAATGCGCAAGATGCTTATGGCGTCAAGCTTCGTGCGCTGGCAAGCGCGCGCAATGGACTGGATGTGTGGGATTACGCTGTAGCTGCCGAGTCTTTGCCTGTTGCGCGTGCGCGCTTGATGGCTGTGGACGTGCAGTTTAGTGATGGCTGTGCCACATTTGAAGTGCAGGAGTATTCGCACAGCACACCGGATGAACAAGCGTGTCCAGTCCAAAGCCTACGCATGCAAGCAGGTGTGACAGGACTTTACAACGTGCAAAACGTTTTGGCGCTTTTGTGTGTATTGCGCGCGCGCGGAATGGCGTTGGTGCAGGCAGCGGCATGGTGTGTCCATCTGCCCGCTGTGCCTGGACGTATGCAGATCGTGCCAGCTCAGCCAACGCAACCGCTGGTGGTGGTGGATTACGCACATACCCCGGATGCCTTACGCGCTGCCTTGCAGGCGCTGCGCCCCGTGGCACAGCAGCGGGGTGGGCAGTTGAATGTGGTGTTTGGTTGTGGGGGCGATCGTGATCCGGGCAAACGCCCGCTGATGGCCATGGCGGCAGCGCAAGGGGCTGATGCGCTGTGGATCACCAGTGACAACCCGCGCCGGGAGCGCCCGGCAGCCATCATCGCCCAAGTGGTAACAGGCCTCACTTTGGCGCAACGCCAGGCCGCACACATTCTGGAAGATCGCAGACAAGCGATTGCGCAGGCTGTGACCCAAGCCAATGCTTGTGATGTTGTGCTGATTGCAGGCAAAGGGCATGAGGATTACCAAGAAGTCAAAGGCGTCAAACACCCATTTTCAGATATGCAAGAGGCACAACAGGCATTGAGACTGCGCAGCGCAGCTCAGAAAGTGAGGGGCGCATGATGATGAGCCTGGCATTGGCCGCGCAACTTCTGGAGCAGGGCGGAGTGCCCTGCACGGTGTGCGGTGTGACAGATCCTGCGGCGGTTGCGTTGGAGCGGGTGCATAGCGATAGTCGCACCTTGCAAGCGGGCGATTTGTTCGTAGCGTTGGTTGGCGAGCGTTTTGATGCGCACGACTTTCTTGCTCAGGCGCGTGATGCAGGCAGTGCGGCTGCATTGGTGCAAACAGGCAGAGCCATCAAAGGGTTGCCATGCCTTGAAGTGGCGGATACCCGAATTGCTTTGCAAGCACTGGCGCGCCAGTGGCGATCTCTCTTTGAGATTCCGGTGATTGCGGTGACGGGGAGCAACGGTAAAACCACTGTTACGCAAATGCTCGCCGCCATCTTGCGTGCTGCTTATGACGATGCCTGCCTGGCAACGCAGGGCAATTTCAATAATGAAATTGGTCTGCCGCTGATGGTGTTGCGGCTGCGTTCGACACACCGTGCAGCCGTGTTTGAGCTGGGCATGAACCATTCTGGCGAAATTGCGTTGTTGGCTGGGATTGCCCAGCCCACGGTAGCGTTGGTAAACAACGCCCAGCGGGAGCACCAAGAATTCATGCACAGCGTGCAGGCTGTGGCCGAAGAAAATGGCGCCGCTATCAGTGCATTGCCTGTTGATGGTGTGGCGGTGTTCCCTGCTGATGACGCTTACAGCGCGTTGTGGCAGAGCCTGGCAGGTGCACGCACCGTTCATACCTTTGGTGTTGCGCAAGGTTGCACTCGCATCCTGCAAGCCCGGTGGCAAATTGGCATGCACGCGGGATGGGCATTGGAGTTGTGCGTTGATGGTGTACCGGCGTCCGTAACGTTGGCTGCTTTGGGGCAACACAACCTCTCCAATGCTGCCGCCGCCGCTGCCGCTGCCAGTGCGGCGGGAGTGCCTCACGAAGCCATTGTCCAGGGGTTGAATGCCTTTCGTCCGGTGCAAGGGCGTGGGGTTTTGCATGCGGTGGTACACGATGATGGCACCCGCCAATGGCTGGTGGACGATTGCTATAACGCCAACCCGGATTCTGTTTTGGCCGCTATTGATGTATTGGCCGCTTTTCCTTCCCCGCGCCTGCTGGTGTTGGGTGATATGGGCGAAGTGGGCGAGCGTGGCGAGCAGTTCCACGCGGAAATAGGCGCCTATGCGAAAAGCCGTGGCATTGATGGCTTGTGGAGCTTTGGAAAGTTGGCAGGGCATGCTGCTGTTGCCTTCGGTAGCGCGGCGCGGCGTTTTCAGGATATGGCAACGTTGAGTCAAGCACTGGCTGAGCAAACGCCTGCTTTGGCAAGCTTGCTTGTCAAAGGTTCGCGTTTCATGGCAATGGAGCGTGCATTCGAGCATGCCCTGCATGCTGCTCAGCAAGCAGGCGGGAGGGTGCAGCCATGATGCTTTGGCTCTCGCAAATTTTGCTGGCGCTGGCGCCCGATGGGCTGAGTTTTTTGCGTGTGTTCCAGTATTTGACCTTCCGTGCCGTGATGGGGGCCATGACGGCGCTGGTGATTGGCTGGGTGGCTGGGCCGCGTGTGATTCGCTATTTGGTCTCGCTCAAAATCGGCCAGCCTGTGCGCGAATACGGCGTGCAAACCCATTTGGTCAAAAGCGGCACGCCCACAATGGGAGGGGCGCTTATTCTTATTGCCATCGCTATTGCGACATTGATGTGGGCCGACTTGAGCAATCGCTTTGTGTGGATTGTGCTGTTGGTGACGCTGGGCTTTGGAGCGATTGGCTGGATGGATGATTGGCGCAAGGTCGTGCGAAAAGATCCGGAAGGCATGCCTGCGCGCCAAAAATTCTTATTGCAAACCCTGATTGGTTTGGTTGCAGCGTTGTATCTGGCCTTCAGTATTTCCGAAGTGGATAACTGGCGTGTATTGGTGTTGTTTGCCGAATGGGTGCACTCGGGCTTCTCTCCCGATTTTGAACTCAACACGCAATTGACTGTGCCCTTTTTCAAGGGGGTGGCCTATCCCTTGGGCGTGCTGGGTTTTGTAGTGTTGAGCTTTTTGGTCATTGTGGGCGCCAGCAATGCCGTCAACTTTACAGATGGGCTGGATGGCTTGGCCATCATGCCTGTGGTCATGGTGGGTGCATCGTTGGGCGTCTTTGCCTATGTCACAGGCCATTCGGTGTACGCACGTTATTTGTTTTTACCTTACATCCCAGGAACGGGCGAGCTATTGGTGTTTTGTGCGGCCATGGCTGGGGCAGGTTTGGCTTTTTTATGGTTCAACGCTCACCCCGCCCAAGTGTTCATGGGGGATGTGGGGGCATTGGCACTGGGCGGTGCATTGGGCGCCATTGCTGTCATCGTGCGTCAGGAGTTCGTGCTGGCCATTATGGGCGGCATCTTCGTGGCAGAAGCGCTCTCTGTCATGCTGCAAGTGGTTTGGTTCAAGTACACGCGCCGTCGTTATGGCCAAGGGCGACGCCTGTTTCTGATGGCGCCTCTGCACCATCACTTTGAGAAAAAGGGTTGGAAAGAAACCCAGGTGGTTGTGCGCTTTTGGATCATCACCATTTTCCTGTGCATGGTGGGGCTGGCCAGTTTGAAGCTGAGGTAGGGTATGAAACAGAGTACTGCTCCTCTTGTGCTGATTCTGGGCCTGGGCATTTCAGGCTTGGCGATGGCCCGTTGGTGTGCCGCGCAAGGAATGCGTGTGCGTGTGGCAGACACGCGTGCGCAACCGCCGCATTGGGCTAATCTGCGCGAAGAAGTGCCGGAAGTGGAGTGCGTGTTGGGCCAGCCTTTGGATGCAGCGCTGCTGCGCAGCCGTGTGGGGCATGTGGAGGTTTCCGCGGTGTATTGCTCACCCGGGTTGGCGTTGGCTGAAGTAGAACCTGTACGCACAGCGGCCGCACACAGTGGCGTCTTTTTCGGTGGTGAACTGGATTTGTTCAGCCAGATGTTGGCAAGGCTGCGCCAGGAACATGGCTACCGGCCGCATGTATTGGCCATTACTGGCACCAACGGTAAAACCACGGTGACATCGTTGACCGGCCAGCTACTTGAAAGAGCAGGCTTAAGCGTCGCTGTGGCGGGGAATATCGGCCCTTCGCTGCTGGATACCCTGGCATCGCGCATGCAAGCGGCGCAGTCTGTTTGCGAGGTGGCCAGCGCGCACGTGGAAAGCGCAGTGCAGGAAAAGTCTGCTGCAAGTGGTGGGGAGGCCGGTGTCGAGCAAGAAGATGATGAAGGGCTGCATGCGAATTGCAGCAATGTGGTTGTAGTGGCGGAACATGTGCAGCCTGATGCTTACGCACTGGCTTTGCCGCAAGTCTGGGTGTTAGAGCTTTCCAGTTTCCAGCTTGAATATTCCAGCCGTTTTGAGCCTACGGCAGCGACTGTCCTGAATGTCAGCGAGGATCATTTGGATTGGCACGGCAGCATGCAGGCCTATGTGCGTGCTAAGGCGCGTATTTATGGCCAGCGAGCTGTGGCTGTATTCAATCGCGACGATGCTGCAACGATGGCCTTGATGCCCGAGTTGGTGGCGGCTACCGATAAACCTGCGAAAGGGCGTCATCGCGCTGTAGGAACCGGTCGCGCCATTTTGCGTTTTGGCTTGGGTGCGCCTGAGCAGGCGGGTGATTGGGGTGTCGAAGTCCAGGCGGGCATGCCTTGGCTGGTGCGTGCTTACAGCGATGCTCCGGGAGAACAGGGTGGGGTTGGCGCTGCCAAATCGATGGCGCGGATGACGGAAGTTTTTTTCCAGCGTCTCATGCCTTGCGCAGCGCTGCGTATCCATGGCCGTCACAACATCAGCAATGCCTTGGCAGCACTGGCGTTAGCCTCGACCACGGGAGCCAGTTTGGCCCATATGTTGCATGGCCTGCGTGAATACCGTGGCGAGCCGCATCGCGTGCAATCACTGGGTTTTGTGCAAGAGGTTGAATACATTGATGACAGCAAAGGCACCAATGTGGGGGCCACCGTGGCTGCATTGGGTGGTCTCAGTAAAGAGGGAAGCGCACGTCGGCTGGTGGTGATTCTTGGTGGAGATGGCAAGGGGCAGGATTTCGCGCCTCTGGCCTGGCCTGTGATGCAGGCGGCGCGCGCTGTTTTGCTGATTGGGCGTGATGCTTTTTTGATCGAAACCGCTTTGCAAGGCACGGGTGTCCCGCTACATCACGCGCCCACGCTTGAAGATGCTGTGCAGCACGCTGCCTCCTTGGCGCAGCCCGGGGATGCTGTGCTGCTTTCGCCTGCGTGTGCGAGCCTGGACATGTTCCGAGACTATGCCCATCGCGCAGAAGTTTTCAGCTCGTGCGTGCGTGCTTTGGCCCTGGATGCCGGCCAGGAATTGGGGGATGGGACATGAGCATGCAGGCCGAAAAACGTCTCGGTTGGTGGCAGCGCATCACAAGTCGCGATGAGCGACTGAAAATGCCAGATGTGCCTGTGCACACCATGGGCATGGCTTCGGGTCTTCGCACCCCGGCTCAGCCTTCTGTTGTGGAGGGGGTAGATCAAACCCTGCTTGGCGTGCTGGTAGGCATTTTGGCCTGGAGTGTGGTAATGGTGTACTCGGCCTCCATTGCTATGGGTGATAGCCCGCGCATGACAGGCGTGCACAATGAGTTTTTCTTGATTCGCCATGTAGTGTCTATCGCGGTGGCCTTCGTGGCGGCAGTGGCAGTGTTCCAGGTGCCGATGGAGGTCTGGCGCAAAAATGCCATATGGGTTCTGCTGGGCACATTGGTCTTGTTGTTGGCTGTACTCATTCCGGGCCTGGGGATTTCTGTGAATGGCTCCAGACGCTGGTTGCCTTTGGGCGTGATGCGATTTCAGCCTTCGGAGTTGGCCAAGCTGGCAGTGGTGATTTATGCGGCCGACTACATGGTGCGTCGCATGGACGTACGTGAGAAGTTCATTCGGGCAGTGACCCCTATTGGCGCAGCCGTTGGGTTCATCGGGCTGCTATTGCTGGCGGAGCCGGATTTGGGCGCTTTTGTGGTGGTTGCATCCACGGCAGTGGGGATTTTGTTTTTGGGCGGCGTCAATATCCGGGGGTTTGTATTGATGCTGCTGGTGCTGGTAAGCGCATTCGTGCTGATGATTTGGCTGGCGCCTTATCGGCGCGCACGCTTTTTTGCCTATTTGAATCCTTGGCACGAGTCCTATCGCCTCAAGGAGGGCTACCAGCTCACCCATTCGCTGATTTCTTTTGGACGGGGCGAGATCTTTGGCGTGGGGCTGGGCGGCAGTGTGGAAAAACTGCACTGGCTGCCTGAACCGCATACCGATTTCATTCTTGCGGTCATTGGCGAGGAGCTGGGCTTGGTTGGAGTGCTGCTGCTGATTGTGGTTTATTTCTGGCTGGTGCGGCGCATCATGGTGATTGGTCGCCGCGCCGTGGCCCTGGATCGCATTTTTGCCGGTCTGGTTGCCCAAGGTATTGGCTTATGGATTGGCATCCAATCCATGATCAATATTGGGGTCACTCTTGGGGCGCTACCGACCAAGGGTTTGACGCTGCCTTTAATGAGCTTTGGCGGCTCGGCCATGCTCCTGAGTTTGATGGCCATCGCGATTGTGTTGAGAGTGGATTACGAAAACAGAAGTTTGATGCGGGGGGAGCGCATATGAAGAGGGAGCGTAAAGGGGCACAGAAGACGGCTGTTGTTATGGCCGGTGGCACCGGGGGGCATATTTTCCCTGGCGTGGCTGTGGCGCGAGGCTTGCAGGATGCTGGTTGGCGCGTCGTCTGGATAGGCGGTAATGCGGGGATGGAAGGCAAAATCGTGTCGGGCTACGGCCTGCAATTGCATTGCCTGAACTTTTCCGGCGTGCGTGGTAAAGGATGGCGGCCTATGCTGGCTTTGCCGGATGCAGTCTTGGAAGCGCGCAAGCTCTTGGCCCATATCAAACCCGATGTGGTTTTGGGCTTTGGCGGTTACGTTTCTGTACCAGGCGCACTTGCTGCGGCCAGCAAACGTATTCCCCTGTTCATTCATGAGCAGAATGCCGTTGCGGGCATGGCGAATCAGTGGCTGTCGCATTTGGCGCGTCGGGTTTTTACGGCTTTCCCCAAGGTGTTGAAAGGTGCGGAATGGGTGGGCAACCCTCTGCGCAGCGAATTCTTGCGCCAAAACGCGCCGAGCCGGCGTTTTACCAAGCGTGAGGGGCCATTGCAATTGCTGGTGGTCGGCGGGAGCTTGGGAGCGCAGGCGCTCAATGAGATGGTGCCCAAAGCCTTGGCGTTGCTTCCCGAGGCGCAGCGTCCCCACGTGCTGCACCAAAGCGGTTTGAAGCAGATTGAATCTTTGCAGGCCAACTACCAGCAAGCGGGAGTGAGTGCCGACCTGATCCCTTTCATCAAGGACACAGCGAAAGCTTATGCCGATGCCGATTTGGTGATTTGCCGCGCGGGCGCCAGCACCGTGACCGAAATCGCCGCCGTAGGCGCGGCAGCGTGCTTTGTTCCTTATCCCCATGCCGTGGACGACCATCAGAGCGTGAATGCGCGCTATCTGGTCGATGAAGACGCAGCCTGGTTGATGGAGCAAAGCCTGATGACACCTGAAGGTCTAGCCGACTTTATGAGTGCGCTCACGCGTCATGAGCTGCTTGAACGCGCTCGTCGAGCGCACAAGCTCGCCAAGACGGAGGCGGTGCCGCTGATCGTGCGGGCTTGCGAGGAGCTGGTCGAGTAAGGCTGAGTGACCGAGACATGGGCTTGATCGTATGAAACACGCCATACACCACATCCACTTCGTCGGCATCGGCGGCGCGGGCATGAGTCCGATTGCCGAGGTGCTGCATGGTCAGGGCTACACCATCTCTGGCTCTGATTTGCAGGATGGCGCTGTGGTGCAGCGCCTGGCCTCGTTGGGCATGCACATTTGCATTGGCCACGATGCCGGTCATGTGCAGCAAGCCGATGCGGTGGTGACTTCGACCGCAGTGAAAGCCGATAACCCGGAGGTCATGGCTGCGCGTGCGCGTGGCATCCCCGTTGTGCCGCGTGCCATGATGCTGGCGGAGTTGATGCGCTCCCGTCAGGGCATCGCTGTGGCTGGCACCCACGGTAAAACCACCACCACCAGTCTTATCACCACCGTGCTGGAAGCGGCAGGGCTGGATCCCACTTTCGTGATTGGCGGGCGACTGAAAAGCGCTGGTGCAAATGCGCGCCTGGGTAAAGGGGATTACATCGTGGTCGAGGCGGATGAATCCGATGCCTCCTTTCTCAACCTCTCTCCTGTCATGGCCGTTGTGACCAATATTGAGCCGGATCACATGGAGACCTATGGGCACGATGAAGATCGCTTGCGCCAGGCATTTATCGACTTCCTCCATCGCATGCCTTTTTACGGCACGGCGGTGCTTTGCACGGAGGATGCTGGCGCGCGCGCCATCGTGCCGCGCATCAACTACGCTGTGACCACCTACGGCTTCCAAGAGGATGCACAGGTGCGCGCGGTGGATGTACGCGCGGTGGGGGAGCGTATGTGCTTTACCGTTCAGCGCCGTAATGGCGTAACCCTGCCGGATTTGCCCATTGAGCTGAATTTGCCCGGAACGCACAACGTGCTCAATGCGTTAGCCGCGATTGCGGTGGCGACAGAGCTGAATGTCGATGATGCAGCCATTCAGCAAGGGCTGGCCCAATTCCAGGGAGTAGGGCGGCGTTTTCAGCAATATGGCAATTTCGCTGTAGGCCCTGCACAGGCAGGGAGCTTTCGCCTGATTCAAGACTATGGCCACCACCCAGCGGAGGTGGCCGCTACCTTGGCGGCGGCGCGTGGCGCCTTTCCCGGTCGGCGTCTGATCGTGGCTTTCCAGCCGCACCGTTATTCGCGCACCCGTGATTGTTTTGAAGACTTCGTGCGGGTGCTCGGCCGTGCCGATCGCGTATTCCTCACCGAGGTTTACGCCGCTGGCGAAGCCCCCATTGTGGCCGCCGATGGCCGTTCGCTCACGCGTGCTGTGCGCGTCGCTGGTCAGGTAGAGCCTGTTTTTGTGGAAGACGTGCAGGCGCTTGGCGCAGCCATCCAGGCCATTTTGGAGGATGGCGACGTCGTTATCTATATGGGGGCTGGCAATATCGGCGCCGCAGCCGACGACTGGGCACAGCACTTGAAGCCTGCGCAAAACCATTTGGAGGAGACCGACGCATGAGCCACTACAGCCACTCCCCCCTGCAAACAGCCCCTGTGGACGGGAAGGCGCTGGGTAAAGTTGCCGTTCTCATGGGCGGGACGTCCGCCGAGCGTGAGGTTTCGCTCATGTCTGGTCAAGGCGTTCTGGCCGCTTTGCGTTCGCGAGGCGTTGACGCCCACGCCTTTGATACCGCCGAACAGCCGCTGTGGGATTTGAAAACGCAAGGCTTTGATCGATGCTTTATCGCCCTGCACGGTCGTGGCGGCGAAGATGGCACGCTGCAAGGCATGTTGGAGCTGCTGCGCATCCCTTACACCGGCCCAGGCGTGATGGCCTCTGCAATGGCCATGGATAAAGTGTTGACCAAACGTTTGTGGCAAGCCGACGGCCTGCCCACGCCTGCGTGGCGGCTGGTGGATTCGGCCCAGGGCGTAGCCCAGGCCCTGCGAGACTTGGGCGCGCCCATGATTGTCAAACCCGCGCGTGAGGGATCGACCATTGGCCTGACCAAGGTCATGGATACGACCCAGTGCGCGCAAGCCTATGCGCTGGCTGCGCGCTACGACGACGAAGTGCTGTGCGAGCAATTCATTGATGGCGAGGAAACCACTTGCGCATTGCTGCAAGTTCGCAGCTCTGACTCGGGCGAGGCTTTGGCTGCCGTGCAAGCGTTGCCCGTGGTGCGCATCGTTGCGCCTGGCGGCAACTACGATTACCAGAACAAATACTTTGGCGAAGCCACCCAATACCACTGTCCTAGCGGTTTGCCCGCTGAATTGGAGCAGCGCATCCGGCATTTGAGCGAGCAAGCCTTTCGCTCACTGGGGTGCCGAGGCTGGGCGCGTGCAGATGTCATGGTGCGCCGCAGCGATGGCGACCCCTTTCTGCTGGAAATCAACACCTCGCCAGGCATGACAAGCCACTCGCTTGTGCCATTGGCCGCGCGTGCAGCGGGCCTGTCCTATGAAGAACTATGTGTGCAAATCCTGGCTGCGGCACGCTGCGATGCCCGGCCTGGGCGGGATCGCTCTGCCCGGGCGCTGTAACTCTTTTTCGCATCTGCCATGAGTCGCCCCATGCCACCCGTTGACGTCCGTTTGATGAATGCCACCGCTTCGCTGGCGTTTTTCGGCGTGTTCACGCTCGTTTGCGTGGCGCTGGTGTTTTGGCTGCTGCGCAACCCTGCGTTTGCCATTACACAAGTCACGGTGCATGGCAACCCGCAGCACAGCAGTGCTGCAAGCCTGCAAGCCAATGTGCTGTCCCAATTGCGCGGCAATCTGTTCACTCTGGAGCTGGCGCAGGCGCGCAAGGTTTTTGAGCAAATGCCCTGGGTGCGCGAGGCGGAGTTGCGCCGGGGCTTTCCCAACACACTGGAAGTTTTCCTGCAAGAGCATGAGCCTGTGGCGCTTTGGGACGGGCCGGAAGAATCCTCCATGCTGAACCGCTATGGCGAGGTTTTCGAGGCCAACCGGGGAGAGGTCGAGCACTTGAATTTGCCGAACCTGGCAGGCCCGCGTGAGCAATCGGGCCACGTTTTGGAGATGTATCACTACCTGTCGGGGCAGATGCAGCGGCATGCCGCTCTCCAGCAGAGCATGCAGCCCGTGGCCTTGTACCTCACGCCACGGGGCAGTTGGCAGATGTTTTTGGCCAATGGCGCGCATATCGAGTTGGGCGCAGGCCAGCAGTTGCAAGTGGGCGCACGGTTGGAAGACTTCTGGGCGACGCTGCCACAGGTGCTGGCCCCGCTGGGGCTGAAAGAGCAGGCGCTGGAATATGCCGATTTGCGCCACCGCAATGGTTATGCCATCCGCCTGCGTGGCGTGGCAACCCGGGTAGGTGATGAAGCAGCTCTGGCGCCAGGCGGCGCGGCACGCGCGCCAGTCAAGCCCGTTGCGGCTAAGCCTACTGCCGCTAAACCGGTTACGGCCAGGCCGGCGGCAAGAGCAGCCACGCCTGCAAACGCGAAGCAACAACCCGCTGGTCAGCCCGCGCGTGCGGTGCGGGCTGGCAACGTCAAAGATCAGAAAGCAGATGGCCGGGCGGCAGCCCGGCCTTGAAGGACAACAAGGCAATGGCTAAGGAATACAAGGACGTCATCGTCGGTCTGGACATCGGCACGGCCAAAGTCATGGCCGTGGTGGCTGAAGTGCAGGAGGATGGCCAGCTTCGCATCGTCGGTCTGGGCGCATCTCCCAGCAACGGATTGAAGCGCGGCGTGGTCGTCAATATCGAGGCGACGGTGCAAAGCATCGAGCAAGCCCTGCGCGAGGCCGAACTGATGGCCGACTGCAAGATCCAAAGCGTTTACACCGGCATCACGGGCAGCCATATCCGCAGCTTCAATTCCAGGGGCATGGTGGCTATCAAGAGCAAGGAAGTCTCGCAGGCGGACATCAACAATGTGCTGGATACCGCCAAAACCATCAACATCCCCTCGGATCAGCGCCTGCTGCTGGTGGCTTCGCAAGAGTTCGAGATCGATAACCAGGAAGTCAAAGAGCCCATCGGCATGAGCGGCATCCGGCTGGAGGCGCACGTGCACATCGTCACGGGCGCGCAGAGCGCGGCCGAGAACATCATCAAATGCGTGCGCCGCTGCGGCCTGGAGGTGGAGCAACTAGCGCTCAACCCGCTGGCCTCCAGCCTCTCCGTGCTCACCGATGACGAGCGTGAGCTGGGCGTGGCGCTGGTCGATATCGGCGCGGGCACGACGGATGTGGCCATCTTCTCCGGCGGGGCGATCCGCCATACCGCCGTCATCCCCATTGCAGGCGATCTCATCACCAGCGACATCGCCATGGCGCTGCGCACCCCGACCAAGGACGCGGAGGACATCAAGATCGAAAACGGCTGCGCTAAAGCCATGCTGGCCGATCCAGATGCGCAGGTTGAGGTCCCAGGGCTGGGCGACCGCGGCCCGCGCCTGATCAACAAGCAAGCCCTGGCAGGAGTGATTGAGCCGCGCGTGGAGGAAATCTTCTCGCTGGTGCAGCAAGTCATCAGCGAGTCGGGCTATGAGGAAATCCTCTCCTCGGGCGTAGTGCTGACAGGCGGTTCTTCGCTCATGCCTGGCATGGTCGAGCTGGGCGAGGACATCTTTCTCAAGCCCGTGCGCCGGGGCGCGCCGCACTACCAGGGGCCGTTGGCGGAAATGGTGGATCAGCCGCATGCCGCCACCGTCATGGGATTGCTGGAAGAAGCCCGCCTGGAGCGTTCGCGCGGCTACCGCGTGACCAGCAAAAGCAGCTCGGTGAAAAACGTCTTTGCACGCATCCGCGACTTCATCGTAGGGAACTTCTAAGCCATGTTGCGCAGTCGCCTGTCCCCCACCCGCTGCGAGCATGGCCACAGCCGCTCCAGTCCATCGTTTCGCTGGCTCGTCCACAACCGCGTGCGCTGGCGAATGCCGCTCGCGCCCGGGCCGCGATCAAGCGGCAGGGCGCTTGCTGGCTATTTCAGTCTCGCCCCCTTTGGCCTGGCCGCAATTTTCAGTTTCATTAATCCCCACCACCCCTCTGTTCATAAGGAGCAACAACATGAGCATCAACATTGATATGCTGGATAACGACACTTTCGGCCAAGGCACTTGCATCAAGGTGTTCGGCGTTGGCGGCGGCGGCGGCAACGCCGTCAATCACATGATCGAGCAGCGCGTGGAGGGCGTGGAGTACATCTGCGCCAACACCGATGCGCAAGCTTTGGCGCGCATCCCGGCCGATCGCATCATCCAACTGGGCGCCAATGGCCTGGGCGCGGGCGGCAAACCCGAGCATGGCCGTGAAGCGGCCGAGATGGCCGAGCACGAAATCCGCAAGGCCATTGAAGGCGCGCACATGTTGTTCATCACCGCCGGCATGGGCGGCGGCACCGGCACTGGCGCGGCCCCCGTGATTGCGCGCATCGCCAAAAGCATGGGCGTGCTGACCGTGGGTGTGGTGACCAAGCCTTTCGAGTGGGAACAGGCGCGCCGCATGAAAAATGCCGAAGCGGGCCTGGATGAGCTGGAGAGCAATGTCGATTCGCTCATCGTCGTGCTCAACGAGAAGCTGCTCACCGTCTATGGCGACGACATCACTCAGGAAGAAGCCTTCGCCAAAATCAACGACGTGCTGCGCAACGCAGTGGGCGGCATTGCCGAAATCATCAATGAGTATGGCCTCATCAACGTGGACTTCGCCGACGTGAAGACCATCATGGGCGAGCCAGGCAAGGCCATGATGGGCACGGCCAGCGCCTCCGGCCCGGATCGCGCCCGCATCGCGGCCGAGCAGGCCATCGCCTGCCCGCTGCTCGAAGGCGTGGATCTCTCGGGCGCCAAAGGCATGCTGGTGCTCGTCACCGCCGCGCGCGGCAGCCTCAAGCTCTCCGAATCCAAGCAGGCCGTCAGCACCGTCAATGCTTACGCCAGCGGCGATGTCAACGTCATCTTCGGCGCGGCCTACGACGACAGCCTGGGCGACGAGTTGCGCGTGACGGTGGTGGCCACGGGCCTGTCCGACCCCAACGCACGCCGCTCCAACATCACGATGGTCAGCCCCCGCACCGGCACCGACAACCTGCCCTTGCACGGCGGTGGTCGCGGTGGCGTGGCGCCCGCTGGCCGCAGCAATCCGCGCTACGAAAACCTGGCCGTGCCCACGACCTGGCGCAGCCCCCGCAGCGATGGCGCTTCGGCGCGCGTGGATGCCATGTCCTCCGGCGGCATGGAAGAAGTGGAAATCCCCGCTTTCCTGCGCAAACAAGCCGATTAAGCATCGGCCAACGCGCAGCGCATCAGTCCTGATGGGAGGTCAGGGCTGATTTGCAAATCAATAAGAAATAAAACAAAGTGTTTTCGGCTTGGTGGGCGGTATTTTGTTTTTCTCTTGATTTGCACTTCTGTTTTCTTTGAAGTGCAGATCGTCAGGAAACAAAATCCCCCTGCTATGGCAAGCCAGCTATGCGTTGGCTTTTCTTATGATTTGAGTGGTGTAAAAAAAGCGCATCGGGCTGGCCCGATGCGCTTTTTGATTGGAAAGCTGGTTTGAAAAGCCTGCCCCCGCCCGTTCTCGCCGTTCTCAATACGCCAGCGCGCCAGCCCTGAAACCCTGGGGCGCTTGTTGCTCGTCATCAAACGTCGCCACCTCCCAGGCGTCGGGTTGCGCCAGCAGCGCGCGCAGCAGCTCATTGTTCATCGCGTGGCCCGAGCGGTACGCGCTATAGGCGGCCAGCAGCGGGCTGCCCAGGATATACAAATCGCCAATGGCATCCAGAATCTTGTGCCGCGCAAATTCATCGTCGTAGCGCAGCCCGCCTTCGTTGAGGATTTTGTAATCGTCCATCACGATGGCGTTGTCCAAACCGCCGCCCAAAGCCAGCCCGTTGGCGCGCAGCGCCTCCACATCGCGCGTAAAGCCGAAGGTGCGCGCGCGCGCGATTTCCTTGACGTAGTGCCCCCGGCCCATGTCGAAGCACACGCTTTGCCCCGTCAAATCCACCGCCGGGTGGCTGAAGTCGATTTCAAAATCCAGCTTGAACCCGTTGTAAGGCTCCAGCCGCGCCCATTTGGACTGCCCCATGCCATCCACGCGCACCTGCACCGGCTTGGTCACGCGCACAAAACGCCGCGCCGCGCTTTGCACCTCAATGCCCGCCTGCTGGAGCAGATAGACAAAAGGCGCTGACGAGCCATCGAAAATGGGCACTTCCTCGGCCGTCAAATCGATATACAGGTTATCGATGCCCAGCCCCGCGCAGGCGGACATGATGTGCTCAATCGTGCTGATGCGCGCCTGCTCGCTGCCAATCGTGGAGGCCATGCGCGTATCAAACACCGCATCGGCGCTGACGCGCACAGGCTGCGGCTGGGGTAAATCGACGCGGGTGAAAACAATGCCTGTATTGACAGGCGCGGGCCGCAAGGTCAGATCAACGCGGCGGCCGCTGTGCAAGCCAACACCGGTGGCTTGATTGAGAGTGCGAATGGTTCTCTGGGCTAGCATGGGCGCGCATTCTAGAGCGTGTTATGCACTTTGCGCTTGCCCATGCAAACAGGCTTGTGTCCCTGCAACTGCATGAATGCCATCAAAACGGAGATTGTGTATATGCCAAACTGGCATGCCGACAGTTTGTTCATGATTGAAAATGCCACGCTGGCGCCCTCTGGCCACAATACGCAGCCGTGGATTTTTGCGGTGAAAAAGGGCGCAATCACGATTCGCCCCGATTTTTCAAGGCGTTTGCCTGTGGTGGATGGCGATAACCGTGAATTGTTTATCAGCCTGGGGTGCGCTGTGGAAAATCTGTGTTTGGCCGCATCGGAGCGGAAATATCGCGCCAACGTCACAGTTTCTGCATCTGGTGAAATCACCATTGGCTTGATTCAGGATGTGAATATAAAGGCGCATCCTCTTTTTGAGGGTATTGCCCGGCGCCAAACCAATCGCGGTATTTATTCTGGAAAAAGCATTGCCGAAGATGTGCTGGCGCATATTTTGCGGGGTTTTGAAAACGACCATGCCCATCGCATTCACCTCTGGCCACGGGCAAGCCAGGAGTTCGAGGCCCTGGCCCAATGCGTGATGCAGGGCAACGCTGCGCAAATGAATGATCCGGCATTCAAAGCGGAGTTGCTGGCATGGATTCGTTTCAACCGCGCGCATGCCCAGCGCACGCGAGATGGTTTGAGTTATGCGGCTTTGGGCGCTCCCAGTTTGCCCGCGTGGCTGGTGCGGCCTATTGTGAAAGGGATGCTCAATGAGAAAAAGCAAAATGCCACAGATCGGCGAAAAATCGATTCCTCATCGCATTTGGTATTGATTTCCAGCGTGGCCAATCACCCGGTTTCCTGGATTGAAACGGGGCGTGTTTTGCAGCGGTTTTTATTGCAATTGACACAAGCGGGGATTGCGCATGCTTATTTGAATCAGCCTTGCGAGGTGCCTGCATTGCAAAGCGTATTGCGCGCGCAATGGCTCAATAACGCATCGTTTGCGCAAATCCTGCTGCGCATCGGTTATGGCAAGCCGCTGCCGCATGCTTTGCGCCGGCCAGTGCAGGCGGTGATGCTGGATACTGGCTCCAGAATTTGAATTTTCCCAATCAAAAAGAAACAAAATGACCTTGTTTCGGCATGGTGGGTATAAGGTTGATTTTATTTTGATTGGTAATTTGGGGTGGGCTTGGGCGCGGTCAGCAATGCATGCACGGCGGGCCAGACGGTGTCGAGGATCAGCGGCTGGGCGGCGGCGTTGGGGTGGATGCGGTCGGGCTGGAAATAGGTTTGCACGTCGTCGGGGGCGGAGATGGCTTCGAGCATGAACGGCACCAGGGCGGCGCCGCTTTGCTCGGCTGCCTGGGTGAAGACGGCGGCGAAGTCGCGGCTGTATTGCGCGCCGTAGTTGGGCGGCACCTGGATGCCCAGCAGCAGGGTGCGGGCGCTGGCGGCGTGGGCGGCGTCGATCATGGCGCGCAGGTTGTCGCGCGTGTGGGGCAGGGGCAGGCCGCGCAGGGCGTCGTTGCCGCCCAGCTCGATGACGACGTAGCGCGGCTGGTGGGCTTTGAGCAGTGCGGGCAGGCGCGCACGTGCGCCGGAGGTGGTTTCGCCGCTGATGCTGGCGTTGACGACGGTTACGGGCAGGCCCTGGGTTTGCAGGCGTTGCTCCAGCAAGGCCACCCAGCCTTGGCCGCGGGCGAGGCCGTATTCGGCGCTGATGGAGTCGCCCACGATCAGCAGGCGCGCGGGTGCAGCAGCGGGTGCGGCTGGTTGCTCTTGCGCTTGCGCAAGATGGGGCAGACCCAGCGTGCAGAGGCCCAATAGGCCCAGCAGTTGCGCGCTGAAGTGGCGCCGGGTGTGGCGTGGCTTGGGGTGGTGCATGGCGGTTGGTTGGGTGATTTTGCAAATGGAAAATTGATTCCTTGAGCAGCATGCCTAAACAAGGCGATTTTATTTCTTTTGATTTGTAAAAAATGATGCTTTAGGGCAGCCAATCGCCCAATCCGGCGGCGCTGCGCAGGGCATCGGCCAGTTGCAGCCCCAGGGCTTGGGCCTGGTCGGTGTTTTCGACCTGGGCGCGCGCCTGCACTTGGGTGAGCGGGCGCTGGCCTGCTGGGTCGCCCCAGGCTGCGCGCAGCCAGAGCTGGCCGGTGCCTTCCCACACGGCGTGCGCGGCCAGCGGCATGGAGCAACTGCCGCCCAGGGCCAGGCTGATGGTGCGCTCGGCCACGGTGGCCAGCCAGGTGGGCGGGTGCGAGAGCGGTTGCAGCGCAGCGATCAGGGCGTCGTGGCGGGCGGGCGCCTCAATGCCCAGCGCGCCTTGGCCCGCAGCGGGCAGCATTTGCTCGGGGGGAAATTGCATGCGGATGCGCTCGGCCAGGCCCAGGCGCTCCAGCCCGGCGGCGGCGAGGACGATGGCGTCAAACTGGCCTTCGTCGAGTTTGCGCAAGCGGGTGTCGAGGTTGCCGCGCAGGGGCTGGATGCGCAGATCGGGCCGCAGGTGGTGCAGCAGCACCTGCCGCCGCAGGCTGGAGGTGCCCACGATGGCGCCCTGGGGCAAATCTTCCAGCCGCGCATAGGTGTTGGAGACGAAGGCGTCGTGCGGGTTGCCGCGCGGCGGCACGCAGGCCAGCACAAAGCCTTCGGGCAGGGTCATGGGCACGTCTTTGAGCGAGTGCACGGCCAGGTGCGCGCGCCCATCGGCCAGGGCGGTTTCCAGCTCCTTGACGAACAGGCCTTTGCCGCCGATTTTGCTGAGGCTGCGGTCGAGGATTTGATCGCCCTGCGTCGTCATGCCCAGCAATTGCGCGGTATGCCCCAGCCGCCCCAGCTCGGCCTGGATGTGTGTGGCTTGCCAGAGGGCCAGGCGGCTTTCGCGGGTGGCGATGATCAGGGGATTGGGCAAATGGTGCATGGTGGTGGGCATGAGGAGATAAGGAGCGCAAAAAGCAGGGATTGGGCGATGGAGTGGGCGATGGAATGGGTTGGGCCGGGGATGATACGGGCCACGCAAAAGGCGGGCCATGCGGCCCGCCTTTTGGTGTGTCAGCGCCAAAGCCAGCCGTGCTGGATCACAGCGGCTTTGTCGCCCCGGTGCTTACTGGCTGGTCTTGGGCCAAGCGTAGTAGGCCACGCCTTCGGGTTTGAGGCTGGGGAAGATGGCGTCAATCAGCAGTTTTTCCTGATGGCTGATGGTGTAGAAGTGCGAGCCATTGCTGGTGTTGTAGAAGCGATAGACCGGATCGGTGCCGTCGCCAGGCATGGTGCGGGCATGCCAGACCACGCCTTCGTACTTGAAGGTGTTGGCGCTGTCGGTGGCTTTCAGAATATCCCGCTCAATAGGGCTGATGGTGTAGAAGTGCGCGCCGGTTGCCTGGTTGAAGAAGCGGTACACGGGGCTGAGATGCGCCGGGCCTTGGGCATGCGCATTCACATACGCCCAGAAGGCCTCTCCTTCGTAGTGGAAGGAAGGCAGGTCTTTGATGACGATGTCGCGCTCCTGGACGCTTTGGGTGTAGAAGTGCGAGCCGGAAGCCGTATTGAAGAAGCGGTACACAGGGCGCAAATCCATGTAATTGGTGGCTTTTTCACCCAGGAAGTATTTGAGGCCATCGTGGTAGGCGCGGTCAAAACGGCCATAGACGTTGCGACCGTCACGCGATGAGCAAGAGGCGCTGCCCGCGCTGAGCACGCCGGTGAGCAGGTAGGCGCCGTTTTGGTGCCAGGCAAACAGGCCCGAGCCGCTGCTGCCGCCCTCGGTGGTGCCGTAGCTGTAGTTCACATCGAAGAAATCGCTGTGGTCGCGCAGGCCGTCGTGGCATTCGGTTACGCCGTTCTCATCGAAATGGGTACAGACGAGGTAGCTGGAGATGCGGCCAAAGCTGACTTTTTGCAGATCGCCGCTGGGGTGGCTGATGCCGTAGGCGGCCTGGTGCAGTTCCTGGGTGGTCCACCAACCGGCGTACACCACGTCGCCATAAGGCTTGCTGTTGAGCACCAGCAGCGTGGTGTCGTAGTTGTCTTCCGAATAGACCAAGCGTGCGCCAGCCATGGGGCCCTGCAGCTTGAAGTGCATGGCTGACAGACTTGGATTCACGCAGGATTGGGTGTGGAAGCGCCAGTCGGTTTCCAGCGTGGAGGCGATGGGCTGGTTGTCGATGCAGTGCGCAGCCGTCAGGAAGTAGGGCGTGCCGGTGCGGTTCTGGTCGGCGATGAGCGTGCCGGTGCAGGTAAAGACGTTGCTATCTCGCACAAAGGTCATGCGGGCGACGGATTTGCGCACCTGTTCAATGGCCGGCTCGCACGAGGCGTCGTAATTGCAGGCGCCGGATTCGCCGATGTCTTTCTGGATATCCTGGTAGGCCAGATCTTGCAGCGACTCAAAAATGTGCGAAATGGTCGGGATGGCTACCTGCACATCGCTGGCCGAGGCGGAGGCGGGCAGTTCGATTTCCACCACCGCCGCATCGCCTTCGACGGTGGGCAGCCAGAAGGTGTTGATTTGCTCGAAGGTGGCTTCTTTGGCGCTGGCGTTGCGCTCCAGCGTTTCGCGGATTAGCACGCCGGTTAGCTCTTGCGCACTGGCGGCTTGGCCGGGGGCATAAACGCGCACGACGGCAGTGTCCGGCAAAGCACGCACGAGCAGGCCCAAGCGCATGCCGTAGGCATTGCCCGACTGGTATTGCAGCGCGGCCGCTTGGCGCCCGCCGGGCAGCTTTTGCCACTTCAGCAGGGATTGGGTGGATTCGACGGCGCTGGTGGCATCGCTGGCGCGAGCCGTGCCGATCATGCGCACGTTGGGCTGCTCGGCCACGGCGCGCTTGGCGATCAGGGAGTAGTCATCCAGCGCGCCCAGATCGATGATGGTGGGCGTGACGGCCACGCGCGCGTGCTTGGCCAGTTTGGCGGTGAATTGGGACGAAAAGGCCAGCGGCGCGGCCTGCTCCGCCACTTCGCTGGCGTGGTAGGAGGATGCAAAAAATTCCTGCGCTTGCTGGGCCTGCGCAGCGTTCAGCCCCATAGTGGCCATGACTGCCATGGCGATGTTCAGCTTCTTCATATGTACCTCTCTAGTAAAAGCCATCATGCACGCAAAGCGATGGACTCTTCTCGCATCACTTCGCCAACGATTTTAGGGCGGACTTGATACCTTCACTTACACTTATATCGCTGGGCAGGTTTTTTAACGATTGTTGTGCCTCTTTGTCGGAATAGCCCAACGCCAGCAGGGCCTGGAGGATGTCCTGACGCTGTTGCGAAGGTGCGCTGGCCGAGGGCGCAAGCGCGCCTGCATCGCCCAGTTTGCCTTTGAGTTCCAGCAGCAGTCGCTCAGCGGTTTTCTTGCCGATGCCGGGGATGCGCGTGAGCAAAGCCAGTTCTTGCTGGGCGATGGCGCTGGCCAGGTCGTCCACCGTCAGGCCGCTGAGGATGGCCAGGGCCGTTTTGGGCCCCAGGCCGGAGATTTTGATCAGCTCGCGAAAGCAGGCGCGTTCGCGCGCGCTGCCAAAACCAAAGAGGATGTGGGCATCCTCGCGCACCACCAGGTGGGTGAGCAAAAGGGCGCTCTCGCCCACGGCGGGCAGGTGGTAAAAGGTGTTCATGGAGACCTGCACCTCGTAGCCCACGCCGTGGCAGTCGATGACGATCAGCGGCGGGCTTTTTTCCGCCAGGGTTCCGCGCAGTTGTCCTATCATGGCTTTTCTCTGTTTCAGTGGCTGTGCGGCGTTGTGCTGAGGGGCGCCGCGCGCCGATTGTTGCCGATTCCTCTGCGGCTATTTTGGATTGATCGCCTTGTCTCACACGCTGCGCCACTCTTTTATCCCCGTCAACAACCAGCGCCTGGCCCGGCTGGCTGGCCCCATGGATGCGCATTTGCGCACCATCGAAGCGGCGACGCAGACCACCATCGTGCGGCGCGAGGAGTCCTTCCGCATCGAAGGCAGCAAACGCAATGCGCAAAAGGCGCTGGAGGTTTTGCAGGCGCTTTATGAAATGGCGCAGCGGGATATTTCCCCCGAATACGTGCAGTTGATGCTGGTGGGCGACAGCCCCATGGCCGAGGATGCGCAAGGCGCGGTGCGCCTGTCCACGCGCCGCAGCGATTTGCGCGCCCGCACGCCCAACCAAAGCGTGTACCTGAGCCACATTGCCGAGCACGACATCACCTTCGGCATTGGCCCGGCGGGCACGGGCAAAACCTATCTGGCTGTGGCTTGTGCGGTCGATGCGCTGGAGCGCAACGCGGTGCAGCGCATTGTGCTGACGCGCCCGGCGGTGGAGGCGGGCGAGCGGCTGGGCTTTTTGCCCGGCGATTTGACGCAAAAGGTCGATCCCTACCTGCGCCCGTTGTACGACGCGCTGTATGAGCTGATGGGATTTGACCGCGTGCAAAAAGCGTTCGAGCGCAATGCGCTGGAGATTGCCCCGCTGGCATTCATGCGCGGGCGCACGCTCAACAACGCTTTCGTGATTCTGGATGAAGCGCAAAACACTACGCCCGAGCAGATGAAGATGTTTCTTACCCGCATCGGCTTTGGCGCCAAGGCCGTGATTACGGGCGATGCCAGCCAGATCGATTTGCCCAAAGGGGCCACCAGCGGCTTGCTGGATGCCCGGCGCATTCTCAAGCGCGTCAAAGGCATTGCATTTACCGAGTTTGACAGCGGCGATGTGGTGCGCCACCCCTTGGTGGCGCGGATTGTGGATGCCTACGATGCGGCTCAGAGCGGCCAAGCGCCCTCCAAACCCCGTGGCGAGAGCGGTCGCACGCAGACCGCGCCAGTGCTGGAGGGTGGCGATGCACAGTAATCAGCGGCTGTGGGTGCGGGCTGGCTCGGTGGCTGCCGCGGCGCTTGCGGCGGCGCTGGTGGTACAAGGCTGCGCCAGCCCATTGGTTGCAACCGCCCCTGAGCAAAACGTGCAGAGCGACCAGCAGGCGACTGTGGCCGGCAAAGTGCCGCGCGCGGGCGCAGCCAGCGCAATGCACAAGCAATACCAGTGCGCGACGGGCGAGCGCATCGGCTTGAGCTACATCGGCCAGGCGGGCCAGCCCGGCGAGCGCGCCATCCTCGCCTATGCAGGCCAGCGCATTGCCATGCAGCCGCTGCCGCATGCACCGGGGCAATACGTGGCGGAGGATGCCGAAAACAGCTACCGCTGGAGCGAGGGCCTGGGCGCGCTGCGCTTCAAAGCCGCTGGCGCTTCAGCGCAAGAAGTGGATGTGCTGACCCAGTGCCGCGAAGTGGCGGCCCAGCCTGGGCACGCCGCACACGCCCCCAGCGCCCCGCAAAGCTGAACGCCGCTGCGGCGCGCGGATCAACACCCCAAGAGCACACCATGGCCTTACCCGAACTCACTTTGTCTTTGCAATTTGCCCGTCTGGACGATGCCGCGTTGCACCGCGCGGCGCTGCCGCGCCATCGTGTGGTGCGCTGGCTGCGCCATGCACTGGCTGGCCCGGCGGAAATGAGCGTGCGCATCGTGGGCGAGGAGGAGGGCCGCCAGCTCAACCACACTTATCGCCACAAGGATTACGCCACCAATGTGCTGACGTTCGATTACGCCCAGGAGCCTGTGGTCATGGCCGACTTGGTGCTGTGCGCGCCTGTGGTGGCGCGCGAGGCTGCCGAGCAAGGCAAGAGCTTGCAGGCCCATTACGCGCATTTGCTGGTGCACGGCGCTTTGCACGCCCAGGGCTGGGATCACGAAACCAGCGAGGAGGACGCACAGGCGATGGAGGCGCAAGAAGTGCGCATCTTGCAAGGCCTGGGTTTTGGCAACCCCTATTTGCCAAGTTGATGGGCAAGTGGATGGGTATTTGGGTGCGCACATGCTGATCGATTCCTACCCCTGGCTGAAGCATCTGCACATGACCCTGGTCGTGCTCAGCGGCAGCTTGTTTGCCGCTCGCGCTCTGGCGGTGCTGCTGGGTTCGCGCAAGCCGCTGACCAGGCCCATGCGCCGGCTCAGCATGGGTATCGA
This sequence comes from Comamonadaceae bacterium, assembly GCA_030528485.1. Taxonomy (GTDB): domain Bacteria; phylum Pseudomonadota; class Gammaproteobacteria; order Burkholderiales; family Burkholderiaceae_C; genus Lampropedia. The sequence continues at coordinate 51,622 of JAUMYU010000005.1, forward strand.
CACTGGCCTGCTGGCCTCCGCACTGGTGCTGCTGGCGGCTTACGACTTTGGCATGCTTCACGCCCGCTGGTTGCAGGTCAAGCTGCTGTTGCTCGTGGCCTATATCGTGCTGGGCTTTGTGGCTTTGCGCGCGAGGCGGCGGCTGCACCAATGGGGCGCATATATGGCTGCCCTGCTGTGTTTTTTGACCATGTTCAGCATGGCGCGGCTGAAAACGCCCTGGGGCTGGCTGTCCTGGTGGATGTGAGTCGGGGTAAGCCCCTATGGATGAATCGGGCCAGAGCGTTATAGTCCGCACCACTCGCGACGGATGCCTCTCAGGCATTGCAGTCGCCGAGAGGCCGAGGAGACAAAACAACGCACTGCCACCATTCTTCCTATTCCACCCAGGCAGTCGAGACAACCGTATAACAGCCGGAGACTTCCACCCTATAAAGGCACCCTTGCAGGTGCCTTCTTTTTTGCTTGAGGCCCTTGATGGATTATCCTGCCTGCAAGATTTTTTACAATTCAATGTAAATTCATTTTTATACATATCATGCTAAAACAAGGCGATTTGTTTTCTTTTTGAATTGTAATTATGGATTTTTGATGGGCGTGGGTCACGGCAGGGGCTGGCAAGGCTTTGTGTGCAGAGGGCTTGTCCCATAATGATCTGCCAGAACCTATGCAAAGTCTCTGCACGGCTGGCCATGAGGCGGATTGGGGCGGTCTGCGGCGCACGCAAAGCCCATCCCCAACCGCTTCGTCCGCTTGCGTCGGGACTTTGAGCAGGCTTTGGGGCGAGGCAGGCTGTGCCCATCCTGGCCCTGTTCGGTCACTTTCTTGAAGCAGAAAAAATGGTTGCAGACAGTTCTCGGCCTCCCTTTGAGCGTTTTGGGCGTCTCCCAGCCGTGCGAGCGGCCCTTGGTGCATGCGCGGCTGCATTCAGCCTGGCGGCGGCAGGTTTTTGGGGGGACGGCGCCTATGCCGCGCAGCCTGTCAGCGTCACGCCCAGCGGCTTTGTCTCCGAACCTGCGCACGTGGTGGTGACTTTTGCGCAAGATGCCGTGGCATTCGGCCGCCCCCAGGCTGCCGCACCCGTGCAGGTGCAGTGCGTGGGCGGCGAAGCCGCTGGCGAGGGCCGCTGGCTCAGCCCGCGCCAATGGGCCTGGGCGTTCAAGCAGCCTTTGCCCGCCGGTGTGGCATGCACGGTGACGGCCGATACCGAATTCCGCGATTTGTCCGGCCACCCCATCGCCCTGGCCGCGCCGCAGCATTTCAACACCGGCGGCCCCCAGGTGCAGCGCATCGAACCGTGGGGCGAAGAACTCAGCCACAACCTGCCCTGGAGCGAGCTGGAGAAAGACCCCTGGATGCAGGGCGTGGATGAGGAGCAACGCTTTCTGGTGCGGTTCTCCGCCCCTGTTGACGCCGCCAGCCTGCCCCAACACGTGCATTGCGAGGCCGAGGATGTGGGCGAGCGCATCCCCGTGCGCGTGCTGGATGCGCAAGAGCGCCAGCAACTGCTGGCGCTGCAATGGGAGGGGGGCGAGGAGGAGCCTCCTGCCCAGGCCATCGTGGGCCTGGCGTGCCAGCGCCGCCTGAGCGCCGGGGTGGCGATGAAGCTGGTGTTGGGCAAAGGCGTGCGCGCGCTCAGCGGGTTGAGCAGCGAAAGCGCCCAAACCTTTTATTACCGGGTGCGCGAGCCGTTGGAAGCCGTGTTCCACTGCGAGCGCGAAAACGCCAGCAGCCCTTGCTCGCCCCTGCGCCCCATGCTGTTGCGTTTTTCTGCGCCCCTGGATATGCGCTGGCTGGAGCACATCCAACTGCGCGCGGGTGAGCGCATCTGGCAAGGGGTGGCCCTGGAGGGCGACGCCAGCTATGGCGAGGCCGGCACGAGCGTGCAGCAGTGGCGGGACAAGCCCTTGCCAGGGCGCTATTTCGACACGGTGCGGTTTGCCGCGCCGCTGCCGCCGGACACGGCTTTTGAACTGGCGCTGCCCGCAGGCGTGCAGGACGAAGCGGGCCGCGCCTTGCGCAATGCCGCGTCCTTTCCGCTCAAAGTGGCTACAGGCGGCCTGCCTGCGCTGGCCAAATTTTCCACGGGCGACTTCGCCGTGATGGAACGCTTTGCCGAGGGCTACCACGAGCCTGCGCTGCTGCCGGTCACGCTGCGCGCGGTGGAAGCGCCCCTGCCCGTGAAGATCCTCAAGCTCGACCACGATCGCGACATCATGCAGTGGCTGGCGCGCGTGCAGTTGTTCAGCCCGGGGGGCTATATCCAGCGCACACGCGCGCAAAAGCTGGGCGTGGCCGTGCCTGCGCGCGCTGCCAGCGCCACCGAATCGCAAGGCGATGCAGACGACGAGGACGTCATCGAGACGCGCAGGCTGTCCTTGCTCAGCCAGGCGCCTGGGGTAATAGAGCAAACCCTGCCTGCCCGCCGCGACAACGCCCAGCGCCGCGAAACAGAGGTGGTGGGCATCGCCTTGCAGCCGGGTTTCCAGGTGGTGGAGATCGCTTCGCCCACCTTGGGCAAGGCCTTGCTGGACCAGGCTTACGGCGAGCAGCGCGTGCTGCATGCGCGCACGGCGGTTCTGGTTACCAACTTGATGGTGCATTTCAAGCTGGGGGCGGAAAACGCCATGGCGTGGGTGACGGCGCTGGATTCGGGCAAGCCGGTGGCTGGCGCGCGCGTGCAAGTCAACCGTTGCGATGGGCAGGTGGCGGCCCAGGGCGTGACGGATGGGCAAGGCGTGGCGCGCTTTGAGGCGCTACCCGCACAAACCACCTGCTTCGCCGATGAGAGCTTGCAGGGCAGTGGCTATTTCATCAGCGCCCGCACGGACGACGGCGATTTGGGCTTGGTCTCCACGCAGTGGAACCGGGGCATCGAGCCTTGGCGCTTTGATGTGCATTACGACTACGGCCTGGATGGCGAAGGCCCGCTGCTGCACACCGTGCTGGATCGCAGCCTGCTGCGCGCGGGCGAAACCCTCTCCATGAAGCACTACGCGCGCATGCCCGTGCTGGGCGGCTTCGCGGCGCCCGGGGAGGCGGACTTGCCGCAAACGGCAGTGGTGCAGCACCTGGGCAGCGGGCGCAAGTTCCGCCTGCCTTTGGCGTGGCGGCGCAATGCCAGCGGGGGCGCTGCGGCCACATCCGCGCTCGAACTGCCGCCACTGGCCCCTTTGGGCGAATACGCCGTGCACATGCAGGCTTTCAGCGCCGACCGGCATGGCGGCGGCATGCAAACCGCGCAATTTCGCGTGGAGGAGTTTCGCCTGCCCGTGCTGACGGGCACGATCACCCCTGTGCAGCCCAGCCCCGCGCAGCCCACGGCCGAAGGCGGCGCGCCCCGTGCGATGGAGATGAACATGCACCTGGGCTATGTCAGCGGCGGTGCAGCTTCCTATTGGCCGGTGCAGCTCTCGGCCATGCTGGAAGACAAGCCCCTGCATTTCGCTGGATACGAGCGTTATGCCTTCAACGCGCCGCAAGCTGTCAACCGCAGCCCAGGCGAAGGCCAGGCGCTGCCGGAGATGCCGGCCAGCGCCAGTTTGCTGCTGGACAAAGCCCCGCTGCAACTCGATGCGCAAGGTCATGGTCGCTTTACCATCCCCGGTCTGGACAAGGCGCTGGGCGAGCGCCCCAAAGACATCCGCATCGAAGCCACGTTTGAAGACCCCAATGGCGAAATGCAAACCCTCACCCACAAGCAGGCGCTATGGCCTACCGCGGCGCTGGTGGGCATCCACACCGACCACTGGGTATCGGTGAAAAAACCCCTGAGCGTGCGCACCATCGCCCTCACGCCGCAAGGCAAGCCGCTGGCGGGCGCGGCCGTGCAGGTGCGCGGGCGCCAGCACACCACCTTGAGCACGCGCAAACGCATGGTGGGCGGTTTTTACAAATACGAGCACCACCACGAAGTGCGCGATCTGGGCGTGCTCTGCCAGGGCCAAAGCGGGCCAACGGGCCGCTTTGATTGCGTCAAGGAGCTGACGGAAAGCGGCGAAGTCGAGCTGGTGGCTGAAATCCGCGACGCAGCCGGGCGCAGCTTTGCATCTGCGACCAGCGTGTGGGTCACGCGCGAAGGCGAGCTGTGGTTTGCGGGCGAATCCTCCGACCGCATGGACGTGCTGCCCGAAAAGCCCAGCTACCAGCCCGGCGAAACCGCGCGCTTTCAGGTGCGCATGCCCTACCGCCAGGCCCAGGCGCTGGTGACGGTGGAGCGCGAAGGCATCATCGAAACGCGCGTCATTGAGCTGGCCGGCTCCGACCCCAGCTTTACCCTCAAGATCGATGAGGCCTGGGGGCCAAACGTTTATGTCAGCGTGCTGGCCGTGCGCGGGCGGCTGCGCGATGTGCCGTGGTACAGCTTCTTCACCTGGGGCTGGCGCTCGCCCATCGTGTGGTGGAACGCCTGGCGTAGCGACACGGGCGAAGCCGTGCCGCCCACGGCGCTGGTGGACTTGAGCAAGCCCAGCTACCGCCTGGGCGTGGCGCTGGTGCGTGTGGGCGACGAAGGCCACCGCATTCAGGTTAGCGTCAAACCGGAGAAAGCGCGCTACGCCACCGGCGAGCAAGCCACGCTGGAGATTGCCGCGCGCCTGCCCAACGGCCAGCCTGCCGCAGGCGCCGAAGTGGCCCTGGCAGTGGTGGATCAGGCCCTGCTGGAATTGGCGCCCAACCCCAGTTGGGATGTGCTGCGCGCCATGATGCGCACCCGCCCCTGGGGCGTGCGCACCGCCACCGCGCAAATGGAAGTGGTGGGGCGGCGCCATTACGGCCTCAAAGCCCGCGCCGCAGGCGGCGGCGGTGGCCGCTCGGAAGGGGAGGGCGCCACGCGCGAGCTGTTCGATACCTTGCTGCTGTGGCAGCCCGCAGTGCAGCTTGATGCCCAGGGCAAGGCGCGGGTGCAAGTGCCCCTGAATGACAGCATCACCACCTTCCATGCCGAAGCCATTGCCGATGCCGGCCTGCAATTTTTCGGTTCGGGCAGCGGCGCAATCGTCGTGGCGCAAGATGTGCAGCTCATCAGCGGCCTGCCGCCGGTGGTGCGCGCGGGCGATGCCTACGATGCCCGCATCACCGTGCGCAACACCACGGCCAAGGCCATGAACGTGCAAGTGCAAGCGCGCCACGGCGCGCAGACCCTGGAGCCGCGCCAGGTGCAGCTCCCCGCAGGCGCCTCGCAAACCGTGCAATGGCGCGTTACCGCCCCGCAACCGCCCGCCGCACAAGCCGAGGCCCAAGCCCTTTGGGAAGTGCAGGCGAGCGCCGAGGATCCCGCCCAGCGCGATGCCATGCGCATTTCGCAAAAGCTGCTGGCCGCCGTGCCGGTGACGGTGCGGCAAGCCACGTTGCGCCAGCTCAGCGAGCCATTGACATTGCCAATCGCCTGGCCCGATGGCGCGCTGGAGGGCCTGGGCAGCATCCACCTCGATGCGCAAGCCTCGCTGGCGGGCGATGCGCTGCCCGGCCTGCGCCGCTGGTGGCAAAACTACCCCTATGCCTGCTTGGAGCAACGCCACAGCAAAGCCCTGGGCCTGATGGAGCCGCGCATGCTCCAGGCCGTGCTGGCCGATTTGCCCAGCTACCTGGACTCAGACGGCCTGGCGGCCTACTTCCCCATCCGGGGGCATGGCGAGCAGGGCAGCATTGCGCTCAGCGCCCATTTGCTCAGCGTCGATGCCACCCTGGGCCAATTGGGCGAGGCCGATTTGCGCATCGACGCCGCCGCGCGCGATGCCCTGCTCAAAGCCCTGGCGAATGTCGCTGAAGGGCGCCTGGGGCGTCAAAACACCTTTGGCCGCCACGATCGTACGGTCGAGCGCCTGAGCGTGATCGCCGCCCTGGCCCAGCACGGCCAGGCCACGCCCAGCATGCTGGAGAGCCTGAAACTGGCGCCGCAGCGCCTGCCCACCCATGCGCTGCTGGATTGGCTGCTCATTCTGAAAAACACCCAGGGCCTGCCCGGCCAGGCCCAGCAACTGCGCACCGTGCAGCAGGAGCTGCGCAGCCGCATCGTGCACACGGGCACGCACATCGGCTTTACCACCGAGCGCAGCGACGACTGGTGGTGGGTCATGCAAAACGGCAACACCAATGCCGCCCGCCTGCTGCTCATCACCGCCGACATGCCCGAGTGGAAGCAGGATGCGGGCGGCCTGGCCAGCGGCCTGATGGCGCGCCAGAAAAACGGCCATTGGGGCACCACCGCCGCCAACATCTGGGGACACTTGGCCTTGCGCCGCTTCGCGCAATGGCATGAAGCGACCGAGGTTACAGGCGTCTTGCGCGCCCGCATGGGCGCCGATGTGCAGGAGCAAACCTGGCCCGCGCAGCCAGCCGCGTTGGGCAACACCGCCAGCAAACCCGTGAACACCAGCACGGCCAAGCTGCATATGGCGTTTGACTGGCCCGATGCCATCGCGCGCCTGGGCGATGCCGCCGCCGCCCAATTGCAGGTCGAGCACATCGGCAGCGGCCAGCCCTGGATCACGCTCTCCGCCCTGGCCGCTGTGCCCAGCACCCAGCCCGTGCACTCCGGCTTGCGGGTGGAAAAAACCATCGTCCCCGTCGTGCAAACGCGGCCCGGCCAATGGAGCCAGGGCGATATCTACCGCGTCCACCTCGTGGTGCATGCCAGCGCCCAAACGGGCATGACGGCCCTGACCGACCCCATTCCTGCGGGCAGCGCCATCCTGGGCAGCGGCCTGGGGCGCGACTCGGCCCTGGCGACACAAGGCGAAGACCGGCAAGACCGCTGGAGCGTGGCGTGGGAGGAGCGCAAGATGGACGCCATGCGCGTCTATTACCACGGGCTGCACCCCGGCCAGACGCACTACACCTACACCGTGCGCCTGAACCAGCCCGGCCAGTTCCGCCTGCCGCCCACCCGCGCCGAAGCCCTGTATATGCCCCAAGTCTTTGGCGAAACGCCCAACGCGGATGTGACCGTGCTGGACTTGCCGCGCGCCACGCCGTAACAACAGCCTTCTCGTTATGCCTTCTTCCCATCCGGCCTCATCGCCGCGCGCCCCGCGCAGGCCCGCAACCCAGGCGCTGCTGGCTGCGTTGGCGGTGGCGCTGGCCTGCGGTGCGGCCCTGTGGTGGTGGGGCCGCAAGCCCGAGCCAGCGCCCAACACCGCATTCCTGTTGCTCGACGGTGCGCAAAAAAACACCGCCCACTGGCGCGGCCAAGTGCTGCTCGTCAACTTCTGGGCCACCAGTTGCGCCGCCTGCGTGGCCGAAATGCCTGCGCTGGCGCAAATCCACGCCCGCTACCAGGCGCGCGGCTTTGGCGTCCTGGCCGTCGCCATGCCTTACGACCGGCCCGAATACGTGCTCAACTTCGCCCGCAGCCGCCAACTGCCCTTTGCCGTCGCCCTGGATGCCACGGGCGAGGCCGCCCGCGCCTGGGGGCCGGTGCACGTCACCCCCACCAGCTATCTGCTCAACCGCCAGGGGCACATTGCCCAGCACTATATCGGCCCGCCCGATATGGCCCGGTTGCAGCGCGCCATTGAGCGCCTGCTGGAGCAACCCGCCTGAACCCGCCTTCCCCCTTCTTGCCACCCATCATGGAGCCAACCCCCGAAATCCTCATCCGCCCCGCGCACAGCGCACAAGACTTCGCGCAAGTGCGCGAACTGTTTGCGGAATACGCCCAAAGCCTGCCCATCTCGCTGGACTTTCAAGACTTTGAGCAAGAACTGGCCGCACTGCCTGGCGACTACGCCGCGCCCACAGGCTGCGTCATGCTGGCCTTTGTGGACAACCTGCTCGCAGGCTGCTGCGCCATGCGCCCCCTGGCCGCCTGCGACTACCCCAACGCCAGCGAGATGAAGCGCCTGTACGTGCGCAAACCCTTTCGCGGCTTCGGCCTGGGGCGCATGCTGGCCGAAGCCACGATGGAAGCGGCCGAGCTGGCGGGCTACTCCTGCATCCTGCTCGACACCCTCGACGAAATGGACGCCGCCCGCGCCCTTTACGAAGGGCTGGGCTTTGAAGAAATCGATCCCTATTACTACAACCCTTACCCCAAGGCCTTTTTCCTGAAGGCGGATTTTTGAGGTCTTGGCTTGTTTTCCAATCATGGGAAAATCGATTCATTGACTATCATACCAAAAAAGGTTGGTTTATTTTCCTATTGAATTGGAATAAATGGCTTCTGGCAAGACCTTTGCGGGAAGCGAAACACCGCAGGCCGCGCCTGGCATCCCTCGCGCCATCAAAGATTGAAATACCGCATCAGCAAGAAAACGCCGGAGCACAAAACCACCATATGAATCACCCGCATGAACTGCTCGCGTGTGAGGCGCAAGGTGATATGCCGCCCCAGAAAAACGCCAAGCATCATGGCAGGGGCCAATATCAAGGCCATCATCCAAATCGCGGTATTCATATAAACCCCGGAAATGGTGAAAAACACCACTCGCGTCAAGGTACTCAAGCCAATCAAGGTGGACTGGGTGACGCGAAACTTCTCTTTCTGTTCTATACGGCCGGATAAATAGAGTGCATAAATAAAGCCACCGCTGCCGAATAAGGCGCTGAATACCCCTCCAATCAAGCCAAAAGGTCTTGCCGCAGAAGCTGCGAAGGACTGCCGGGCGCGAAATCCGCTGAGTGCATACAGCGCATAACCGATCACAAACACGGCCAAAGCCAATAACAGAAAGTCCGGCCGTGTTTTCAGCAAAATGGCCACGCCAATCACACTCCCGATCACCATGAAGGGCACCAGCCGTTTTAATTCGGCAGTGTCGGCGTGGCGCCCATCTTTGGCAATATGGCTTAATGCCGCAAACATATCCAGCAAAGCCAGCAGCGGCACGATGTGCGAGACAGGCATGAAATTGGCCAATATCGGGCTGGCTACCAGCGCCGTGCCAAACCCTGCAATGCCAAAAATCACGTAAGCAACCGTTACGGCGGAAAAAACCGCCGCCATTTCGCCCCACGGCAAGGGCAGGAACAGTTGCATGGATGGCTTTCTTGTAGAGCGTTTGACTTGTCGCTTATGCCCTGTGCATCAAAGCGCAGGCAGCGTGTTTTGACATGCTCGCTGATCACGGCTTGGGCCATCAACAGGTCTTTTACCTATTTGTTTTGCAACTTGTTGATTTGCATGAAAAAGCCGCCAAGCGTGTTTTCCTGGCGGCCTTTGTACGTGGTCTTGGCGCCCCGAACAGGAATCGAACCTGTATCCCAGACTTAGGAGGTCTGTGTTCTATCCATTGAACTATCGGGACTTGGTGGGGGGACGCGAGCGTCGAAACGGGCGATTGTAGGGCCTGTTCACCCTATGCAAGGCGCTTTTGCCGGGGGGCGCATGCGGTGGATGGGCGGGTCAGAGAATCTCCAGCACCTTTTCCACCGGCCTGGCCAGGCGGGCGCCGCGTTCGGTGACGACGAAGGGGCGGTTGAGCAGGCGCGGGTGGGCGGTCATGGCGTCGAGCAGGGCTTCGTCGCTGGCCTGGGTCAGGCCGAGGGTTTGGAACAGTTCTTCTTTTTCGCGGATGGCCTGGCGCGCGCTCAGGCCACTGGCGGCGATGAGCTGGGCGATGGCTTCGCGCGTCAGGGGGTCTTCCAGGTAATGGATGATGCGTGGCTCGATGCCGCGCTCGCGCAGCAGCGCCAGGGTGTTGCGCGAGGTGCTGCAACGGGGGTTGTGGTAGATGGTGGCTTGCATACAGGTGTTGGAGTTGTGGGGGCAGGCCGCTTTCAGGAGGGTGTTACGCGCGGCTGGGCGTTGAAAAATTGCACCAAATCGCCTGCGGTCTGGACTTTGCAGTACCAGGGGTTGCGCCGGGTGTCTTGGAGGCAGCGGCCTGCGCGGCGGGCGATTTCGGGGGCGATGGCCATGTCCAGGTCGTCGGCATCGATGCACAGCGTTTCTGTCAGCTTGTCGTCCCAGTGCACGGGCAGGGGCTGGGCGCTGCCGCTCAATGCTCCTGCGGCCTCGGCCAGTTCTTCGTACACCGCGCGCACGACCCACGGGTCGTGCTGGCGGCAGTTGGCCTGGCGGGCGAATTGGCAAATGCTTTGGCCGCTGCGGCGGCGCGCCAGGGCTTGCAGGTGCTGCTGCTGCTGTTGGGTTTCCTGATTGACGCGGCGACCAAACCAGACGAACGCGACGGCGAGCAAGGCGGTGAAGATCAGTGTGCGTGCGGGCGACTTCCATGCCGCTTGCAGCCAAAGCCACAGCAGGGCAAGTGCCGCGCCTGCCAGCAGGGCGATGAGCAAGGCGAAGCGCAGTTGCTCGCCGACTGTTGGGCCGGGGCTGCTGTTGCGGGGCGGCATGAGGCGGGAGGGGAGGCGTTGCATGGCGATGCACTTCATGTTTTATAAATCAAAGGAAATGAAATATGCTTGTTTCGGCATGTTTTTATTGATTTCAATTTTCCTTTGATTTGTAATTCTGAGGCGACCCCGATTGGGGCCGCCGAAGCCGTCGGTCAATAGCGGTAGGTATCGGGCTTGTACGGCCCTTCTTTTTTCACGCCGATGTAGGCCGCTTGCGAGTCGGTCAGCTCGGTCAGCTCCGCGCCGAGTTTGGACAGTTGCAGGCGGGCGACGTGCTCGTCCAGGATCTTGGGCAGCACATAGACCTGGCCGCTCTGGTATTGCTCGGGCTTGGTGAACAGCTCGATCTGCGCCAGCGTCTGGTTGGCAAAGCTGCTGCTCATCACGTAGCTGGGGTGGCCGGTGGCGCAGCCGAGGTTGACCA
>JAUMYU010000073.1 GCA_030528485.1 Comamonadaceae bacterium
GCTGCCAAGGCGCTGGGTGGTGGAACGCAGCTTTGGCTGGCTTGCCCGCTTCAGGTGCCTGTCTCGTGATTACGAACGATTGCCGGACGTGCTGGGTCGATTGCACTTTGTGGTCTTTGCCATTCCCATGCTAGAAAAAGGGGGGCTTCGCCTCATTCAAAAACCAAGAGTTACATATAAAATTCGCGGTTTTACGAGGAACTTCCCCCTCCTCACCCTCACTGTCTGGGTGGGCCGTTTTGAGGCACAGTGCTTATCGGTGCGGAGCAAGCTCTGCATTGGCTTTGCGTATGGCATCTCGCGCCTGCTCTGCCTCAAAAAGCTGCATTTGGCGCTGATCGATCCGTTCTTGAGCTAAATCATCCAAACGCTGCTGGCGCAAAATTTTCCGTTGACGCCCCAGATCGTCAATCCAAAGCTCTCCAGAGGCGGGACAAGCTGTCTCTTGGTAGGACACACGTCCGGCCTGCGTACATTTGTATAAATCCGCTGCCTGCGTAGGCCCTACTAAAAAGCCTCCCAGAACCACCTGCCAGTAACCCATAGCGGGACGCGACCAATTCATCAAAGTGCTCATAGCTCTCTCCCGATTCAATTCAGAGGAGTCAAGCATAAAAGATCTTATTCAGCAGGCAACAAAAAAGCCGCTTGAGGCAAGCGGCTTAAGTGTTTGATTTGAATTGGTAAAACTTGGTGGCGCATCAGGGACTCGAACCCCGGACCTGCGGATTATGATTCCGTCGCTCTAACCAACTGAGCTAATGCGCCGAAGCCAAGAATTCTAGCCGAAAAAAATTGCGTCGCGCGTAAAAATTGCTATTTTTTTCGCAATCACTTCGCTCTCCTCTCTCCTTGCGGGATCGGCAGCAGGCCCCGGGCGGGATCACGCACTACGTCGCACAAAAATTGCCAGACCGCTTGCACTCTCGCCAAATGGCGAATTTCCGAAGGCATAGACATCCAAAACGTCCGCTGGAAATGGGCTTCCTGCGGCAATAAGCACTGCAAATTGGCATCACTCCCGCCCAAGAACACAGGCAAGATGGCCAAGCCCGCTCCAGCGCGTACCGCCTCGTATTGGGCAATGATGCTGGTGCTGCGCAGGCCAAATTGCCGGGGCTGGAAAAAGCTGTCTAAAAATTGCAGTTGCCTAGAAAAAAGCAAGTCATCCACGTAGGAAATGAACGTGTGCCCGACCAAGTCCTGCACGGTCTGGATCGGCTTATGACGAGCCAAATAGCTCTGCGCTCCGTAGAGGCGCAATACATAGTCACTGAGTTTGGTGACCACGACGGAATCGCGTGTGGGGCGTTCCAGCGAAATCACGATGTCCGCCTCTCGTCGTGAAAGCTGCACTTGGCGCGGTAAAGCCAGCAAATCCACCACTAGCGCGGGGTGCTGTTGCGCCAATCCGGCCAAAGGGGCGGCCAACACGCAGGTGCCCAGCCCTTCCGGCGCCCCGACCCGCACCAAGCCAGAAAGCCCTTCCCGAGCAAAAAGTGCCGTGTTTTCTATCGAGAGGAAAGCCGCTTCCATCGCCTCAGCGTGGGGCTGCAACTGGCGGCCCGATTCTGTGAGGCGATGCCCGAAAGACTCCCTTGCAAAAAGGGGCACGCCCACTTGCTTTTCCAACGCCTGAATACGTCGGCTCACCGTTGTGTGATCGACCCCCAACATGCGAGCGGCATTCACCAGCGTTCCCGTGCGTGCTAGCGCTAAAAAATACCTGAGGTTATCCCAATCCATGTTATTTATCGTCCGTAGCTCGCGAGAACGAAGCCTCCACACGTAGAGCCGGGCATCATATCGCCCGTTCTTGAAATGCCCCAATGGGCAAGAAAGGTCGCCTCATGCCTGAGTTTGTCGATACCTCCCCGCCAGGGGTGTGCATTTTTTGTAAGTTGGTTGTAGGGGAGATCCCCTCATCCAAGGTGTATGAAGATGCGTTGACCATCGCCTTCATGGATTTAGGGCAAGTCACGCCCGGTCATGTATTGGTGGCCACCAAACGCCACACAACGGATTTGTTTGATCTCACGCCACAAGAATGCGCAGCCGTCATGCAGACCAGCCAGAAAGTGGCGCGTGCAGCCAAGCAAGCTTTTAGCCCAACAGGCATGACGCTGCTACAGGCCAATGGCCGCGATGGCGGGCAAACCGTGATGCACTTTCACATGCACGTTGTTCCGCGCCATACCAACGATGGGGTAGGCTTGATTTGGCCGCGGAAAGAGCCTGGCGACCAGGTGCTAGAGCGCTACGCTGCGCAACTGCGCGAGGCCATGCTATCTATCAAGGCCGACGCTACTGCCCCAGCATCATCCTCAAACGATTAAGCGAGAGGGTGCGGCGAGTTTATGGTTTCGGGGCCATACCGAAGGGAGTAGCTCCCCGGCATGCGCATTGCAGCGCGGCTGTTTCCTTGCACTGCACACGATGGGCACTTTCGCGGGGGGTGAAAGGGCATACACGCTCTAATTCAGTTCTTCCTTGCGCAGGCGCACCACCGAGCCCAGCACCGTGGGCAGGCCCTGGATTTTCTCCAGCGCCTCGTTCATCGTGCCCTCGCGCGTGCGGTGGGTGAGGATGATGAGGTCGGTCTGATCCGCGCCCTCGCCCAGCAAATCGTCCGATTCGCGCTGGAGCATGGCGTCGATGCTGATGCCGTGCTCGGAAAGGATGGTGGTGATGCGCGCCAGCACGCCCGGCTCATCAAGCACGCGCGCGCGCAGGTAATAGCTGGTGACGATTTCCTCGATCGGCAGCACCGGCAGGCTGCCTTGCGCGGCGGCCAGGCTGGCGGACTGAAAGCCCAGCACCGGCGTGTAGTGGCTGGGGTCGGCGCCATAGAGGCGGGCGATGTCCACCAGGTCGGCAATCACCGCGCTGGCCGTCGGCTCGGCTCCTGCGCCCTGGCCGTAATGCAGCGTGGTGCCCAAGGCGTCGCCGTTGACGACGACGGCGTTCATCGCCCCTTCGACGCTGGCGAGCAGGCGGCGCGTAGGCACCAGCGCGGGGTGTACGCGCAGCTCGATGCCTTTGTCGGTGCGGCGGGTCACGCCCAGCAGCTTGATGCGGTAGCCCAGTTGCTCGGCGTACTGGATGTCGGTTTTCTCCAGCTTGGTGATGCCCTCGACGTGGGCTTTATCAAACTGCACCGGCACGCCAAAGGCGATGGCGCACATCAGCGTGGTTTTGTGGGCGGCGTCGATGCCCTGGATGTCGAAGGTCGGGTCGGCCTCGGCATAGCCCAGGCGCTGGGCCTCCTTGAGCACGGTGGCAAAGTCCAGCCCCTTGTCGCGCATTTCGGAGAGGATGAAGTTGGTCGTGCCGTTGACGATGCCGGCCACCCAGTTGATGCGGTTGGCCACCAGTCCTTCGCGCAGCGCCTTGATGATAGGGATGCCCCCCGCCACGGCGGCTTCGTAGGCGACGATCACTCCTTTGCGCGCGGCGGCGGCGAAGATTTCCTCGCCATGCACGGCCAGCAGGGCCTTGTTGGCGGTAACGACGTGCTTGCCCGCCTCGATGGCAGCCAGCACCAGGGTTTTGGCAATGCCGTAGCCGCCGATGAGCTCGATCACCACATCCACATCCTCGCGCGCCACGACCTGAGCGGCGTCGCTGACGACTTCCACCCCGTCGCCGACGATGCTGCGCGCGCGCGTCGTGTCCAGATCGGCCACGACGGTGATGGCGATCTCGCGGCCGGCGCGGCGGCGGATCTCCTCCTGGTTGCGCTTGAGTACGGTGAATGTGCCGGCGCCAACGGTGCCGATGCCCAAAAGGCCAACGCGGATGGGTGTCATGGGAAAGGTCTTGGGTGTAAGGGGTGAGAGAAAAAGCCGGAAAAGCCCAGAAAGCCTGAAAAGCCAAAGGGGGGTCAGGCCGCGGCTTTTTTGCCGATGTGGCTCACGGGGCTGATGGCGCCTGCGCGACGCTCGCGCACAGTGCGCAAAAAGCGCGCAATGCGCTCGATGGCTTCGCGCAAATCCGGCTCGTGCGGCAAAAAGACGATGCGGAAGTGATCGGGCTTGGGCCAGTTAAAGCCCGTGCCCTGCACCAGCATCACGCGCGTTTCGCGCAGCAGTTCCAGGAAGAACAGCCGGTCATCGGCCACGGGGTACACGTCCAGATCCAGCTTGGGGAACATGTACAGTGTGGCCTGGGGCTTGACGCAGCTCACGCCGGGGATGGCGTTGATCATCTCGTAGGCCAGATCGCGCTGGCGGCGCAGGCGCCCGCCCTCGCCGGTGAGTTCGTGAATGCTTTGGTAGCCGCCCAGCGCCGTCTGGATGGCCCACTGGCCGGGCACGTTGGAGCACAGCTTCATGTTGGCCAGCATCTCCAGCCCCTCGATGTAGTCGCGCGCGCAGCCCTTGTCGCCCGAGACGATCATCCAGCCCGCGCGGTAGCCACAGGAGCGGTAGCTTTTGGAGAGGGAGTTGAACGTCAGCGTCAGCACATCGGGCGCCAGGCTGGCCAGCGCGGTGTGGGTGTTGTCGTCGTAGAGCACCTTGTCGTACACCTCGTCGGCCAGCAGCACCAGGCCGTGCTCGCGCGCGATTTCGACAATGCCCAGCAGCGTGGGCAGCGAATAAATCACGCCCGTGGGGTTGTTGGGGTTGATGACGACGATGCCCTTGGTACGCGGGGTGATCTTGCTGCGGATGTCGTCCAGATCGGGCTCCCAGTTGTTGGCCTCGTCGCAGATGTAATGCACGGGCGTGCCGCCGGAGAGGTTGGTCACCGCCGTCCATAGCGGGTAATCGGGCGCGGGCAGCAGCAGCTCGTCGCCATCGTCGAGCAGCGCGTTGGTGGCCATGGCAATCAGCTCGCTGGCGCCGTTGCCCAGGTAAATGTCGTTCAACGTCACGCCCGCGATGCCCTGGCGCTGCGTCTCGTGCATCACCGCTTTGCGCGCGGCAAAAATGCCTTTGCTGTCCGAATAGCCGGCCGAGTTGGGCAAGTTGCGGATCATGTCCTGCTGCACCTCCTCGGGCGCATCGAAGCCGAACGCGGCCAGGTTGCCGATGTTGAGCTTGATGATTTTCTGGCCCTCATCCTCCATGCGGCGCGCCTCGTCCACGATGGGGCCGCGAATGTCGTAAAGCACATTGGCCAGCTTGGCCGATTTGTGGATGGTTTTCATGGCGACAGCGATGGGGCAAAAAATAGTAGTCAAAAGGGAAAACCCGTGATTTGACCACAGATCACAAGGACAAACGCCAGCGCATCGCGCGCCCTGGCGCTGGCGCAGAGGGCGAAAAGTGCATGACACGCTCTACACTTGCGCGCCTTTTTTCCCCTCCCTTCGCGATTGAAACCTTATGAAACTCCAAGCCGATGCCCCCCAGGCCACCTCCATCACCGCTTATGGCCCCGGCTGGGTGCAATTGCCCGGCCCCGTGCGCATGGAAGGCAGCGTGATTTTGGGCAGCGAGGGCCTGCAACAAGCGTGGGACTGCCCCACGTTCGAGGCGCTGCAAGCCGCGCACTTGCAGCGCCTGGCGGCGCTGGCAGCCGAGCATGGCGCGCAAGTCGTGCTGCTGGGCAGCGGCCAACGCACGCGCTTTCCCCCCGCCGCCTGGCTGCGCCCTTTTTTGCAGCAGCAACTGGGCCTGGAGGCGATGGACACCATCGCCGCCTGCCGCACCTTCAATGTGCTCGCGGGTGAAGGCCGCAAAGTCCTCGCCGCCTTGATTCAGGAGGTCTAATGATATAAATCAAAAAGAAATAAAAATGTCATTTTTTGGCATGGTGGTATTGGTTTGATTTTTCTTGATTTGCAATTTTCTCGTCATGCCCTATGCGCCCATGCAGCATGAAAAAACCGCAGCGCCCTTGCGGGTGGCTGCGGTTCGAAGGGGGGGAGCGCACTCAGCGGGGTGGCGGTTTTGCCACCCGCTGGCGGGCGCGAGCCGCCGGGTATCAGCCCTTGGCTTGCTGGTAACGGCGCTCCACTTCTGCCCAGTTCACCACGTTGAAGAAGGCGGCGATGTAGTCGGGGCGGCGGTTTTGGTATTTCAGGTAGTAGGCGTGCTCCCACACGTCCAGGCCGAGCACGGGGGTGTTGCCCGAGCCGATGCCGCTCATCAGGGGGCTGTCCTGGTTGGCGCTGCTTTCCACCAGCAGCTTGCCGTTTTTGTCGCTGGAGAGCCAGGCCCAGCCGCTGCCAAAGCGGGTGAGGGCGGCTTTGGTGAAGGCTTCCTTGAAGGCGTCGAAGCCGCCCAGATCGCGCTCGATGGCGGCTGCCAGCTCGCCGCCGGGTTGCCCGCCGCCTTGGCCTGCGGGGGCCATGACGGTCCAGAACAGGCTGTGGTTGGCGTGGCCGCCGCCGTTGTTGCGCACGGCGGTGCGGATGCCTTCGGGCAGCTTGCTCAGGTCAACAATCAGTTCTTCGGCGCTTTTGCCGTCAAATTCCGTGCCTTTGACGGCCGTAATCAGGTTGTTGATGTAGGTTTGATGGTGCTTGGTGTGATGGATTTCCATCGTTTGCGCATCAATGTGCGGCTCGAGGGCGTCGTAGGCGTAGGGCAGGGCGGGAAGGGTGTAGCTCATGGCGTTCCTCTCTTTGGCGTTGGTGGGGGAAGATTGCGCGTCTGCGTTGTCTCTGCCAGCGCGCCGGGCGCTAGGCTAATAGGCTTTCACCTTTAACGAGAGCGGGCGCGATTCTAGTGGGAGTTTTTTTACCTTGTGCGGGCGGTTTCTTTCGCGCCCGCTCGCAAACCCGCTGGCAGGCTGTTCACGGCGTTTGGGCCTCTGGCGCGCCAGGCGGGAGAACATCGGGCAGGCGCGTGGCGATGACGCGCTCGACCATCTTGCCCTCCATTTCCTCGACGACGAAGCGCCAGCCTTGCCAGTCGAATTGGTCGCCCACTTGCGGGATGCGCTCGAGCAGCAGCATGAACATGCCGCTGAGGGTGTGGTAGAGGCCGCGCTCCTCCTCGGGCACGCTGGCCAGGCCCAGCCGGTCTTTGAGTTCAACGGTGGGAATGGTGCCGTAGAGCGACCAGGTGGTTTCGTCCAGTTGGCGCGCCCAGGCGTCATCGGCGTTGCGGGTGGTGAATTCGCCGGTGAGGGCTTCGGTGACGTCTTGCAGGGTCACCATGCCTTGGGTTTCGCCGTATTCGTCCACCACAAAGGCCATTTGCAGGCTGTTGGCGCGAAATTGCGCCAGCAAGGCCATGCCGGTGAGGGTTTCGGGCACGTACAGGCTGGTGTGCAGCTCGCGCGCGAAGTCCGGCCCCTCGCCCTGGCTGATGCGCGCCAGCACCTGCTTGGCGTGGATGTAGCCCAGGATGTGGCTTAGCCCGCCGCTGCACACGGGAAAGCGGGTGTGGCCGGAGGCAATCATGCGTTGCAGGTTGGCCTCGTCGCTGTCTTGCAGATCGACGTAAACGATGTCGGTGCGCGGCGTCATGAGCGAGCCGACTTCGCGGTCATCCAGGCGGAAGACGTTGCGCACGATGTCGTGCTCGTTTTGGTGGATGACGCCGGTTTGCGAGCCTTCGGCCAGCATGGCGCGGATTTCCTCGGCGGTGACGCCGTCGTCACCCGCCTGGCGCGCGCCAGCGATTTTGAGCAAGGCGTTGGTGGAGAAGGTCAGCAACCACACGAAAGGGCGCGTGAGCGCGGCCAGCCACTGGATAGGCCGCGCCACCAGGCGGGCCACGGGTTCGGGCGAGATTTGCCCCAGGCGCTTGGGCACGAGTTCGCCCACGACGATGGAGACGTAGGTCACGCCAATGACGACGACGATGGTGGCGGTCACGCTGGCCGAGGTGGCGGGCATGCCCAGCGCGGTCAGCCACGCGGCCAGCGGCGCGGCCAGCACGGCCTCGCCCACGATGCCGTTGAGCAGGCCGATGGAGGTGATGCCGATCTGGATGGTGGAGAGAAAGCGCGTGGGGTCTTCGCCCAGCTCCAGCGCCACGGCTGCGCCCTTGTCGCCCTCATCGGCCTTGGCCTGCAAGCGCGCGCGGCGCGCCGTCACCAGCGCGATCTCGGACATGGCAAAAATGCCGTTGAGCACGATCAAGCCCACAAGAATCAACGCTTCCATGCCAAGCCTCCTTGCATCAAGGGTGCAGCGACGGGGTGCAGCGGGCGTGCCAGGGTGGGTAAACGGCGCGGATGCGCGAAAGTGCGGCAGTGGGGACTAGGGGGTTCCATAAGCGGGTCGCCTTGCCAGCTTGCAACAAGCCAGCGGGGCGGGATAGGTCGTGGTTTTTTATGAAGAAATGAATCAAGCCCGCCAACGGCGGCTTGCCAGGTTGCAGAGAAACATATCGTAACGCAAGCCTTTGCGGCCGCCGGGCAGCGGGCTGGGCGTTGGCTGGGCGCTCAGCACTGCACTTCGATGCGGGCGCGCTCGCGCACGCTGGCTGCGTCGATCAAGGCCAGTTGGTCGATCAATTGCACCGCAAAGCTGCCAGGCCCCGGCGCATGGATGGCGGCTTGTTCGGCGGCGATGGTATAGACCAGCACCGCTGCTGCCGTCAGCGCCAGCAGCGGGCTGGGCGGTTGTGGCTGCGTTTGCGCTGCGGCGGGCGGGGCGTACAAGGGTGCAAGGGCGGCAAACGCGGCCATCACGGCGCCCAGGGCGCAGCCGCCGCCGGTGATGCGGGTGAGTAGCGGCGCGCCGTTGGCCAGGTGGAGCTGGTTGCGCCCGTCGGTGAGAAAGTCCACCGGGCCGGAGACTGCTACCACGCCTTGCGTTTGCCCAGCCAGCGCGATGGCGGCCTGGCGCGCCTGGGCCACGCTGTCGGTAGCGTCCACACCGCGGCCGCCGCTGCTGTGGCCTGCCAGCGCCAGGATTTCCGACGCATTGCCGCGGATGATGGGCGGGCGCAGGGCCAGCAATTGCGCCGCCAGGGCTGTGCGCAGGGGCAGGGCGCCGATGGCGACGGGATCGAGCACCCAGGGCTTGCCGGCGGCCTGCGCGGCGTGGGCGGCCTCCAGCACCGCATCGGCTTGTGCGGGCACGGGCGTGCCCAGGTTGATGGACAGGGCCGAGGCCATGCGCGCGAAACGTCCTGCCTCGCCCGCAATATCCACCATCGCAGGCGCTGCGCCCAGGGCCAGCAGGATGTTGGCGGTGAATTGGGCGGCAACGCGGTTGGTGATGGATTGCACCAGCGGCGCCTGGGCGCGCAGGCGCTCCAGCGCACAGGCGGCAAAAGCGGCCCAATCGGCCGCAGATGCATGGGCCAGGGGAGGGGGCAGGGCGTGGGGGGAGGGCATGGGCGGACGTCGTCGCAAGGCAAAAGGCTGGCGATCCTACCAGCCCGGTCTGAGGGAAGGTTTGAGCATTTCTTTTTATTATCAATCAAAGGAAAATTTATTTGATTGCTGTCATGCCGAAAATAGGTGATTTTTTTGCCTTTGATTGGATATTTGGCTGCCTTTCGAAACTTGCCCGGAACTTGCGGGTAAACCAGCACACAATAACGGCGCTTGGATGGGCCTGTATGCGGGCATGCATGGCCCGCTTTTTTGTGCGAGCAGGCCGCTTGCATGGGCAGGATTTGGAAAGGATTGGGTTTGAAACCGCTGTGGGATTTTCTCTTTGCATCGCCGCGCCGCTTGATGGGGCTGGTTGCCCTGGCGTGCGCGGGTTTGCTGGGCTTTGGCCTGTATTTGCAGCACAGCGTGGGGCTGGATCCCTGCCCGATGTGCGTGGTGCAGCGTTATGCGTTTGTGCTGGTTGGCGTCGCCGCCGCGCTGGGTTGCGCCTGGCGCGCGCGCTGGTGGCAGGCGCTTTGGACGGTGGTGATCCTGGCGCTCAGCGGCTTTGGCGCATTCGTGGCTGCGCGCCAAAGCTGGATGCAGTGGTATCCGCCGGAAATCGCCAGTTGCGGGCGCGATTTCTACGGCATTGTGGAGAACTACCCCATCAGCAAAGCCATCCCCATGCTGTTTCGCGGCTCGGGCGATTGCACCGCCGTCGATTGGAGCTTTTTGGGCATGAGCATTGCCAACTGGTCGTTCTTGATGTTCGTGGGCATTGCGGCGGCGCTGTGCGTTTCGCTGCTGTACAAACGCTACTGAATGAATTGCAAATCAAAGTGATTTTTTGAAATGAAAATTCATTGACAGTGTTGCCGAAAACGGATTTTCATATTTCCATTTGATGTAGAAAAATAAAAGGGCTGCGCTGCTTGCCAGACGCCGGCCCTTTTGCTTTAGCCCCTTTTGC
>JAUMYU010000074.1 GCA_030528485.1 Comamonadaceae bacterium
TGCTGGTGGTCACCCTCATCTTCCTGCCCATCGTGCTGGCCTACACCAGTTGGGTGTACGCCGTCATGCGCGGCAAGGTGCGCAACGCGGACGTGGACGACGAAAAAGGCCACGCCATCTACTGAACGCGGCCCAACACCGAATCAACCATTTTTGAAAGGAACTCACAATGTGGTATTTCGCCTGGATGCTGGGCCTGCCGCTGGCCGCCGCCCTGGCCGTGCTCAACGCCATGTGGTACGAGCTGATGGACGACGCCGAGCGCGCACGCCAAACAGGCTCTGGCAGCCTTTGATTTAAACCATTGAAAAGTCCCAAAACCGCCGCAGCGGCCAGCCGCTGCGGCGGTTTTTTTGTGGAAGACGCCAATGCATGCAGGCTTTCTGGCCCCTTTGTCGGGGCTGGCGTGAGGGCGGCACAGTCCCTGACACGCTCTAGAATCCGCGCCTCGTTCAGCCACCCTTTTCAGAGAACGCCATGATCACACTAGCCCTGTCCAAAGGGCGCATCTTCGAGGAAACTTTGCCGCTACTGGCCGCGGCTGGCATCCAAGTGCTTGAAGACCCGGAAAAATCCCGCCAGTTGATTTTGCCCACCAACCGCGAGGACGTGCGCGTTGTGCTCGTGCGGGCCAGTGATGTGCCAACCTATGTGCAGTTTGGCGGGGCGGACATGGGCGTAGCGGGTAAAGACGTGCTGATCGAACATGGCGGCCAGGGCCTGTTTCAGCCATTGGATTTGCGCATTGGGCGCTGCCGCGTCAGCGTGGCGACGCCCGAGCATTTCGACTACCACAACGTCGTGCGCCGTGGCGCACGGCTGCGCGTGGCGACCAAATACACAGGCATTGCACGCGAATTTTTTGCCCGCAAAGGCGTGCACGTGGATTTGGTCAAGCTCTACGGCAGTATGGAGCTGGCGCCGCTGACGGGCATGGCCGATGCGATTGTGGATTTGGTTTCCACCGGGAACACGTTGCGCGCCAATCGCTTGACAGAGGTGGAGACCATCATGGAAATCAGTTCCCAACTGGTCGTCAATCAGGCGGCGCTGCGCCTGAAGCAGGCCCAATTGCGGCCCTTGATCAATACCTTTGCGCAGGCAGTTCGTCACCAAGATGGCTGAAAAAGGGGCAAGATGTGGAATAAATGCAAAATTCGAGCAATTTGCGCTACAATTGGCCCCAGCCGCGAGTCGGCGGCTACAGCGCATGAGTTCATTCCATAGGCGAATCCTGAAGGGAATCGTTTGAAATTGCGAGAACTATCCAAGACCCTTTTAACCCCGCAGCCCAGCGGGGTTTTTTTTGCGCTGCGCTGGTGTGTTGGCGTTTTGCCGCGCCGCCGCCTGCCCTGTGTACAGGGCCAGGCCATGCGGGCTAGAATCGTCGGGCCATTTTCCAAAGCAAGAATCGTGCCGTGATGAAGAAACTCTGGATTTCCCTGGCGGTACTCGCCGCAGCCTGTTCCATGGCGTCTAACGCGCTGGCCTTGGCCAGTGACCGCAATCAACCCATGAATGTCGAGGCCGATGGGCTGCGCCACGATGATGCGGCCCAGGTGACGGTGTTTTCAGGCAATGTGGTGGTGACCAAAGGCACCATCGTGCTCAAAGGCGACAGGCTCACGGTGCAGCAGCGCGCCGATGGCAGCCAGTTCGGCACGGTGGAAGCCTCTGGCGGCCGCCGCGCTTTTTTCCGCCAGCAGCGCGATACGCCCAAAGGCGCGCCTGTGGAGGTGGTGGAGGCGCAGGCGGCGCGTATCGAGTACGACAGCAAGGCCGATCAGGTCAAACTCATGGGCAAAGCCGAGTTGCGGCGCTTGCAGGCCGGGCGCATCAATGACGAAATCGATGGCGCGGTGATTGTTTACAACAACACCACAGGCGTGTTCACGGTGGATGGCGCGCGCAGGGCAGGGCAGGGCGGCTCGGGCCGTGTGCGCGCGGTGATTGGCGCGTCAACCGCTTCGGGCGCCAGCGCACAGGGGGCGGCAGGCGCAGGCGGTGCGGCGCTTCAGCCCAGCAGCCGCTTGCAAGGCCAGTGAGGCGGCAATGGTGGTATCGCTCCAAAGTGCAGAGATCAGCGCCGCCGATCGGCAGGCCAAGGGCGTCTCCAGCCTGCAGGTGCGCCATTTGCAGAAAAGCTATGGCGGGCGCAAGGTCGTCAAGGATGTGTCCCTGGATGTCGTCAATGGCGAAGTGATGGGCTTGCTTGGCCCCAATGGCGCTGGCAAGACGACGTCGTTTTACATGATCGTCGGCCTGGTGCGCAGCGATGGCGGCGATATCTTCATCGACGGCCATTCCATTGCCGATATGCCCATTCACAAGCGTTCGCGCCTGGGCTTGTCCTACTTGCCGCAGGAGGCTTCCATCTTTCGCCGTTTGACGGTGGAAGAAAACGTGCGCGCGGTGCTGGAGCTGCAAGTCGATGCGCAGGGCAAGGCGCTATCGCGCGCGGAAGTGGACGCGCGGCTGGAGCGTTTGCTGGGCGAGCTGCGGGTGGAGCATTTGCGCAGCACGCCTGCGCCTGCGCTCTCGGGCGGTGAGCGCAGGCGCGTGGAAATTGCGCGGGCGTTGGCGACGCAGCCGCGCTTTATCTTGCTGGATGAGCCTTTTGCGGGCGTGGATCCCATCGCGGTCATGGAAATCCAGCGCAGCATTGCATTTCTCAAAGAGCGCGGCATTGGCGTGCTGATTACCGATCACAACGTGCGCGAAACCCTGGGCATTTGCGATCGCGCCTGCATCATCAGTGAAGGTTCCGTGCTGGCGCAAGGCCCGGCGCAGGAGATCATCGAGAACCCCGACGTGCGCCGCGTCTATCTGGGCGAGAACTTCCGCATGTGAAGCAAGGCAGCGTGCCATGAAGCTCGGCGTCTCCCTCAAGACTTCGCAGAACCTGGCGCTCACGCCCCAGCTTCAGCAGTCCATTCGGCTGTTGCAGCTCTCCACGCTGGAGATGCAGCAAGAGGTCGAGCACATGCTGGAGGTCAACCCTTTTTTGGAACTGCAAGAGGGCGAGGAGCGTGCCGAGCGCGAAGAATTCGGTCTGAGCGCGGCCGATGCGCCCGTGCCCAGCGGAGAAAAAACGCTGGAGCGCGAGGCCTTCGGTGACGACGCTGACGATGAGGCCACCGCTGCCCACGAGGCCGAAGGCCAGGCCGATGCCCCTGCCGATTGGGATGGCGATGGTTCGCTGGATATCTCCCCCAACGACGACGAATGGGGCGGCGACGCCCCGCCGCGCGGCCAGGGTAGCGGCGATGACGATGTGGATGCCGCCGACATCCGTGGCGCGCACATCTCGCTGAGCGACTTCTTGCACCAGCAGGCGGGGGAATTCTTCCTCTCGCCCACCGACCGGGCCGCGCTGGACTTTCTCATCGAATCGCTCAATGAAGACGGCTATCTGGAAGACACGCTGGAAGACCTGGCCCTGCCCCTGGCGCGCAGCCTGGAAGATGTGGACGAGCTGCTGCACCATTTCCAGCTCGCGCTCAACCTGCTGCACACCATGGAGCCTGCGGGCGTAGGCGCGCGTGATCTGGCCGAATGCCTGCAACTGCAAATCCGCGCGCTGGAACGCTCGGAGGATTACACCGGGGACATGGCCGTGCTGGCGCTGGCGCGCAACCTGTGCGCGCAGCCGCTGGAGCTGATCGCGCGGCGCGATGTGCGCCAGCTTTGCGCGCTGCTGCATGCCCAGCCCGAGCTGGTGCGCCAGGCGCTGGCGCTGATTGCGCGGCTTGAACCCAAGCCCGGGCGGCGCTTTGCCGATGTGGAGCGCAACCTCATCGTGCCCGACGTCATCGTGCGCCCCGCGCCGGGCGCGCGCGGCCGGCAGGGCGAGTTCGAAGTGCGGCTCAACCCCGACGTCATGCCCCGGCTGCGCATCCACGAGGCCTACGCCAGCGCCCTGCGCCGCAGCGGCGCTGAAGGCGCACCCTTGCAGCAGCATTTGCAGGAAGCGCGCTGGTTCATCAAAAACATCCAGCAGCGCTTTGACACCATCTTGCGCGTGGCCAGAGTCATCGTGCAGCGCCAGCAGGCTTTCTTCCGGCACGGCGAAGTGGCCATGCGCCCCCTGGTGCTGCGCGAGGTGGCCGAGGAGCTGGGCATGCACGAATCGACCATCTCGCGCGTGACCACCGCCAAATACATGGATACGCCGCACGGCACCTTTGAGCTCAAGCATTTTTTCGGCTCGGGGCTGGAGACGGACTCGGGCGCCAGCGCCTCCAGCACCGCCGTGCGTGCGCTCATCAAGCAGTTTGTGGCGGCAGAAAACCCGCAAAAGCCGCTTTCGGACAACCAGATTTCCGAGCTGCTCAAAACCCGGGGCATCGAATGCGCGCGCCGCACGGTAGCCAAATACCGCGAAGCCCTGCGCATTGCGCCCGCCAATTTGCGCAAAAGCCTGTAGGCGCAGGCAGCCGCCGCCATCTACCGCCATCCGCCGGGTAATTCAAATCAAGAGAAATTTGATTTCAATACCATCATGCCGAATCAAGGTAATTTATTTTCCTTTTGATTTGTAATTTAAGGAGGTTTCCAGGCGCAAGCTCAATTTTTGGCTGGTTCGGCCGCGGCTTGCGTGGCGGGGTGGGCCTCAGCTTGGCGCTCGGAGTCGGGCGCCAGCTCTTGTTCCTGGATGAGTGCGCGCAGCAGCTCCACGCGCTGGGCGGTTTCGCTGAGCAGGCATTCGCTGGCCGTCAGGCGCGCCTGGCTGCCGTCATCGGGGCTCAGGTAGAAGTGGCATTGGGCGTCGCGGTATTGCTGCCAAAGGGTTTGCACCTGGCGAAATTGCGTTTGGCGCGCCTGGCCCAGCCCCTCCAGATACTGGCGCAAGGCTTGGTTGAGGCGGCTGTCTTGCACCTTCAGCTCCTGGGCCATGCAGTCGAGGGCCTCGGCGGTGACGTTGGCGGCTTTCTCCAGGCAGGCGGTGTAGGCGGTGGTGTCGTTTTGCGCATGGGCGGGCAGGGCCAGCGCGCCCAGCAGGGCAATGGCGCTGAAGGCGAAGGCGGTCGGGCCAACGGCTGGAGGGGCGGTTTTCGGCATGGGGCTTTTGTCTCGGCGGGCGGCGTGAAAGGAGGCGTGAAAGGCGGTGCAAGGTGGCGGGGGGCGAGAAGGGGTTTATCCCCCCAGCGCCTCCCATCGCTCCAGTGCTTGCAGTAATTCGTCCTCAATGGCGGCGGCGCGTTCGGCCAGGGCGGCGGCTTTTTGGTGGTCGCTGGCGTACAGGCTGCCGTCGGCCAGCTCGGCGTGGATGCGCGCTTGCTCGGCCTCCAGCGCCTCGATGTGCGCGGGCAGGGCGTCCAGTTCGCGCTGCTCTTTGTAGCTGAGCTTGCGTTTGGCGGGCGGGGCGGCGGCGTTTGGACTCTCGGCGCGGGCGGGCGCTGGCGCAGGCTTCGATGATGCAGCGGGCGGGTTGGCGAGGGCGGCTTGCTGCGCCTGGCGCTGGGCGGCAAGCTCGCGGCTGCGCTGCGATTGCAGCAGCCAGTCTTGCACGTTGCCTTCGTATTCGCGCCAGAGGCCGTCGCCTTCGGCGGCGAGGATTTGGGTGACGACGTTGTCCACAAAAGCGCGGTCGTGGCTGACGAGAAAGACCGTGCCTTCGTAGGTTTGCAGCAGTTCTTCGAGCAGCTCCAGGGTTTCGATGTCCAGATCGTTGGTCGGCTCGTCCAGCACCAGCACATTGGCGGGCTGGGCGAACAGGCGCGCCAGCAGCAGGCGGTTGCGCTCGCCGCCCGAGAGCGAGCGGATGGGCGAGAGCGCGCGCCGGGGCGAGAACAGGAAATCGCCCAGATAGCTTTTGACGTGTTTGCGCTGGCCGCCGATCTCAATCCACTCGCTGCCCGGGCTGATGAAATCTTCCAGCGTGGCATCGGGGTCGAGCGCATCGCGCATCTGGTCGAAATAGGCGATGCGCAGGTTCGCGCCCTGGCGAATCTGTCCTTCATCGGGCGCAAGCTGGCCAAGGATGAGCTTGAGCAGCGTGGATTTGCCCGCGCCGTTGGGGCCTAGCAGGCCGATCTTGTCGCCGCGCAGGATGGTGGTGTCCAGCCGGTGGATCAGGCGCTTGTCACCAAAGGATTTGCTGACCTGGGTGAGTTCGGCGACGATTTTTCCGCTGGCCTCGCCACGGTCGATATCCATGCGCACCTTGCCCAGGGCGGTGCGGCGCTCGGCGCGTTGCTGGCGCAGCGCGTGCAGGCGGGCGACGCGGCTGGCGCTGCGGGTGCGGCGCGCTTCCACGCCTTTGCGGATCCAGACTTCCTCTTGCGCCAGGAGTTTGTC
Source organism: Comamonadaceae bacterium (assembly GCA_030528485.1). Lineage (GTDB taxonomy): Bacteria > Pseudomonadota > Gammaproteobacteria > Burkholderiales > Burkholderiaceae_C > Lampropedia. The sequence goes on from JAUMYU010000074.1 coordinate 6,301, forward strand.
GGCCTTGGCGTTGTCCACCGCTTCTTGCGCGAGCTGTTGCTCCTTGAGCGCGCGGTATTGGCTGTAGTTGCCGGGGTAGGAGCGCAGGCGGCCGCGGTCGAGTTCGACCACGCGCGTGGCGATGCGGTCGAGAAAGGCGCGGTCGTGGGTGATGACGACGATGCTGCCGCCAAAGCCCAGCAGCAATTCCTCCAGCCAGGCGATGGAGTCCAGATCGAGGTGGTTGGTCGGCTCATCGAGCAGCAGCACATCGGGCTGCGTCACCAGGGCCTGGGCCAGCGCCACGCGCTTTTTGTTGCCGCCGGAGAGGGCGCCGATGCGCGCTTGCGGCTCCAGGCGCAGGCGGGCGAGGGTTTCCTGCACGCGCTGCTCCCAAGTCCAACCGCCCTGGGCTTCGATTTGCGATTGCAGCGCGTCCAGATCGTCCTCGGGCGCGTGGCGCAGGTAGCGCTCGCGCAGGGCGATGACCTCGGCCAGGCCGGCAGAAACGGCTTCGAACACGGTGTGCCCGGGCGCCAGCTCGGGCTCCTGGGGCACATAGGCCATGCGCACGCCGCTTTGCACCTGGATTTGCCCATCATCGGCCTGGGCCAGCCCGGCCATGATTTTCAGCAGCGACGATTTGCCCGCGCCGTTGCGGCCGATCAGGGCGATGCGCTCGCCCGCTTCGACGGAAAAATCCGCACCGTCGAGCAAGGCCACGTCGCCAAAGGCCAGTTGGGTATTCAAAAGGGTGATGAGTGCCATGGGTGGAGATTATCCGTGCCCGTACGGCGTGGGGCGCGTGTGTCAGCCTGGGCGCTGGTGGCGCGTTGCAGGAGCTTGCGTGTCAGGGCGCAAGCATTGCGGGCGCGAAAGCGCAGTGAAACTGGAGTGAAACCGCAGCGAAACGCCGCCTTTGGCTTGCGATATGTGCGCTTTACACAGGCGGCCTAAGCTGCTTGCGTTGGCAGCGCGGCTGCCTTGATGTTGGTTGTGATTTTGGGCTTGCCGCTGCGGCAGGCTGTTTTTTTTGAGGAGTTATTACCCATGCGTTCCACCACGACCCGCCTGGCTTTGGCCTGTGGCGCTTTGGTTTTGGCCGGCTCGGCCACTGCGCAGTATGGCGATGCGGAGTATCGCCCTTACGTGCGCCCCTATAGCTCGTATGAGCGCCACACCAACCACTTGCATCACTACAGCTACGACCGCAACAGCTACGAGCGTTTTGAGCAATACCGCCGCAGCGAGAGCGAGCGTGAGCGCAAGCGCCGCCGCGATCGCAATGCGGAGATTGCCGCAGGCGCGGCGGTGGTCGGGGGGATTGTGGGTTACGCGCTTTCGCAGTCGCAAACCCCGCCGGTGATGCCCAGTGCGATGCCGGGCTATGTGGCCCCGCCCGTGCAGCCGGTGTATGTGCAGCCCACTTACACGCCGCCGCCGGTGTATGTCCCGCAGCCGTATTACCAACAGCCGCAATATCAGCCGCAGTACCAACAGCCCTATCCGCAGGGCTATCAGCCCTACCAGTACAACGGCAGGACGTATTACCGCCCGGCGCAGTGACTGCCCAGGCTGCGGCCCAGCGTTCCGGATCGCTGAAAAAACGCCCGTTCTTGAACGGGCGTTTTTATTTCAAAGGAAACAAATAATGCTTGTTTCGGCATGATGGTATTGAAGTGGTTTTTATTTTTGATTTGTATTTTTGGGGTGCGGCGCTCGGGCCTCAAGCCGAGTGCTTGCGCCAGTCGTTGCGGGCCTGGCTGGCTTTCTGGATGAGCTGCTCCAACGCTTCGGCGTCTTCGCTGTGCAGGGCGCGCTGGAACTCCTGGATGGCCAGCACCATGTGGCGCAGTTGGCCGGTGATTTCGGTGCGGTTGGCCAGCAGCACGTCGCGCCAGAGGGCGGAGTCGCTGGCGGCGATGCGGGTGAAATCCCGAAAGCCCGGCCCGGCCAGGCGCAGCAGGCTGTCGCTGTGGGGTTGGCCCAGCAGGCTGTTGACGTAGGCAAAGGCCAGCAGGTGCGGCAGGTGGCTGACGGCGGCCAGCGCCGCGTCGTGCTCTTGCGGCGACATGATGCGCACGTCGCTGCCCAGGGCCGTCCACAGTTCCTGGGCGCGTTGCACGTGGTCCAAATCGGTGGCGGGCGTGGGGGTGAGCACGACTTTTGCGCCGTAATACAGCATGGCGTCGGCGTGATCCACGCCCGAGCGTTCCTTGCCGGTGATGGGGTGGGCAGGCACGAAGTACTGGGCGCCCCAGCCCAGGTGTTTCTCGGCGGCGAGTACAACGTCGCTCTTGGTCGAGCCGACATCCATGGTGAGCACGTGGGGGTGGACGAATTGGCGGATGGTTTTGAACATCTCGCCCGAGGCGGCCACGGGCACGGCCAGCACGATCAGGTCAGCGCCTGCGCAGGCTTGTATGGCAGAGCTGGCTTCGGTGTCGATCACGCCGAGCTGGCGCGCCAGCGTGGTGGTGGTGGGCGATTTGCTGTAGCCCACCACTTTCTTGACCAGTCCCTCTTTTTTCAGCGCCAGGGCCAGCGAGCCTCCCATCAGCCCGCAGCCAATCAGCCCCAACTGGTTGTATTTTTTTGCCATAGATGTGTGGATGGAAATCAACGCTGTGTACCAGCCTTTGTATCAGCTTTTGACGGGGTAAGCGCCCAGCAGGCGGAAGAAGGCGCTGAGGTTTTTCAGCTCCTCCAGCGCGGCGGCCACATGGGGCTGCTGGGGGTGGCCGTCCAGGTCGATATAGAAGTAATACTCCCACTGGCCGGTGCGCGCGGGGCGCGATTCGAAGCGCGTCATGGAGACGCGGTGTTTTTTCAGCGGTTCGAGCAAATCGTGCACCGCGCCGGGGCGGTTGGGCACGGCGATGACCAGGCTGGTGGCGTCGCGCCCGCTGGGCTCGGGCATGGCCATGGTTTGCGGCAGGGTGATGATGGCAAAGCGCGTGCGGTTGTGGGCGTCGTCCTGAATGGCGGGGGCGACGATGTGCAGGCCAAATTGCGCGGCGGCGCGGGCGCTGGCCAGGCCCGCCCAAGCGGGGTTGGTGGCGGCCAGACGCGCGCCTTCGGCGTTACTGGAGACAGGGCGGCGCTCGGCATGCGGCAGGTGTTTGGCCAGCCAGGCGTGGCATTGCGCCAGCGCCTGGGGGTGGGCCAGCACGGCTTCGATGCCCTCGGCATCTTCACGCAGGCGCAGCAGGTTGTGGCGCACTTGCAGGCTGACCTCGCCCACCATGTGCACGGGCGATTGCAGCAGCAAATCCAGCGTGCGGGTGACCATGCCTTCGTTGGAGTTCTCCAGCCCCACCACGCCAAACTGGGCGTTGCCCGAGAGGGTGACGTGAAAGACTTCATCGAAGCTGTTGCAGTACACGAAATCGGCCGCGCCGCCGAAGTATTCCAGCGCGGCTTGCTCGCAGAAGGTGCCCGCAGGCCCGAGCACGGCCACGCGCTGGGGCGATTCCAGCGCCAGGCAGGCGGAGGTGATTTCGCGCCAGATGCCTGCCACGTGGGCGGTTTTGAGCGGGCCGGGGTTGGCGTTGGTGATTTTGCTGATGACCTGGGCGACGCGGTCGGGGCGAAAGAACGTGGTGCCTTCTTTCTTCTTCAGCTCGCCGACCTCTTGCGCGACTTTGGCGCGCTCGTTGAGGGTTTGGAGCAGTTGGCGATCGAGCGCATCAATGCGTTGGCGCAGCGCCAGCAGCTCGGGGCTGGCCACTGGCTCGGGGGATGGGGTGTTGTGGCTGGTTGTCATGGCAGGGCATGCGGTGGATAGGGTCAGGCGCTGGTTTGCTCGAACTCGCGCAGGTAGGCGATGAGCGCATCGACGCCCGCCTCGGGCATGGCGTTGTAGAGGCTGGCGCGCATGCCGCCCACGGAGCGGTGGC
>JAUMYU010000075.1 GCA_030528485.1 Comamonadaceae bacterium
GCCACCGGCTTTGCCTTCTTCACCCTCGCCACCGTGCTGGGCGCGCTGTGGGCCGCCCAGGCCTGGGGCAGCTACTGGAGCTGGGACCCCAAGGAAACCTGGGCGCTGATCGTCTGGCTCAACTACGCCGCCTGGCTGCACATGCGCCTGGTGCGCGGCTGGCGCGGCAGCGCCCTGGCCTGGTGGGCGCTGCTGGGGCTGCTGGTCACCAGCTTTGCCTTCCTGGGCGTCAACCTGCTGCTGCCGGGGCTGCACAGCTACGGGCAGCTTTAGCATGAGTTATTGAACTCCGCCAAAACACCTTCAAAACAAAATAAATCCCAATAAAATCATTATCTAAAGCAAATATTTAATTTACTTTGAAATAAAAAATGTTTTCCTCAGAATCCCCATCCCCGAACACCGACCTCACCCAGCTCTGGCAATGGGCACAACAAGGCTGGCTGATGCGCATTGATGCCGCCTTTGCGCAATGGGTGTTCGAGCAAGCCGCCTCAGCCACTGCCTCACCCCACCCTGGCTCGCCCCATCCCAGCCTGACCTACATCGCCGCCGTGCTTTCGGCGCTGCAAACGCGCGGCCATAGCTGCCTGCCCATAGACCGCCTCAGCCACGAACATCCCGGCCATGAACGCCACCTGCGCCAGCGCCTGGGCGACATGCTGAGCTGGCCGCTGGATGAGCCTGCCCAAGCCGCCTTGCACACGCTTTGCAGCCACTTGCCAGCCAGCCACGCCGATTGGCTGGCGGCGCTGCAATCGCCGCTGGTAGAAGCCATTGACATCCCCGCGCGCCTCTCCCCCGACGCAGCCCCCCCAAGCGCCACCACCCCCCTGCTCGCGCTGGATACGCCCGCCCCCCCGCTGGTGCTGCACCTGGGCAAGCCGCCCCACTCCAGCGCGCCCCAGCCCCTGCGCCTGTACCTGCGCCGCTACCACGACCTGGAGCAAACCGTCGCCCACGGCCTGCTGGAGCGCGCCCGCCACACCGTGGCGCTGGCCCACGCCCCCGTTGCCGCCACACTGGCGATGCTGTTCGACCACCCCACGCCCGCTCCCCAAGCCACCGCCCGCCCCGCGCGGCGGCCAGCGCCCGCAGCGCCAGCAACACCCAATTGGCAGAAAACCGCCTGCGCGCTGGGCCTGCGCCGCCATCTCAGCGTCATCACCGGCGGGCCAGGCACCGGCAAAACCTACACCGCCGCCCGCCTGATGGCCGCCGCGCTGGCCCTGGCGCCCGACCCCGCCGCCGTGCGCATCCGCCTGGCCGCGCCCACCGGCAAAGCCGCCGCGCGGCTGAGCGAATCCCTGCAACAAGCCCTGGCCGCGCTGGAGCACTTGCCCCCAGCCCTGCGCCAGGCGCTGGCGCACATCCCGCCCGCGCGCACCCTGCACGCCCTGCTGGGCGCACGCCCCGGCACACGCGCGCTGCAACACCACGCGGGCAACCCGCTGGCGCTGGACTGGCTGTTCGTCGATGAAGCCTCCATGGTCGATCTGCCCATGATGGCCGCCTTGCTGCAAGCCCTGCCCGCCACCGCTCGCCTGGTGCTGCTGGGCGACAAAGACCAGCTCGCCTCCGTCGAAGCCGGGGCCGTGCTGGGCGACATCTGCGAACACGCCGAACAAGGCCAGTACAGCCCGGCCACCGCGCGCTATCTGCACGCCACCTGCGGCCAAAGCCTGCCCGAGCAGTGGACCGCGCCCCCCATCGCGCCCCCACCCCTGCTGGCGCAAGCCACCGCCATGCTGCGCGAAAGCCGCCGCTTTGGCAGCGACATCGGCCAGCTCGCCCGCATCGTGCAATCGGGCGATGAGCACGCACTCGCCCAGGCGCTGCACCACGTGCCGCCCCCCACTCAGGCCGCGCCCGACGCCGACGCCGCCGTGTGGTGGCAAGAGCCTGCCAGTCTGGCCGATGCCCTGCAACGCATCCAGGGCGGCAGCGGCCCCTGGCCCGGCTACGGCGCGCTGGCCGACGCCGTGCGCGACGCCCCCGCCTGGCCCCGGCCGCCTGCCCGCAATGGCGATGCCACACAGGAGCAGAAGCAGGAGCAAGGGCAGGAACACTGGCAACGCCAGCACACCGCCTGGGTTTGGCGCGTGCTCGAACAACTCGCGCGCTTTCGCATCCTCTGCGCCACACGCAGCGGCCCCTGGGGCGTGGAAGGCATGAACGCGCTCGTCTTGCAGCACCTCGCCGCAGCGGGCCTGCCCGTCAAACCCGGCTGGTTCGCAGGCCGCGCCGTCATGGTCACGCGCAACGATGCGCACCTGGGCATCTTCAACGGCGACGTCGGCATCGCCCTGCCCGCCGCGCACGACCGCCGCCAACTGCGCGTGTACTTTCCCCCCGCCGCCCAGGCCGAAGCCGGGCCGGACGGCCCGCGCCTGCGCTCCTTCTCCGTCAGCCGCATGCAGCACGTGGAAACCGCCTTCGCCATGACGGTACACAAAAGCCAAGGCTCGGAATTCGAGCACGTGCTGCTGTGCCTGAGCGCACACACCGGCCCCCTGCTCACGCGCGAGCTGCTCTACACCGGCCTGACCCGCGCGCGCGCCCACCTCAGCTACCTTGCCCCCGCCACCGGCCTCTGGCCCCAGGCCATGCGCCGCCGCACCCAACGCGCCAGCGGCCTGGCCGATCTTCTGCACCGCGCTACCGACGACGAGAACAACGTCTAGCGCGTGTCATGCACTTTGCACCCCCGCGAGAGCGCCACGGAATGTACTGCACGGCGCGCGCGATGCCATCACACGCCGCCAGACACGCCAATTGCTCCGGCCGCGGCCATTTTCTCGGCACAATGGCCGCTTGCGACTTGGCCGCGCGCCGCAATGCAGGCGCGGCCGTTGCAAAACCAATCCGAGGGAGAAGCCGCCTTATGAGTGCTTTTGAAGACCTTGCACGCCAGGACGACGCACCGCTGCCCGCAGAAGTGGCCCAATGGGCCGCCCAGTTGGAAAAAGCGGTGCCAGCCAACCTCGTGCAATCCATCCGCGCTTACCGCCCCGCCAATCTGCAAGCCATTGCGCAGCATTGGGGCCAGCACTTTCTGCACGCCGCGCTGGACGAGGCCACCACCAAGCCGCGCATCCTGGAGGAAATCAGCCGCCAGTTTCTGCTGGCCAGCCCCTTTGGCCGCAGCCTGGAGGCCCTGCGCCAAAGCCTGACGACCCGCCTGCACCAAAGCGGCCCCCAGCCTGGCTTTATCGTCGTGCTCGAACACATCCCCATCAGCGTCAAATTCGACAAGGAAATGCGTGAAAAGCTGCTGGACGTATTCCGCGACACCGCCGACTTCTGGGCCGAGCGGCAAACGCCGTTTCGCTGTTTTTACTCCTTCTTCTGACCCGAAAGCCCCATGAGCGAGCGCATCCTGATCGTGGAAGACGAGCCAGCCATCGCCCAAACCCTGGCCTACGCGCTCAAAACCGAAGGCTTTACCACCCACTGGGAATCGCTGGGCAGCGCCGCCTTGCACGCCTTGCAGCCCGAAGCGGGCACGCCGCCCTTTGCGCTGGCGATTCTGGACGTGGGCCTGCCCGACATCAGCGGCTTTGACCTGTGCCGCAGCATCCGCCAGCGCAGCGGGCTGCCCGTGCTCTTTCTCACCGCCCGCAGCGATGAGGTGGACCGCATCGTGGGCCTGGAAATCGGCGCCGACGACTACGTCACCAAACCCTTTAGCCCGCGCGAAGTCGCCTCGCGCGTGCGCGCCATCCTGCGCCGCACGCAGCCGCGCCCGCCCGCCTGGCCCGCAGCGCCAGCCGCCCCCGCGCTGCAAACCCCGGCCGCCACGCCCGCGCCAGGCCAGCCAGGCGGCGCGCCCAAGCTGCCCTTCGCCCACGATGCCGAGGGCCTGCGCATCGCCTACTTCGGCCAATGGCTGAGCCTGACGCGCTACGAATACCGCCTGCTGGCGGCCCTGCTGGCGCGGCCCGGGCGCGTGTACAGCCGCGCCCAACTTATGGAGCTAGCCTGGAGCGATGCCGAAGACAGCCTGGAGCGCACGGTGGACGCGCACATCAAAACCCTGCGCGCCAAGCTGCGCGCCATCGCCCCCGAGCACGACGCCATCGAAACCCACCGCGGCCTGGGCTACAGCGTGCGCGCATCCGCGCCCACGCCCGCGCCGCCTGCCCACCCCGCTTTTTGACCCCGCCTGCGAAGGAGAGCCCCATGCCCGCCCATAGCCCCGAATTCATCGAGCAATGCGCCAGCTTTACCGACTTGTTCGACCAGCTTGGCCTGCCCAGCAGCCCCGTGGCCATTGCCGATTTCATCGCCACCCACAAGCCCCTGCCCGGCAGCGTCCTGCTGGCCGAGGCGCCGTTTTGGAGCGCCGCCCAGGCGCAATTCATCCGGGAGCAAAAACAGCTCGACGAGCCGCCCTGGGCCATCCTCATCGACCAGCTTGGCGAGGCCCTGCGCTAGGCCCCAAACCTTTATTTCAATCAAAAGAAAACATAATCAATACTATCATACCAAAACAAGGTTATTTTGTTTCCTTTTGATTTGTAAAAATTCATGCAGGCACAAAAAAATACGCCCAGTGACGGGCGTATTTTTGTGCGGCAAGCGACTTCGCCATTCCGCTTGGCCGCCAGCGATTACCTGGCCATCACGCTGATCTCGCCGCTGATGCTTGCGCCCTCCTCCACCACCAGCTTGCCGTAGCGGATCTTGCCCGTGACCTTGCCGGTGGCAAACACCGTCAGCTTCTCGCGCACCGTCAGCTCGCCATCGAAACTGCCGCGAATCTCCGCCACATCGATATTGGCCGTGCCGTTGAACGAACCTTGCTCGGAAATCTGGATCAGCTTCGATTCCAGCGTCGCTTCCACCACCCCATCGATGCTCAGCACATCGCAATCGGTGATCTCCACGCCCTTGAGCTTGATATTGGGGCCGACGGTAAGCTTGCTTTGCTGCTTGGCCTCCTCCTTGCCACTGTCGGGCGCAGGGCTGGCGCTGGCAAACGAAGCTGCGCCGCCAGCGGCAAACAAATTGGGCGCGCGCAGCGCAGGCGCTGGCGTGGCCACAGGCGCAGCCTCGGGGGCAGCAGGCCCAGCCGCGGTTTCAGGTTTGGTTTCCGTACGCTTGGCGCCGCCGAAAAAAGATTGGGCCATGACGCTAATCCTCTCTAAAGGGATAAGGGGGTAAAAAAACAACAGGGCGCAGCGGCCCTGTCCTGACAGACTTGCAAGCGGGGGGCGAAACGCCCGCCAAATCGCGCATGAAAGCAAGAATTCGGTTGAGATTATGCGGACAAGCCGCTGTCAAAACTGAAACTCCCGGCGTTTTTTCGATTTCTTGCAGGTCTTGCCAATTGGCAAATTTGCCCGCGGGCTGAACCAAAATCCGCGCCGATCATCCACACCGCCTGGCCCTGTTGTTTTCGCCTCATGAGGAATGCCGCCATGCCCGCCACCTGCCGTGTCACGCCCCGTGCCGCCACCCGCCTTCTCGCCAGCGCGCTGGCTGCCGCCCTCATGGCCGCCACCCAGGCCCCGCTGCCCGCCGCTGCCCAGGCCCTGCCCTCGCTGGGCGAGAGCGACGGCTTTTCCGTCGGCGACGAGCGGCGCTTGGGCGATGCCATTGCCCGCCAGCTCTACCGCGACCCCGACTACCTCGACGACCCCGTGCTGCAAGAGTACGTGCAAGGCATTTGGCAGGCCCTGATGCAGGCGGCCAGCCAAACCGGCGCGCTGGGCGACGCACTGGGCGAGCAATTCGCCTGGCGCGTGCTGCTGGGCAAGGACAAATCCGTCAACGCCTTCGCCCTGCCCGGCGGCTATTTCGGCCTGCATCTGGGGCTGATCAACGTGGTCGATAACCGCGACGAGCTGGCCTCGGTCATGGCGCACGAACTCTCGCACGTCTCGCAGCGCCACATCTCGCGCATGGCGGCGCAAAACGCGCGCCAAACGCCGCTGCTGATCGCCAGCATGATCCTGGGCGCGCTGGCCGCCAGCAAAAGCCCCGATGCGGCGCAAGCCGTCATCGCAGGCGGGCAGGCGCTGGCCGTGCAAAACAGCCTGAACTTCACCCGCGCCATGGAGCAAGAGGCCGACCGCATCGGCCTGGATCTGATGAAGCGCGCCGGTTTCGACCCCACGGGCTTTATCGGCATGTTTGAAAAGCTGCACCAGGCCAACCGCCTCAACGACAGCGGCGCCTACCCCTATTTGCGCACCCACCCGCTGACCTCGCAGCGCCTCTCCGACATGCAAGGGCGGCTGCCGCAAGGCCCGCGCTACCGCCGCCCCCAGCCCACGCTGGAGCACGCGCTGATCGTGGCGCGCTCGCGCGTCCTCTCGCTGGGCCAGGCAGACTTTCTGCGCGCCGCCGTGCAAGCCGCCCGCCAGCCCGTGCAGGCCAGCGCCCCAACCACCCCAATCGCCCAAACAACCCGGAGCGCCCCGGCCACCGAAGCCAGCACGGCACAGAGCAGCCAGACCCCGCCCACCCTGCACCAGCAAGCCGCACGCCTGTACGCAGGCGCGCTGGCCGCCGCCCAATTGCGCGACTTTGCCCACGCCCGGCAGTGGGCCGCCCAGTTGGCCGAAGCGGTGCAAAACGACGCCGACGCCTTGCGCCAGGCACGGCTGCTGGATTTGGAGCTGGCCTTGGCCGCACGCGATACGCACTGGGCGCAGGCCGCCGCCCAGCGCCTGCACACCCTCCCCAGCGACGGCCCCGCCCGCCGCCCCGAGCTGTTTTTGCGCACCGCCCACGTCGTCGATGCGCAAGGCCAAGACGCCACGCTGGCCGAGCAATGGCAAAGCTGGCTGAGCGAACATCCCGACGATGCGGGCGGCTGGCAACAACTGGCGCGGCTGTGGACGGCGCAGGGCCTGCCGCTGCGCGCCATCCGCGCCCAGGCCGAAGCGCAAGCCGCGCGCCTGGATTACGCCGCCGCCATCGACCGCCTCAAGGCCGGCCAGCAATTGCTGCGCGAACTCGGCCCCAAGGCCGACCATGTCGATGCCTCCATCCTGCAAAGCCGCCTGGGCCTGATGCAACGGCTGCACCGCGAGCAGGAGCAAGCCCAAAAGAGCTTGCAATAACGCGCTCGGGATAGCCGTTTGCAATCCCACGCCCTGCACGCCGCGCAGGCCACTTCAGCGCGGCGCAATCAGCCAGGCGCCGTCTTGTGAACAGGCTTTGATGCCAGCGCAATGCGCTGGCATTGGCCGCCTGCGATGCGCAGCACTTGGGCGCGGGGCGGGTGGGCGTGCAAATCCCAATCGCTGAGCACGATGCGTTGCAGGCCCTCGCCCAAGTCGTGCGTGCCGGGCTGGTGGGTGTGGCCGTGAATCAGGGTGGCGCAGCCGCTTGCGCGCAGCCAGGCGCGGGTGGCGTCGGCGTTGAGGTCCACGTAGCTGTCCAGGCTTTGCCCGGCTTTGCGTTGCTCGCTTTCGCTGCGGATGCTGGCGGCAAAGGCGCGGCGCGCGGCCAGGGGCTGGGCGAGAAAGGGCTGTTGCCAGGCGCTTTGGCGGCTCATGGCGCGAAAGTGCTGGTAGGGCAGATCGTCGGTGCACAAGGCGTCGCCGTGCGAGAGCAGCCAGCGTGCGGGGGCGGCTGCGGAGGGCGCAGACGCGGGCGGCGCGTCGATGTGCAGCACGGTGGGATCGGCCAGCAGTTGCACGCCACTGGCCTGGGCAAAGGCGGGGCCGATGAGAAAGTCGCGGTTGCCGTGCATGAGGTACAGGGCCTTGGCGGGCGCGCCGTTTTCGCCGCCGCTGGTGATGGCGCGCAGTTGCCGGGCGACTTCGGCTTCAAAGCTGCCCGGCTCTTGCAGCGCGTCGTCGCCGACCCAGACTTCAAACACGTCGCCCAGCAGCAGGATGTGGCTGGCGGGGGTGGTTTGCAGGTAGTGCGCGAACGCGGCCCAGGTGGCGCTGTGGCTGCGTTGCAGGTGCATGTCGGCCACGCAATCGACGATGGCGTCTGCGGGCAGGTGGAGCAGGCCGGGTTGCGGCATGGGCGAGGGAGGCTGGGCAAACATGACGGCAAGGCAATTTACAAATCAAAAGGAAAATAAACAACCTGTTTTCGGCAATATTTGTCTTATTTCATTTTTACTTTTGATTTAAAAATAAATGCAAACAGGGCGCACGGCCTGTTGACCATGCGCCCTTGGGGACGGCGTTATCAATCAAGAAGCGCCGAGATGGTGAACAGGCGCTTACACCGCCACGGCCTTGGTGATGACCACATCGTCCTTGGGCACGTCGTCATGAAAACCGCGGCGGCCGGTGGCGACGCCTTTGATCTTGTCCACCACGTCCGTGCCGCCGACGACTTTGCCGAACACGGCATAGCCCCAGCCGTCCTGGCCGGGGTAGTTGAGAAAGTCGTTGTCGCGCACGTTGATGAAGAACTGCGCCGTGGCCGAGTGCGGCGCGCTGGTGCGGGCCATGGCGATGGTGTATTGGTCGTTTTTCAGGCCGTTCTTGGCTTCGTTTTCGATCTCCGCGCCGGTGGGTTTTTGCTTCATGCCCGGCTCGAAGCCGCCGCCCTGGATCATGAAGTTGCCGATCACGCGGTGGAAGATGGTGTTGTCGTAATGGCCGCTGTTGACGTAGGAGAGGAAGTTGGCGGTGGATTTGGGGGCTTTTTCCGCATCCAGCTCGACGGTGATGACGCCGTGGGTGGTGTGCAGTTCGACTTTGGGGTTGCTCATGGCAAGGTCCTTCAAAAAGGTGAGGGGGAGGAAAAAGGTCAGAGCTTTTCGGCCGAGAGGATGGTCACCGGCTCCACGGGCACGTTCTGGTGCATGCCCTTGTTGCCGGTGGCGACGGCCTTGATTTTGTCCACCACGTCCATGCCTTCGACGACCTGGCCGAACACGGCATAGCCGGGGTTGCCCGGGCGCGCGTCCAGCGGGGCATTGTCCTTGACGTTGATGAAGAACTGGCTGGTGGCCGAGTTGGGCACGCTGGTGCGCGCCATGGCGATGCTGCCGCGCAGGTTTTTCAGGCCGTTGTCCGCTTCGAGCACGACGGGCGCGCGCGTGGGCTTTTGCACCATTTCGGCGGTAAAGCCGCCGCCCTGGATCATGAAGCCGTCGATGACGCGGTGAAACACGGTGCCGTCGTAGTGCTTGTCCTGCACGTATTGCAGGAAGTTGTCCACCGTCTTGGGCGCTTTTTGCGGCGCCAGTTCCACCACGATGTCGCCCAGCGAGGTGCTGAGCTTGACGCGCGGCTGGGCCGCTGCCTTGGCGGCGGCGCTGGCGCTGGCGGCGGACGCGGTTTGCGCCACGGCGGCGCCAAAAGCCACGCTGGCGCATGCGCCCAGCAACAGCGCGCGCAGCGCCTGGCGACGAAGAAGATGTTGCATGAGTTGAACTCCTCGGTTGGGGGAATGAAAAGGGCCGGGCGCATGCGCCACAGCACGGGTTTTATTTCAATTCAAAAGAAATTCGTCTTATTTAACAGCTTGCCATAACAAGGTTATTTTGTTTCTTTTGGTTTGCAATTTACTTCACCGCTTGTTGCAAAGCCTGCATGCGCGGGGCCAGGGCGGCGGCTTCGGCGGGGGCCAGGCGGGCGGCGGTTTGTGCATGCTCCAGGGCCTGCTGCGCCAGCACCTGCGCCAAATTGGCGTGGGCCTGGGCGTAATCGGGGTTGTTGCGCAGGGCTTGCTCCAGCAGTTGGCGCGCTTCGGCCAGGCGGCCCTGGCTGGCGCGGATGGTGGCCAGGTTGTTCCACGGCTCGGGCAGCTCGGGCCAGGTTTGCGTCAGGTGGGTGAAGGCTTCATCGGCCGCCTGCGTTTGGCCCAGCGCCAGCAGGGCGTTGGCGCGCAGAAAGCGCAACTGCGGGTCTTTGGGGGTGTGGGCAATGGCCGCTTCGGCCTGCGTCAGTGCCTGCTGTGCCTGGCCCTGGGCCAGCAGCGCGGCGACTTCTTTCTGGGCATTGGTTTGCGCCAGGGCGTTGCCTGAAACGGCGGCCAGGGCGGCAGCCAGGGCGATGACCAAGGCGACGGGCAGGGCGCGCCAGCGGGGGGGCAAAAGGGGCAAAGGCATAGGTGGGCAGGGGCAATGCGTGCAAGGGCGCCAAGTATAGGTGCGCGGTATCGGTCATC
>JAUMYU010000006.1 GCA_030528485.1 Comamonadaceae bacterium
AAGCCAAGAACTATAACACAACTTCAGCAAACTGCAAACAAAATTCGGGGAAGTTTTAACAAGCCCTGCTTCCCTATGATGATTAGCATGCAAGAGTCTTGGATTGTTGTGGTGCTGGCATTGGTGCTGGATCGTTTCATGGGGGAGCCTGCGGTGCGTTGGCATCCCGTGGTTTGGATGGGGGCTTCGCTTGATGCCATGCAGCGTTGGGTTTTTAAAGCACATGCCGAAAGGGCCTTGTTTTGGCGAGGCGCTTCGGGGTGGCTTGTATTGACTGGGGCGTGGGTGGGCTGCGCCTGGTTGGTGCAGTGGGGGCTTGCGCAGTTGCACTGGGGTGTGGCGTGTTTGCTCACGGCTGTTTTGCTCAAGCCCATGTTTGCTTGGCGCATGTTGCGTGGGGAGGCTCTGGCGGTGGAGCACGCTTTGCGCCAATCGCTTGCGCAAGGGCAGCAGCAGTTGGCGCGCCTGGTCAGCCGCGATGTGCATCAGCTTCAGCCCGCGCAGGTGCGTGAAAGCGCTATCGAGTCTTTGGCGGAAAACTTCAGCGACTCGGTTTTCGCGCCGCTGTTTTGGTTTGTATTGCTGGGTTTGCCTGGGGCGGTTTTGTACCGTTTTGCCAACACGGCGGATGCGATGTGGGGCTATCCCGGTTGGCGCGCTGGCCGCGATTGGCAGTGGGCGGGCAAATGGGCCGCTCGCGCGGACGATGTGCTGTCTTATCTGCCGGCCAGGCTCACGGCGCTGGCATTGCTGGTTGCCAATGGGCGTGTCATTCAAAAGAGCGGCGTCGGTTGGCGGCACGTACTGGAGCGCCTTATCCATAACGCGCGGCAAACGCCATCGCCCAATAGCGGCTGGCCGATGAGCGCCATGGCGTTGCTGCTGGATGTGCGCTTGAGCAAGCCGGACGTGTACGTCCTCCACCCCGAAGGGGCCAGCCCCGGCCTCCACTCGCTTGAAGCGGCGGCGCGGATGGCGCGGCGCGCCTTGCATCTGGCGTGCTGGGGGCTGGGCTTGTTGGCGTGCCTTCCATTATTGACGTTTTGGTTAACCAATCCTCTTTAAATTATCGATCAATAGGAAATAAAATTGTCAAGTTTTGGCAATTCGGTAATTAAGTGACATTTACTTTGATCGATAAAGCACCCCATGTCCCTCTTGCCAGCTTTCTTTTCCCATCAGCATGGCGGCGCCGATGGCCTGGGCCTTGCGCCGTGGGATTTTTCCACCAACAGCAACGCCTATGGCCCTTGCCCAGCCGCGCTGGCGCGGGTGCGCCAAGCCGATGCCAGCCATTACCCCGATCCGCATTACCACGCGCTGCGCGAGGCGCTGGCCGATTGGCATGGCGTGGCGCGCGAGCGGGTGTTGCTGGGCGCCAGCAGCAGCGAATTGATCCATCGCATCCACCTCTGGGCACGCTTGCAGGGCATCGCCACCGTGTGTATTCCCCAGCCGGCGTATGGCGACTATGCCCAGCAGGCACAGGCCCTGGGTTTGCAAGTGCGCTGGCGCTCTCTCCAAACCGGCGGCGCGCATGCCCCCACAATCGCCGACGATGTCACCGACAATGGCGGGCTGCATTGGGCTTGCTCGCCCTCTAGCCCGCTGGGCTGGCCTGACCCCATCTTGCCGCACTGGCAACAGGCGGGCGCTGCGGCCCAAGCGAGTGCACTGCGGCGGTTTCTCGATGCGGCCTATGCCCCGCTGGACTTGACGCAGCCGGGCGAGCCGCCTACAGATTGGCTGGCCGCAGCGCGCCAACGCCCTTATTGGCAACTGTTTTCACCCAATAAATCCTTGGGGCTCACCGGCGTGCGCGCCGCCTACGCCATCGCACCGCCGCTCACAGCGGCCAACGCCCCAGCGTGGAAAGCCATGCAACAAGCCTTGCCCGCCCTGGCCCCCTCCTGGCCTATCGGCGCGCATGGCGTGGCGCTGCTGCATGCCTGGACGGATCGCCGCGTGCATGCCTGGCTGGCCCAAACGCGCCTGCAATTGGCCCAGCTCAAGCAGCGCCAAATCGCCCTTTGCACATCGCTGGGCTGGCAGGTATTGCCAGGCAGCCAAACGCCGTACTTCGCCGCCCGGCCCTTGCCCCATGTGTGGCAAGCCTGTGTGCAAGGCCAGATCCGCCCGGAGCAGGCGCACGCGCTGTTTTCGCAAGTGCTGGCGCACCTGCGCCAGGCAGGCGTCAAGCTGCGTGATACCGCATCCATGGGCCTGCCGCTGCACGTGCGCGTCAGCGCCCAATTGCCAGCGGCGCAAGACGCGCTCGCACACGCCTGGCACAGCCTGCCCGCACGGCTGAAAGATGGAGTGGAGGGGTTTACAGGCTGACCGCCTCAAAGCGCGCTTGCGGCGCCACGATCTGCGCCTGCTGCGCGATCAGCGGCAAATCGCGCCGCCCCGGCGTTGTGTGGCGCACCAGCTCGTACAGGCTGGCAGTGGCCAGCGCCAGCGCATCCGGCCAGGTTTTTTGTTGCAGCAAATGGGCCAGCAAGATGGCCGCAAATGCATCGCCCATGCCGTTGGGCAGCGGCGTGAGGTCGATCACGGGCGTATGCACCGCCCAGGCCGTGCGGGCGGTAATGGCCACCGTCGCCAACTGGCCGGTGGGGATATCGGGCGTCATCAAGCTGGTGATGACCACCGTTTTGCCGCTGTCACCGATATGGCGGCGCGCCACTTCCAGTGCGTGGGCGGTGGAAGTCAGGCTCACCCCGCCCATCAACTGCTCAAACTCGAACTGGTTGGGCGTGATGATGTCGGCGGCGGGCAAGGTGTGGTCGCGGTGGTACTCCGGGATACCCGGGCGCACAAACACCCCGCGCCCCACGTCGCCAAACACCGGATCGCACAGGTACAACGCCTGCGGGTTGTGCTGCTTGACGCGGCCCACCACGTCCAGAATCGCATCGCCAATGCTGCTGTCGCCCATGTAGCCCGAGAGCACGGCCGCCACCTCGGGCAGCACCCCCCGCTCCTCCAGCCCCAGAAACACGTCGCGCAAATGCGCCACGTCGAACACCTGCCCGCGAAACGCGCCATAACCCGTGTGGTTGGAGAACTGGACGGTGTGCACGGGCAGCACCTCCATGCCCAGCCGCTGCATGGGAAACACCGCAGACGAGTTGCCAGCGTGCCCATACGCCACGTGGGATTGAACGGAAAGAATCAAAGCAGTCATGAGATCAGAGGGATGAAACAAGGGGGAAAAACGGGCGCGAAGTATGCACGCAAACCCGCGCCCACCCCGCGGCGGCCATGCACAATGCGCCCCGGCCATGCCGCGCCATCGACGCCCATCGCCACCCATCCCATTCACCCGCCAGTCCCCATGCCCGCCTACTCCTTCGACGCCATCGACGCCCAGGGCCAATCGCGCAAAGGCACGATTGAAGCCGATTCCGCCCGCGCCGCCCGCTCGCACCTGCGCGCGCAAGCACTGGTGCCGCTGGCCGTTGAACCGCTGGCCGCCAGCGCCGCGGCCGGCCAGGCGCAACCGCGCTGGGCGCGCCGCACCTTCAACGCCACCACCCTGGCGATCTGGACGCGCCAGCTCGCCGGCCTGGTCGGCTCCGGCCTGCCGCTCGAGCGCGCCCTGGCCATGCTGGCCGAAGAAGCGCCCGACGAACGCCAGCAACACCTCATCGCCAGCCTGCGCGCCGAAATCAACGGCGGCGCCAGCTTCGCCCAGGCCCTCTCGGCCTGGCCGCACACCTTCTCCGACGTCTATATCGCCACCATCGGCGCGGGCGAGCACAGCGGCGAGCTGGCCCTGGTGCTGGAGCGCCTGGCCGACGAGCTGGAAAGCCGCCAGGCCCTGCAAGCGCAAATCACCGGCGCGGCGCTCTATCCCGCCATCGTCACCCTCACCGGCATCCTCATCGTCACCTTTTTGCTCAGCTACGTCGTGCCCCAGGTCGCCAGCGTCTTTGCCGGCAACGGCCGCAGCCTGCCGTGGCTGACCGACATCCTGCTGCGCATCAGCGGCCTCATCCGCGCCGGGGGCCTGTGGTTTGCCATCGCCCTGGTGCTGCTCGGCCTGCTCTGGCGCGCCCTGCTGCGCATCCCCGCCCAGCGCGAAAAAATCGATGCCGCCTGGCTGCGCCTGCCCCTGCTGGGGCGGCTGGCCGCGCAATACAACGCCGCGCGCTTTGCCTCCACCCTCGCCATGCTCAGCGGCGCGGGCGTGCCCATCCTCAAAGCCCTGCAAGCCGCCGCCGAAACCGTGGGCAACCGCAGCATGCGCCGCGATGCGCTCGACGCCCTGGCCCTCGTGCGCGAAGGCGCGCCGCTGGGCGCAGCACTGGCGCAGAAAAAACGCTACCCCACCCTGCTGGCCATGTTTGCGCGCCTGGGCGAACAAACCGGCGAGCTGCCCCTGATGCTGGAGCGCGCCGCTCGCCAGTTGCAAAGCGAAGTCCAGCGCCGCGCCGTGCGGCTGGCCACCTTGCTCGAACCCCTGCTCATCGTCGCCATGGGCGTGGCCGTCATGGTCATCGTGCTGGCCGTGCTGCTGCCCATCATCCAGATGAACACCCTGGTCAAGTAACCCGGCCAACCCGCCCGCCCTTTGTCAAAGCCATTTTTCTAAATCAATAGGAAAATAAATAAAGTATATATTGCTTGATATGCATCAATTGATTTTTACTTTGGTGTGTAATTTGCACGGCCTGCGCCGCTCGCCGCCCTGACCGCCGTGCAGATCCCGGCCCAGGCCGCTATGCGAAAATCGCCCGTTTGTTCCGTTTTATCCGGCCCAGCCCGGCCCACACACACCGCAAGGAATTCATCATGGAAGCAGAACGCATCAACCAAATCGCCGCGCAACTGGAAGACCTGAGCGCCCGCACCCAGGACTTACG
Organism: Comamonadaceae bacterium; assembly: GCA_030528485.1. Classification (GTDB taxonomy): domain Bacteria; phylum Pseudomonadota; class Gammaproteobacteria; order Burkholderiales; family Burkholderiaceae_C; genus Lampropedia. The sequence continues at coordinate 4,872 of JAUMYU010000006.1, forward strand.
GAGGTATCTTTGACTTCGATGCCAAATTCGAACGTCTGAGAACCGTCAACGCCGCGCTGGAAGACCCCGCCGTCTGGAACGACCCGAAAAAAGCCCAGGAGCTGGGCAAAGAGAAAAAACTGCTCGACGGCGTCGTGCTCACGCTCGAGCGCCTCACGCAAGAGCTGGCTGACAACGGCGAACTCTTTGAAATGGCCCGCGAAGAAGGCGACGACGCCAGCCTGGAAACCATCGAAAGCCTGATCGACAGCCTCAAGCCCGATGTGGAGGAGCTGGAATTTCGCCGCATGTTCAGCCAGGAGGCCGACCCGCTCAACTGCTTCATCGACATCCAGGCCGGCGCTGGCGGCACCGAAGCCAACGACTGGGCCAGCATGCTGCTGCGCCAATACCTCAAATACGCCGAGCGCAAAGGCTTTGCCACCACCATCGAGGACGAAACCCCCGGCGACGTCGCCGGCATCAAAAGCGCCACCATCAAAGTCGAAGGCGAATACGCCTACGGCCTGCTGCGCACCGAAAGCGGCGTGCACCGGCTGGTGCGCAAATCGCCCTTTGACTCCTCGGGCGGGCGCCACACCAGCTTTGCCTCGCTGTTCGTCTATCCGGAAATCGACGACTCCATCGACATCCAGATCAACCCCGCCGACGTGCGCGTGGACACCTACCGCGCCAGCGGCGCGGGCGGGCAGCACATCAACAAAACCGACTCGGCCGTGCGCCTGACGCACATCCCCACCGGCATCGTCGTGCAATGCCAGGACGGGCGCAGCCAGCACAGCAACCGCGACGTGGCCTGGCAACGCCTGCGCTCGCGCCTGTACGACCTGGAGATGCGCAAACGCCTGGAAGCGCAGCAAAAACTCGAAGACACCAAAACCGACGTGGGCTGGGGCCACCAAATCCGCAGCTATGTGCTGGACAACAGCCGCATCAAGGATTTGCGCACCAACGTGGAAATCTCCAACACGCAAAAAGTGCTCGACGGCGATCTGGACGCCTTTATCGAAGCCTCGCTAAAACAAGGCGTCTGATCGCAAACCCGATCGCAAAAATTACAATTCAAAGTAAATTCAATTTGAATAGGAACATGCCAAAAAAAGGGTGTTTATTTGCTTTTTGAATTGTAATTTGTAACAAAAAAGGCAGCTTTCGCTGCCTTTTTTCATGGCCTTGTCAAAAGCCGCTCAAAGCTTACTTGTTCTTGCTCAACGCCCCCCAGAGGATGAGCAGCACGATGGCGCCCAGCACCGAAGCGACAAAGCCAGCCGGCTCGCCCGGCGCGTAAAAGTTGAGCTGCTGGCCCACAAAGCTGGCAAAAAACGAACCTGCAATGCCCAGCACCGCCGTCATGACCCAACCCAGGGCATCGCGGCCGGGCTTGAGCGCCCTTGCAATCAGGCCCACGACCAAGCCAATCAGAATCGTCCAAATAATGCTCATCGCTTTTCCTTGTTAGGGTTGCCAAAAAAGGGGCGCGATTATGCAGCTCCCTTTTTGCGCTTACCGACTTTGGCGCGAGAAACCTTACTCCCTGCCTTGGAACCTTTCCCGGCATGTGCATCCTTGGCGCGGGCCGCTTTGCCGTTGGCCGCCTGCGATACGGCCCCGCCCGATTGACGGCCAGTTGAACGGCTGGCGCGCGCGCCTTCCCAAGGGCGCTCGTCATCCACGGGCGTGAAGTCAATCTTGCGCGCATCCAGATCCACGCGGCTGACCTGTACCTGCAAGCGCGTGCCCACGGCATAGCGCACGCCCGTGCGCTCGCCGCGCAGCTCCTGGCGAGCCTCGTCCCAGCGGAAATATTCGCTGCCCAGCTCGGTGACATGCACCAGGCCTTCCACAAACATCGCGTCCAGCGTCACGAAGATGCCAAAGTTGGTAGCCGCCGTCACCGTGCCGGCAAACACCTGGCCCAGGTGCTCGCGCATGTATTGGCACTTCAGCCAGGCCTGCACATCGCGGCTGGCCTCATCGGCGCGGCGCTCATTGGCGCTGCAATGCAGGCCCGCCGCTTCCCAGGATTGGAGTTCGCGCTGATCGCGCTGCGCGCTTTTGCTTTTGCGCCCCCGCTTGCCCGCGCCCGCCTCTGACAGCTCCAGCTCCGGTGGCGGGGCCACTTTGGCGGCCAGCTTTTTGCGAAACGCCTCGGTCGCCGCGCCAGCCTCCGGAATGGCGGGCAGATGGTATTGGCCACCTTCAAGCATGGCTTTGAGCACGCGGTGCACCAGCAAGTCGGGGTAGCGGCGAATGGGGCTGGTGAAATGCGTGTACGCCCCATATGCCAGACCAAAATGGCCGCTGTTGTGCGGCGTGTAAATGGCCTGCTGCATGGAGCGCAGCAGCATGGCGTGGATTTGCTGGGCATCGGGCCGGTCTTTCGTGGCCTCGGCAATGCGCTGGAAATCGGCAGGCTGCGGATCGTCGCCAATGCTCAAGCCCAATCCCAACGCCTGCAGGTACGCGCGCAACACGTTTTGCCGCTCGGGCGTTGGCCCTTCATGCACGCGGTACAGCGCCTGATGGCTCTGGCTTTGCAGAAAATCCGCCGTACACACATTGGCAGCCAGCATGGCCTCTTCAATCAAGCGGTGCGCCTGGGTGCGCTCGCGCGGCACGATTTGCGTGATGCGGCCGCTTTCTTCATCGCTGATGATTTGCGTCTCCACCGTCTCGAAATCCACCGCCCCGCGCGCCTGACGGCCCGCCAGCAACGCCTGGTACACGCCCTGCAAATGCGCGAACTCCGGCGCCAGCGCCTGGTACTGCCGCGCCAGCGGCGCATGCGGATGTTCCAGAATTTCAGCCACTTGCTCATACGTCATGCGCGCATGGCTGTGCATCACGGCGGGGTAGAACTGATAGGCATGCACCTCGCCCTTGGCCGTCACCAGCATGTCGCACACCATGCACAGGCGATCCACGCCCGGATTGAGCGAGCACAGCCCGTTGGAGAGCTTCTCCGGCAGCATCGGGATGACGCGGCGCGGAAAGTAAATACTGGTGGCGCGCTCAAACGCATCGGCATCGATTGCGCCGCCCGAGGGCACGTAATGGCTGACATCGGCAATGGCCACCAACAAGCGCCAACCCTTGCCGCGCCCGACTTTGGCTGGCTCGCAATACACGGCATCGTCGAAATCGCGCGCATCTTCGCCATCAATCGTCACCAGCGGCACATCGCGCAAATCGATGCGGCCGCGCCTGTCGGCCGCGCGCACCGTGGCGGGCAGCTTGGCGGCGGCCTTCTGGCACGCCTCGGAAAAGACATGCGGCACTTCGTATTTGCGCACCGCGATCTCGATCTCCATGCCCGCATCGTCCGCATCGCCCAGCACCTCCGCAATGCGGCCCACGGGCTGTACGTGCAGCGAAGGCGGCTGCGTCAATTCCGCCACCACCACTTGCCCCTCCTGCGCCTGGGCCAGCGCCGCATCGGGGACGAGAACATCCTGGCCATAGCGCCGATCCTCCGGCGCCACCAGCCACACGCCATGCTCCCTTAGCAGCCGCCCAACAATGGTGCGGGTTGGCCGCTCCAGAATATCCAGCACCCGGCCTTCGGGCCGCCCTTTGCGATCCAGCCGCACAATGCGCGCCTGCACCCTGTCGCGGTGCACCAACTGGCGCATTTCTTCCGGGGGGAGATACACATCGTCGGAGCCATCATCGGGCGTGATGAAACCGTGTCCTTCGCGTCGGCCCTGGACGGTGCCGACAATTTCTTGCGTCAAATAGCTTTTTTTCAATTCAGATCCATTTTTTGGTATTACAATGCCGTCTTTCCTGAAGTGCCCAGGTGGCGGAATTGGTAGACGCACTAGCTTCAGGTGCTAGCGGGGGCAACTCCGTGGAGGTTCGAGTCCTCTCCTGGGCACCAAGTTTAACGAAGAAAGCCACTCATCCGAGTGGCTTTCTTGCTTTCCGGGCAGGCCAGAACAATGTCGGCAGCGCGCAGATAATCGCGCCATGTCAGAAAAAAAAGCCTCCATCCTGGTCGTGGACGACGAGCCCGATCTGCGCCTGCTCTACGAACTCACCCTCATGCGCGAGGGCTATCAGGTCGAATCGGCCGAAACCGTCGCCCAGGCGCGCGCCAAACTTGAGCGATCCTTCGACGTCGTTTTGACCGACATGCGCCTGCCCGACGGCCAGGGCATGGAGCTGCTGCTGGAGCTGCAAGCGGCCTCGCGCCCCGAGCGTTGCATCGTCGTCACCGCCTACGGCTCGGCGGAAAACGCCATCGAAGCCCTGCGCGCTGGTGCGTTCGACTACCTCAGCAAACCCGTTGAACTCAAGCAACTGCGCAGCGTGGTCGCCTCCGCCATTCAAGGGCTGCCAGGCAAAACGCCGCCCGCTGCGCCAGCAGCCCCAACCGCCGCACAAGCCACCGTGCAGGCCGCAACGCCCGCGCCCGGCCAGCGCAAAACCGCCCAGCCATCCGGCCGCGCCGATAGCGCACTTGCCGCCGACAAAGCAACCGACAAAGGCGCTGCCGCGCTGGCCGATCTGGTCGGCCAGTCGCCCCTGATGCAAGCCGTCAAAGAGCGCATCGGCAAAGTCGCGCGCAGCATGGCGCCCGTGCACATCCACGGCGAATCGGGCACGGGCAAGGAGCTGGTCGCGCGCGCCCTGCACGCCAACAGCCAGCGCGCCGACGGGCCGCTGGTGGCCGTCAACTGCGGCGCCATCCCCGAAAACCTGCTGGAAGCCGAATTCTTCGGTGCCAAAAAAGGCTCCTACACCGGCGCCACGCACGACCGGGGCGGCTTTTTCCAGGCCGCCAAAGGCGGCACGCTGTTTCTTGATGAAATCGGCGATTTGCCCCTGGCCATGCAAACCAAGCTGCTGCGCGCCATTCAGGAGCGCAGCGTGCGCCCGCTGGGCGCCACGCAAGAAGAAGTGGTGGATGTGCGCTTGGTCAGCGCCACCCACCGCGATCTGGCCACGGAAGTGGCCGAAGGGCGCTTCCGCCAGGATTTGTATTACCGCCTCAACGTCATCGAGCTGCGCATCCCGCCCCTGCGCGAGCGGCGCGAAGACCTGCCTGCCCTGATCGCCGCCTTGCTCCAGCGCCTCACGCGCGACAGCCCCTTCGACACCCTCCAAACCGACCCCGCCTTCATGGACGCCGTGCTGCGCCGCCCCTTCCCCGGCAATGTGCGCGAGCTGGAAAACCTGCTGCACCGTGCCGTCGCCTTGAGCGAAGACGGCGTGTTGCGCGCCGAATACATCAAGGATACGGGCGAAGCCTTCGCCCCGCCCCCCCCAACCTCCCCCGCTGCGGCAATAGCGACAGCGGCGGCGCCAACGCCAGCCCCGACCTTCAGCATGCCCACGCCCGTGTCCTACACCGGCTTTGCCATGCCTGCATTCCAAAGCAGCGCGCTGCCTGCGCCAACACCGCCGCCGCCAGCGACACCACCGGCAACCGCGCCCGTCGTGGCCGCCCCTCCCGCAATTGACACCGTCGCACCCGCCCAGCATGTGCATGCTGCGGCGGAAACACCAGCAATTGAGCCCGCATCCACCGCCAGCATTGCCGTCAGCGCCCGCCGCTACGACGACCTGGCCGATTTGCCCAAAGACCTGCAAGCCTGGCTGGACGAGCAAGAGCGCGCCGTGCTCATCCGCGCCCTCAAAGCCGTCAACTACAACCGCACCGCCGCCGCCAGCCTGCTGGGCCTGAACCTGCGCCAGATGCGCTACCGCATCGAGCGGCTGAACATCCCCACCGAACCCGATACCCGGGAATGACCCAAGCGCCACAAGCCACCCACCACAACCCCCGCCCGGCGCCAAGCCAGCGGGGGTCTTGCATTTTATCGATCAAAGTAAAAATAAAACCAATGCCATCATGCCAGAAAAGCGTCATTTCATTTCCTATTGATAGATAAAATTACCACCTCGACACCTATCCATGCCCCCGGATCACCCCACCCCCCTGCTGCACGACGGCCGCTACCGCCCCGCGCGCTGGCTCGCCTCACCCAACTGCAACGACCGGCCGGCAGGCGCCGTCGTGGACCTCATCGTCATCCACTCCATCAGCCTGCCGCCCGGTGTTTTCGAGGGCGACGCCGTCGAGCGCCTGTTCACCAACACCCTCGATTGGGACGCCCACCCCTACTACCAAGGCATACGCGGCCTGCAAGTCTCCGCCCACTTCCTGATCCGGCGCGATGGCCGCGTCGTGCAATTCGTCCACACCGACAGGCGCGCCTGGCACGCCGGGGCCTCGTTCTACGCGGGCCGCAGCGCGCGCAACGACGACTCCATCGGCATCGAGCTGGAAGGGCTGGAAGGCGGCCAGTTCTGCGACGCCCAATACACCGCGCTGGCCCAGTTGTGCCAGGCCCTGGCCGCCCACTACCCGATTCAGGACATCGCCGGCCACGAAGACATCGCCCCCGGCCGCAAACACGACCCCGGCGCAGGCTTCGACTGGCCCCGCCTGCAACGCCTGCTGGCCTGGCCGCACCGCATGTTTCCGCCACGGGTGTTCCCGGCCCCATCAAGCTGAGAATAGCGCCGAGAAGCTGCGCAACCCTGATTTATCCATCAAAGGAAAATGCAACCATTACCCATCATGCCAAAACAAGGCAATTATTTTTCCTATTGATCGATAAAAATTCACCAAATCCAGGCGCTTCAGCCCCCAGATGCGCAAAAAGGCGGCCCAAGCCGCCCTTTTGCAACACCAGCGCGCGCCCCCCACAGCCACCGGGAGCAACCCGGCGGCCTGGGCAGCCGCCAAGCCATCACATCTCCATGTAGTTCGGCCCGCCGCCGCCCTCGGGCGCGACCCAGACGATGTTTTGCGTCGGATCCTTGATGTCGCAGGTCTTGCAATGCACGCAGTTCTGCGCATTGATTTGCAGGCGCTGCTTGCCGCCTTCGCTCTCGTCCTCAACGAACTCGTACACACCGGCCGGGCAGTAACGCGCCTCCGGCCCGCCGAACTTGGCCAAATTCACCTGCACCGGCACGCTGGCATCCTTGAGCGTCAAGTGCGCAGGCTGATCCTCGCCGTGGTTGGTGTTGCTCATGAACACGCTGGAGAGGCGGTCGAAGCTGATCTTCCCATCCGGCTTGGGATAGTCGATCTTGGCGCACTCGGCCGCCGGCTTGAGGAAAGTGTGATCCGGCGCGGGGTTCTTCAGCGTCCAGGGCGGCACCTTCACCCCCAACTTGGGCAGCAGCCAGTGTTCGATGCCCGTCATCAGCATGCCAATCGTGCGCCCCTTCTTGAACCAGGGCTTGAAATTGCTCGCCGCCTTCAACTCCTCATACAGCCAGCTCTTCTCGAACGCCTCCGGGTAAGCCGTCAACTCATCTTGCGCGCGGCCTGCCGCCAGCGCATCGAACAAGGCTTCGGCCACCAGCATGCCGCTCTTGATCGCCGCATGGCTGCCCTTGATGCGGCTGGCATTCAGATAACCCGCATTGCAGCCCACCAGCGCGCCACCGGGGAACACCGTCTTGGGCAGGCTGGGAATGCCGCCGTTGTTGATCGCGCGCGCGCCATAACCCAGGCGCTTGCCGCCCTCCAGATGCTGGCGGATGGCCGGGTGCGTCTTCCAACGCTGCATCTCCTCGAACGGGCTAAGCCAGGGGTTTTTGTAATCCAGCCCCACCACAAAGCCCAGCGTGACCTTGTTGTCCTCCATGTGGTAGAGAAAGCCGCCGCCAAACGTCTCCTTGTCCATCGGCCAGCCCGCCGTGTGCACCACCAGGCCCGGCTTGGCTTTTTCCGGCGGAATTTCCCACAACTCCTTGATGCCAATGCCAAAGCTCTGCGGCGCCTTGCCCTCTTGCAAATTGAACTTCGCCAGCAACTGGCGGCCCAACTGGCCGCGCGCGCCCTCGGCAAAAATCGTGTACTTGGCGTGCAGCTCCATGCCCAACTGAAACTCGCCCGTCGGCTCGCCATCCTTGCCCACGCCCATATTGCCCGTGGCCACGCCCTTGACGGCACCGCCCTCGTCGTACAGCACCTCGGTCGCGGCAAAGCCGGGGAAGATCTCCACCCCCAGCTCCTCGGCCTGCGCCGCCAGCCAGCGCACCACGCTGCCCAGGCTGATGACATAGCAGCCCTCGTTGTGGAAATTGTTGGGGATCAGCGCCGCAGGCGTCTTTTTCGCGCCCGTCTCGCTCAACATCAAAATCTCGTCGGCGCTGACCGGCTGGTTCAGCGGCGCGCCCTTTTCCTTCCAGTCGGGAATCAGCTCCGTTATCGCGCGCGGATCCATCACCGCACCCGAGAGAATGTGCGCGCCCGGCTCCGAGCCCTTCTCCAGCACCATCACGCTGATGTCTTGTTCTTTCTCGGCCGCCAACTGCTTGAGGCGAATCGCCGTCGCCAACCCCGCCGGCCCCGCGCCGACGATCACCACGTCGTACTCCATCGACTCGCGAGGGCCGTACTGGGCAAGAATTTCTTCGTTTGTCATATGCATTTTTCCTGTGGGGAGAGAACAAGGAGCACTTGCAACCCATCCTTGGCCAAGCGCCCTCTATCCATATATAAGTACGAAACCGCTTTCCCGGCCAACACACGCAGCGCCCCGGGGATTGTGACGCTTTCTATCCGCCACAAAAAGGAGGAAAGCCCCCCACCCCGCGCAAGCGACCGAACTGGCACAGCCCGCAACGCCAAACGACCACAAGCGGCCAACGTAGAGGGGCCGATCCAGCAGCCGTAAAGCCGACAATCATACAAAGCGCAAATACCCCCAGACCCAGCCCGCCACCCTTCACGCCTGTCTGCCGCGCCGAAACGTCCAATTTTTTGCATCCTGCCAAAAATTGGCACCCGGATTGGCCAACTTCTGCGCCTCATCTGGCCAAAAATCGGCGCGCAATGTCACAAAACCTGCCCACCCGCTACTTTCATTGACATTTATGTACACATTGCGGCCTGGCACGCCCCTTGCATTCTTCATAGGCGTTGAACGAGGGGTTCAATAACTGAAGGTAAGTTTATTTTTCAACCATTCCCAACCAAGGAGTAAAGACATGAAAGCAACTCTGCAAAAAGGTTTCACCCTGATCGAACTGATGATCGTGGTGGCAATTATCGGTATTCTGGCTGCTGTGGCTCTGCCTGCTTATCAAGACTACACGGGTCGCGCCCAATTCTCTGAATCGCTGACGGTCGCTGGCGGCTTGAAGACGGACGTGGCTGACTATGCTGGTCAAAAAGGCTCGTGCCCTGACAATAGCGCTGGGGCTGTCGGCACTATTAAGCAAGACACTGGCTATGCGACCAAGTACTTGACAAAAGTGACTACGGGTGCGGGTACGCAGGCTGACGACTGCGCAATCACGGCCGAGTTCAAGAACACGGGTGTCAACAAGAAGCTTTTCAGCAAGAAAGTTAAGTTGACTGGTGTGGGTATGTTGGGTACAGCTGCAACCCAAGCTGGCACCATTGACTGGATTTGCGCTACGGACGCCGCGAACGAGGTAACTCCCGTTGCATGCCAGAATGCTCTGTAATGTGGATTTTGGTTGAATAAACCTTAATCTGGGCCCGCGATGCGGGCCTTACTTTTATGTTGGTTGGCCTCAATGAAAAACCATGCATCAGCTGGATTCACCTTGATTGAGTTGTTGATGGTCGTTGCCATCATCGGCTTGTTGAGCAGTTTGGCTTTGCCTGCCTACCAGAATTACATAGGCCGCGCTCAGTTCGCAGATGCTTTAGGCAGTGCGGCAGGTTTGAAAACCGATATGTTGAGTTATGTTGGCACGTATGGCGCCTGCCCGGTCAGCGCCCCCAGTGGTGCAGGCAGCATCAAGCCGCCTTCAGCATACACAACCAAGGTGCTGGAGAAGGTAGAAACGAAGGCGGGGGCAAATACAGATGATTGTGTCATTGAGGGCACCTTTAAAAACGAGGGTATTAATAAGCATTTACGTGGTCGATTTGTGAGGCTAACGGCAAAAAAAATGCTGCAAGTTTCTTCCGGTCAATACACTATGGTTGATTTTCAATGCACCAGCAACGTAAACGCAAACATTAAACCCAGCTCATGCCAATAAGCCGGAATAAATTTATCCAAAAATGCCAAACGATACTCTTAACACCATTCATTATAGAAAAATATCTCCCCGAGTTAAGGCAGCTTTCATTCACCTGCTCATTAGCGCAGCTACGGCGCTGGTCGTTTTTGCGCTGGTTTTTTGGCTTTGGTATCCAGCGCCGCATCATCAACTTTCGGGCGGCATTACCCTTTTCCTGATGTTGCTGGGCATTGATCTGGTACTCGGGCCACTCCTAACACTAGTCATTTTCAATATTCGAAAGCCTCGGCGTGAGTTGGTGCGTGACTTGGCCATTATTGGCACCGTCCAGCTTGCGGCCCTTGCATATGGAATGACGGTTGCCTACCAGGCACGGCCTGTATATGTAGTTTTCGAGCATCAGCGTTTCAGGGTTGTTTATGGGGCTGATCTTTTGCCAGAATTTTTGCAGCAATCACCTGAGCAATTTCGCAAGCTTCCGGTCGTAGGCCCCGAATATCTTTCCTTGCGTCCTATGCAGCCGGAGGAGCGATTGGATGTGCTTTTTCAGGAGCTGAGCGGTTTTCCACTCGCCTACCGCGCCGATATGTGGCGGCCTTATGCAGATGCGAAAAACTCTGTGCTACTCATGGGAAAACCCATGGATGAAGTTGTTGCCAACTTGGCAAAAAAGGATTTAGAAAAATTGGATGCACTCATCCAAAAAAAAGGGCTGACAAGAAAGGATGTGCTGCACCTTCCGCTGTTGTCCCGCTCGCCAGATGTGGCTGCGGCCTTTGTGGATGGACGCACGGGTGAGGTTTTATACATCGCCATTCCGCAGTAATGCGATGCGGCTTAATTTTTCACGCCTTCAAAAACTCCCACCGCACCCCCAGCCAGCGCCGCATGTGTTCTTCGGCCTGCTGGGGGTATTCGCGCAGCATGATGGGGGCGGCGGTGCGGGCCCATTCGAGTAGGGGTTGATCGGCCTCTAGGTCGGCAAAGCGCAGCAGGGCGGCGCCGGATTGGCGAGCGCCGAGGAATTCGCCGGGGCCGCGGATTTCGAGGTCGCGGCGGGCGATTTCAAAGCCGTCGTTGGTTTGGGCCATGGCGCGCAGGCGTTCTTTGGCGATGTCGCCCAGACGGCCGGTTTCGCCGGGGGTGTAGAGCAGGATGCAGGCCGATTGCGCCGTGCCGCGGCCGACGCGGCCGCGCAGTTGGTGCAGTTGCGAGAGGCCAAATCGCTCGGCGTGTTCGACGACCATGAGGGAGGCGTTGGGCACGTCCACGCCGACTTCGATGACGGTGGTGGCGACAAGCAGGCCCATGTCCCCGGCGGCAAATTGCGCCATGACGCGGTGTTTTTCCGCCTGCGGCATACGCGAATGCAGCAGGCCGATGCGGGCCTGGGGCATGGCGGCGCATAGTTCTTCGTAGGTGGCGGTGGCGTTGGAGAGGTCCAGCGCCTCGCTTTCTTCGATGAGGGGGCAAACCCAATAGGCTTGCCGGCCCTGGGCGATTTGATGGGCCAGGCGTGCGATGAGTTCGTCGCGCCGGGCGTCGGCGATGAGGCGGGTATCGACGGGTGTGCGGCCGGGGGGGAGTTCGTCGATGGTGGAGACGTCCAGATCGGCGTAGTAGCTCATGGCCAGGGTGCGCGGGATGGGGGTGGCGCTCATCATGAGCATGTGCGGCTCCGGCGCGGAGGCGGAGGCTGCCTCGCCCGGCTGGGCGGGCTGGGTGAGATGGGCTGGAGCGGCGGCGGCCCCGTCGCCCTGGCGGTTGCGCAAGCTCAGGCGTTGTTCGACGCCAAAGCGGTGTTGTTCATCGATGAGCGCCAGCCCCAGCCGGGCAAAGCGCACGTGTTCCTGGATGACGGCGTGGGTGCCGACAACGAGCGCGGCCTGGCCGGATGCGATGGCGTCCAGCGTGGCCTGGCGCTCTTTTTTTTTCTGCGCGCCCGCCAGCCAGGCGACGTGCTGGCCGCGCGCTTGCAGCAGGGGATCGAGCCAGTCGGAGAGTTTGCGCAGGTGTTGCTCGGCCAGGATTTCGGTGGGGGCCATGAGGGCGCATTGCCAGCCCGCGTCGATGCAGGCGCAGGCGGCCAGGGCGGCGACGATGGTTTTGCCCGAGCCGACGTCGCCTTGCAGCAGGCGGTGCATGGGGATAGGGCGGGCGATGTCGGCCAGGATTTCGCCCACCACGCGGCGCTGGGCGCGGGTGAGCGCAAAGGGGATGCGGGCCAGCAGTTGCTCGTGCAGGGGCAGGGCTGAACCGGCGTCATGGCCAGCAACCTGCCCGGCCCGCAGCACGGGCGCGCGCAGGCGCTGGCGCAGTTGGCGCACGCGGTATTGCGAGAGTTGCTGGGCCAGCAGTTCTTCCACCTTCAGGCGCTGCCAGGCGGGGTGGCTGTGGTCTTGCAGGGTGTGCAGGGGCACATCGGGCGCGGGGTGATGGAGAAAGCGCAGGGTTTGCGCCAGCGGCCACCAGGGGCTGGCCGCCCCACTCTGGGCTTCAGCCCTTGGCGCGCCTTTGGGCAGGGGCGGCGGGCCAATGCGCTCGAACAGGGCGGCGGGCAGGGTGTCGGGCAGGGCGATGCGTTGCAAGGCGGTGACGATCATGCGCCGCAGATAGGCTTGGGGCAGGCCCTTGCTGACGGGATAGACGGGGGTGAGGGCGGCGGGCAGGGGCGCATCGGCCTTGCGCAGTTGGGGATGCACCATTTCGCGGCCCCAGAAGCCGCCGCGCATTTCGCCATACAGCCGCAGGCGCTTGCCGGGCGCCAGGCTTTTTTGCTGCGAGGGGTAGAAGTGCAAAAAGCGCAGTTGGCAACTGCCGCTGGCATCTTCCACCACGGCCACGAGCTGGCGGCGCGGGTGCAATTGCACTTCGCAATGGGTGACGGTGGCCTCGATCAGCACGCTGCGCCCTTCGCGCGCCTGGGCAATGGGGACGACGCGGGTTTCGTCCTCATAGCGCAGGGGCAGGTGCAGCACCAGATCGATGTCGCGGTGCAGGCCGAGCTTGTCGAGGGCTTTGCGGATGGCGGGAGTCATGCGGCAGGGGGTCATGCGGCGGATGCCATGGGGCGGTCGGAGAACCTGGCGCCACGCTCAAAATTACAAATCAAAGGAAACAAAATAACTATATTTAGGCATGATACATATCAAACTACTTTTCCTATCGATTTGTAAAATACAAAACAGCCCCGCATGCAGGGCCCGCCGCAACCGAGCGTAACACCCAATATCCGCGCCGCCTGTTTGCATGCACACTGGCGCGCTTTCCCGGTTGTGTTTTGCCCGCCGTGGCAAGGCGCGCCATTTTCACCACTGCAACAAGAGGAAATCACATGACAAGAGAAGTCGTCGTCGTCAGTGCCGTTCGCACCGCCATTGGCACGTATGGAGGCAGCCTCAAGGACACGCCGCCCACGGCGCTGGGGGCGCTGGTCGTCAAGGAATCGCTGGCGCGCGCTCAACTGGAGGGCAAGGATGTGGGCCATGTGGTCTTTGGCCATGTGGTCAACACCGAGCCGCGCGACATGTACCTCTCGCGCGTGGCCGCCATCGACGGCGGCTGCCCGATCGAGACGCCCGCCTTCAACGTCAACCGCCTGTGCGGCTCGGGCCTGCAAGCCATCGTCTCGGCCAGCCAGAGCATTTTGCTCGGCGATGCGGACGTAGCCATTGGCGCGGGCGCCGAGGGCATGAGCCGCGCGCCCTACGCCAGCCTCAACACCCGCTGGGGCGCGCGCATGGGCGACACGCAAATGGTGGACATGATGGTGGGCGCGCTGCACGACCCCTTCCACAAGATCCACATGGGCGTCACCGCCGAGAACGTCGCCAGGGAATTCGGCATCAGCCGCGAAGACCAGGACGCACTGGCGCTGGAGAGCCACCAGCGCGCCGAGCGCGCCTGGGCCGAAGGGCGCTTTGACAGCCAGATCGTGCCCGTCATGCTCAAGACGAAAAAAGGCGAAGTCGCCTTTGCCAAGGACGAGCACTTCCGCCCCGGCGCCAAGCTGGAGGACTTCCAGAAAATGAAGCCCGTCTTCATCAAGGAAAACGGCACCGTCACCGCCGCCAACGCCAGCGGCATCAACGACGCCGCCGCCGCCGTGGTGCTGATGGAAGCGGGCGCGGCCCAGGCGCGCGGCCTCAAGCCCCTGGCGCGCCTGGTGGGCTACGCCCATGCGGGCGTGGAGCCCAAAATCATGGGCATCGGCCCCGTGCCCGCCACCCAGGCCGTGCTCAGGAAAACCGGCCTGACGCTGGAGCAGATCGACGTGATCGAGGCCAACGAAGCCTTTGCCGCACAAGCTTGCGCCGTCACCAAAGGGCTGGGCGCCGACCCGGCCAAGGTCAACCCCAACGGCAGCGGCATTTCGCTGGGCCACCCCATTGGCGCCACGGGCGCGCTCATCACCGTCAAGGCCCTGTACGAACTGCAACGCATCCAGGGCCGCTACGCGCTGGTGACCATGTGCATCGGCGGCGGCCAGGGCATTGCGGCGATTTTCGAGCGCATATAAACGGCGCTTTGACTGGCGCTTTATCCGGCAATTTGACCGGCGCGCACGCGCAGGGCTTGCCCAGGGGCGCTTGGCCACAAGCGCCAGGCCTTTCCCGATCACGCCCTTCGCTACCCCCTTGGCCCCCGCCGCCCTGCTGCCAGGCAGATGCGGCGGGGGCCTGTTTTTGGGCCAGACTTTTGGCCCGGCTTGGCGGCCCATGCATGCCATGCCTTTCGGACAATCTCCGGCCAGCTCTGGCAACGGCATGGTTTGCATTTGGTCGAAAAAACACCTTCTATTATATATCAATAGGCAACAAAATTGCCTTGTTTTGGCATGATGGTAAATGCATTCATTTTCCTTTGATTTAACATAACCGGATTGGCAAGCGACACCCCTGGCACAACACCCGTTACAGCGCCCACTACAACATCCATCACCGCGCCGCACGCCCTGGGCACGCAGGCATGGCGCGGCACACGCCAGGGCATTGCACAATCGCCGCTCCTTTCGCATTCTTTTCTCTTGCATCCTTCATGACCTCACCCCAACCGCCCCGCTCTGCTGTGCCCGACGATGCTGGCAAGCAAGCGCTGGCCTGGTGGCACACCGCGCGCTTTTTGACCACCGCCGCCCAGCTCGACCAATTGCCCGCGCTGGCGCTGCCGGAAATCGCCTTCGTTGGCCGCTCCAACGCGGGCAAATCCACCTGCATCAACACCTTGGCGCAGCAGCGCCAACTGGCCTATGCCTCGCGCACGCCGGGGCGCACGCAGCACATCAATTTGTTTGCGCTCGGCCCCAAAGAGCAGCCGCAGGCTGTGCTGGCCGATTTACCCGGCTACGGCTACGCCGCCGTGCCGCAAAAAGACAAGCTGCGCTGGCAGCGCGTGATGGCCAATTACCTGCTCAGCCGCGCAAACCTGTGCGGCGTGGTGTTGCTGTGCGATGCGCGCCTGGGGCTGACGCCGCTGGATGAGGCGCTGCTGGAGATGATGCGCCCGCGCGTGGAGCAGGGGCTGCGCTTTCTGGTGCTGCTGACCAAGGCCGACAAGCTCAACCGCGCCGAGCAGAACAAGGCGCTGCAAATCATGCGGCTGAACGCAGGCGGGGGCCAGGTGCAATTGTTCTCCGCCCTGAAAAAGCAAGGCGTGGCCGCCGCCGCACAGTTGTTGCGCAGTTGGGTGCCCGAAGCCATGCACAATGCCCCCGATGGCGACGCGCCGCCGGTCACGCACCCCGATCAACCCGGGCAACCCGCACCCGCTGCGCCACGGGCATAACACGCGGCGCACCCGCCCTACACTGCCGCGCGCCGCCCCAATAGCTGCACGGCCTGACGGCCCAGGCGGGCCTGCTGCGGCTGGTTTTCACTTCTTTTTGGATTCACCCCATGGCTTTGCATCCTCTCGCCCCCTTCGCTTTGCGCCTGCCCGCCCGCGCATGGGCGCTGGCGCTGCCCGCGTGCCTGGCCACCGCACTCGCCGCCGGCGCGGCGCAGGCGCAAACATCGGCCCCCGCACACACCACGCCAGCGGCGCCAGCCGCACAGGGCAGTGACGACATCGCCTGGCTGGAAAAAACGCGCCATTACACCTACGGCGCCTCGCACTGGCTGGCCAGCTCCGTTGATGGCTGGTTTGGCAACAAGCCTTTTGATGCACACGGCAAAGTCTCCGGCTTTGTGCGTGTGAACACCCTGTGGGAGCAGCACGACGGCTTCAAGGCCAACGTCAAATTCCGCCTGCACGCCGATTTGCCCAACCTGCAAAACAGGGCCTACGCTTTCGTGGGGCAAGACAACAAGCGCGAAGTGGTGACCGACCAGCCCGAGCATTTTTCGCGTGAACAGTTGCTGTTGCGCGAAGACCGCAAGGAGGATCAATCCTTCTTCGCCGGCTTGGGCTACGCCTTCATGGACGATGTGGACTTCCGCCTGGGCTTTCGCGGCGGCCTCAAGCCCTACGCCCAGGTGCGCTACAAGGCGCAATGGGCGCTGTCGCCGCGCGATACGATCTTCCTGCGCGAAAGCCTGTTTTGGTCCTCGCGCGACAGCCTGGGCTCCACCACGGTAGTCGATTACGAGCACACCCTCTCGCCCACGCTGCTGGCGCGCTGGAGCACGGTGGGCACCATCACGCGCCGCAGCGACGGGCTGGAGTGGCAAAGCTCGGTGGGCCTGATCAAGGCGCTTCCGCGCCTGCGCACTGCCAGCATAGAAGCCTTGGTGCAAGGGCGCACCGGCTCGGTGGATATTTCCAATTACGGCGCCCGGGCCTCGTGGCGACAGCCTATCTACAAGGACTGGCTGTTTGGCAAGGTCAGCCTGGGGCACTTCTGGCCCAAGGACAAGACCCATCTGGAGCGCGATCGCTCCTGGGCCGTGGGCGCCAGCGTGGAGATGCATTTCTGATTTGCACGCCCAGCAGCGCAAAACAAAAAGCCAAAAAACGGCGCATCAGGCATGTCTGGTGCGCCGTTTTGCATGCTCCCTCGAACGCAGGGGAGCAATTTCAATCAAAGGAAAAACAAAGTATTATCCATCAAGCCTAAAATAGGATATTTTATTTCCTTTTGATTGATAATAATAACATCTGTCAAGCCAGCATTTTGCCCGGCTGCGCCACCAACTGCTCCAGATATGCGCCATAGCCGCTTTTGCGCAAAGGGGCGGCCAGTTGCAGGAGCTGCGCATCGTCAATCCAGCCCGCGCGCCAGGCGATTTCTTCCGGGCAGGCGATCTTCAGGCCCTGGCGCTGCTCCAGGGTGGCGATGAATTGCGAGGCTTGCAGCAGGCTCTCATGCGTGCCCGTATCCAGCCAG
Source organism: Comamonadaceae bacterium (assembly GCA_030528485.1). Lineage (GTDB taxonomy): Bacteria > Pseudomonadota > Gammaproteobacteria > Burkholderiales > Burkholderiaceae_C > Lampropedia. The sequence continues at coordinate 22,225 of JAUMYU010000006.1, forward strand.
GCAAAGCCGCGCCCCATCAGCTCCACGTGCAAGCTGGCTTGCTCCAGGTACAGGCGGTTGAGATCGGTGATTTCCAGCTCGCCGCGCGGCGAAGGTTTGAGCGTGCGCGCCAGATCCACCACTTGCGCGTCGTAGAAATACAGCCCGGTGACGGCGTAGCTGGATTTGGGCTGGGCGGGCTTTTCCTCCAGCGAGAGCACCTTGCCCTGCGCATCGAACTCGGCCACGCCGTAGCGCTGCGGATCGTGCACGTGGTAGGCAAACACCGTGGCGCCTTGCGTGCGCGCATCGGCGGCGCGCAATTGCTGGGGCAGGTCATGGCCATAAAAAATGTTGTCGCCCAGCACCAGCGCGCTGGCGCCACCGGCCAAAAAGCGTTCGCCAATAAGGAAAGCCTGCGCCAGCCCATCGGGCGAGGGCTGCTGGGCGTAATGCAGGCTCAGGCCCCACTGGCTTCCATCGCCCAGCAGACTCTGAAAGCGCGGCAAATCCAGCGGCGTGCTGATGATGAGGATTTCACGCATGCCCGCCAGCATCAGGGTCGTGAGCGGGTAGTAAATCATGGGCTTGTCGTACACCGGCAAAAGCTGCTTGCTCAAGGCCAGCGTGGCCGGGTGCAGCCGCGTGCCGGAGCCGCCTGCGAGGATGATGCCTTTGCGGGAAGTGGTTGCCATACGAAACTTCAATCGTCAGTGGGGATGGATTCAAGAGCGCCCTGCGCCTGAGCCTGAGCAGCCACTGCAAGTGCAGCCGGACAGGGGCGGGCGCGACAGGGGATGCGTGGATGGTGGTATGTTAGGGCGCTTCCGGGGTGGCGCAGCGCAGATCGGGCTGAGGCTGGTTGCAACCGCTCCCTCTTTTTTTCGCGACTTTCGAGAATGGCTATGCACACTTTTTCCCGCAACACGATTGGCACGCTTTGTCTGGCGCTGGCGGCGAGCCTGGGCTTGAGCGCCTGCGCCCCTTTGGTCATTGGCGGCGCGGTGGTGGCGGCCTCGGTCGCGGCGGATCGCCGCACGGCTGGCACGCAGCTTGAAGATGAGGCCATTGCGCTGAAAACGCTCTCGGCCCTCAACGGCCAGCTTGGCCCCGAAGCCCATGTCAACGCCGATAGCTACAACCGCCAGGTGCTGTTGACTGGCGAGGTTGCCAGCGAGGCCGCGCGCCAGCACGCCACGCAATTGGCGCAGGGGGTGGAGAACGTGCGGGCGGTCTTCAACGAGTTGCAGGTGATGCCGCCTTCCAGCCTTTCCGAGCGATCCAACGATACGTGGATCACCAGCAAAGTGCGCAGCCAAATCCTGGCCGATGGCCGCCTGCCCGCCAAATCCATCAAGGTCACGACCGAGCGCAGCGTGGTTTATCTGCAAGGCTTGGTCACACCGCCCGAGGCCCAGGCCAGCGTGGAGATCGCCCGCAACGTCAGCGGCGTGGTCAAGGTGGTCAGCATGTTCGAGTTCATCTCGGAAGCCGAACTGCAAAAATCACAGGCCGAAAACGCCGCGCACCATGCCACGCCTGGCAACAATCCCTGGACCGGCCCCAACCATTGAATTCCAATTCAAACAAATCAATCAAAAACGCCTATGGCAATCTGATATTGCCATAGGCGTTTTTACACATTTCTTTTGAATTGTAAATTTTTAAGCCGATGCCGCTGCGCGCGCCAGACGGTCGCGCACGCCATCCCACTCGGCCGTTGGCGGGGGTGTTTCCACCCAAATCAGCTTGACCCCTTGCGCATCGAAATCCCGCAGGACGCGAAACAGCTCTTGCGCCGTGGCCTGTGCCGTGGCGGGCATGCGCTGCACGGTGACTTGCGGCGACGCGCTGCGCACGGGCGTGCGGGCATACACGGCCAAATCTCGCCCCTGCGCGCCCAGCACATGCAAGGCGGTCTGGATGGCCTCTGCATCCATGAGGCGTACTTTGGCCTGGGGCGCGTAATGCGCCGTCAGCGTGCCTGGCGCTTGCGGCACATCGGCGGCTTGCCCCTCATCCTCCAGCCCGGCAACGGGCAAGCCCGTGGCCTGGGCAATTTGCTCGGCCGTGATATGGCCCGGCCTTAACACCACCGGCCGTCCGCGGCTGCAATCGACGATGGTGGACTCGATCCCCACATCGCAATCGCCGCCATCCAGCACGGGGAGATCGGCGCCCAATTCCTCCTGCACATGGCTGGCGCGGGTGGGGCTGACGCGGCCAAAGCGGTTGGCGCTAGGCGCAGCAATGCCGCGCACGGGCGGCTCGGCGGTCAAACCAAGCTGCAAAACGCGCCGGGCCACGGGATGGGACGGGCTGCGCAGCCCCACCGTGGCATGGCCGGCCGCCGCAGCTTCGGCCACCCCGGCGCGGCGCGGCACGATGAGGGTGAGCGGGCCGGGCCAGAAGGCCTGCATCAAGGCGCGGGCGAAATCGGGCAGTTCTGCGGCGAAATGCTGCGCCACCTGCGCATCGTGAACATGCACGATCAAGGGGTGGCTGCGCGGGCGGCCCTTGCGGGCGTAAATCCGCGCCACGGCCGCATCTTGCTCTGCATCGGCCGCCAGACCGTACACCGTCTCGGTCGGCAAACCAATCACCTGCCCTTGCTGCAACACATGCAACGCTTGGGCCAGGCCTGCTTCGTTGGGCTGAACAATCATGGCGACGACGCTTGAAAACGCTTGGTTGAGATGGGATGGGGCTAATCAACACCCCCTAAGAGTCTGTTCAAAATCTCGGTGCGAGTGGGCAAGAAGCGGTTTGGGATAGGCTTTGCGGGCGCAGCAGAGCGCCCAAATCCGCTCTCTTGACCGCCGTGCAAAGATTTTGAACGGACTCTAAGGCAATGCCACATCGGACGGCAGCCCCAGATGCGCGGCCACACGGTTGGCGGTTTTCAGCGCAGCCTCGGCCGTGCGCGCCGTGATGGTGACGTGCCCCATCTTGCGCCCGCGCCGCGCGCTGCGCTTGCCATACAAATGCAGGTGCACGCCGGGCTGAGCCAGAATGCCTGCCCAATCAGGCTCCACCGCCTCGTCCCCGCCAGCGCGGAACCACAGGTCGCCCAGCAAATTCAGCATGACCGCTGGACTGTGCTGGCACGGCTCGACCAACGGCAAACCCGCCAGCGTGCGCACTTGCAGCTCGAATTGGGACACATCACAGGCATCAATGCTGTAGTGCCCGCTGTTATGCGGGCGCGGCGCCATTTCGTTGGCGACGATGCGGCCATCTTCCAGCACGAAAAATTCCACGCAGAGCACGCCCACGTATTCGGTCGCCACCGCAATGCGCTCGGCAGCGAGAATGGCTTGCTCCTGCACGGCCGCATGGACGCTGCCCGGCAGCACCAGCGTCGTCGCCAACACACCGCCGCGATGCACATTGCGCTGCACGGGCAGATGCACCATCGCGCCATCGCGACCACGCGCCAGAATGACGGAAATTTCATAGTCCAAAGCCAGGCGCTTTTCCAGCACACACGGCACGCCACCCAGCTCTTGCCACGCCTGCGCCAATTGCGCCGGGCTTTCGACCGTCACCTGCCCTTTGCCGTCGTAGCCCAGCCGCGCGGTTTTCAGAATACCGGGGAACAAGCCGGCGGTTGCCGCCGCGCTCAGGCTTTGTGCTGAATCAATCACCGCAAACGGCGCCACGGGTACGCCGTGATGCTGGAAATGCACTTTTTCCGCCGCCCGGTCTTGTGCAATGGCCACCGCCACAGCGGGCGGCGCCACGCGGCTGATTTGGCTCAGTGCAGTCAGGGCTTGTGCGGGAACGTTTTCAAACTCCGTCGTCACCGCCTGCGCCGCACGCGCCATTTCGGCCAAGCCTTGCGCATCGCTGTAGCTGCATACCAATTGGCGATCACTGGCCTGAGCGGCTGGGCCATCTGGTTGAGGGTCGAGCACCACGGTGTGGTAGCCCAACGCCTGCGCCGCATGCACAAACATGCGCCCTAGTTGCCCCCCGCCCATCACGCCCAACGTGGCTCCCGGCAGAATAAGTGCGCCAGGCATCACCGCCTGCGACTGGGTGGAGAACAGCTCACTCATACGGATACACAGAAAATCTCAATGGATAAAAAGCCATGCCAGGGGAGCCTGGTTCACAGTCTCGGCACAGCGGGCAATGCAGCGGATTGGGATGGCTTGCCGCATTGCAAAACATCAATGGGCCTTTAAAAACCTGTTCAAAGGCCCATCAAGCCGGGGGCAGCTGCATTTCCCGCGCAGCCTGTGTTTGCTTGACACGCCAGGTTTGCAGCGCCTGGGTCAGTTGCGCATCGCCACGCGCCAACATGGCCACGGCAAACAGCGCAGCGTTGGCAGCCCCCGCTGCACCAATAGCAAATGTCGCCACAGGCACACCCTTGGGCATTTGCACAATGCTGTGCAAAGAATCCACCCCCTGCAAATGGCGGCTTGCCACTGGCACCCCCAGGACGGGCACAACGGTCTTGGCTGCCAACATCCCGGGCAAATGCGCCGCGCCGCCAGCGCCCGCAATAATGGCTTGCAACCCGCGTTGTGCAGCACTTTCCGCATAAGCAAACATGTCGTCGGGCATGCGATGGGCCGACACCACGCGCGCCTCATGCGCAATGGAAAACTCCTGAAGAATCGAAACCGCGTGCTGCATGGTGTCCCAATCGCTGCTGGAACCCATCACCACGCCAACCTGAATATGCGACATAGCCAATCAAGCGGGTAAACGGACGATTCTAAGCGGGCCTGTCCGAGCACGATACAAACGCTTCAACAAGTAGTCTGCGGGGCCTTCCCATCCAGGCAGTATTTCACTAGAATGCGCGGTTCGCTTTTGCTGGTACTCTCTGAATCGGCAACGGGCGTGTCTCGTTAGCCCACTGCAACAGGTCTGCACACAGGGACTTGGGGCTTTTCTCAACAATAGGTGAATTTCATGTACGCAGTCATAAAAACCGGTGGCAAGCAATATCGCGTGGCCGCTGGCGACAAAATCAAGGTAGAACAGATTGCTGCGGACGTGGGCCAGGAAATCGTGCTCGATCAGGTGCTCGCTATTGGTAGCGGCGCAGATCTGAAAATCGGCGCGCCTTTGGTTTCCGGTGCCAGCGTCAAGGCAACAGTCGTTTCGCAAGGCAAGCACGACAAAGTGCGCATCTTCAAGCTGCGCCGTCGCAAGCACTATCAGAAACATCAAGGTCATCGCCAGCGCTACACCGAGCTGCAAATTGGCGATATCGCTGCCTGAAGTAGCACAAAAGCAGCACGAAAGGATTTCAAATGGCACAGAAAAAAGGCGGCGGCTCTACGCGCAACGGGCGTGATTCCAAGCCCAAAATGCTGGGCGTGAAAGCCTACGGCGGTGAATTGGTCAGCGCTGGCTCCATCATCGTGCGCCAACGCGGCACGCGCGTGCACGCTGGCACCAATGTCGGCGTGGGTAAAGACCACACCCTGTTTGCACTGGTGGACGGCCACGTGGTGTTTCGCCACAAGGGCGCTTTGAACAAACACACGGTGGAAATCTCCCCCGTGGCCTGATTCCCTGTCAGGCAATACCGTCCAAGCCCCGCCTCAACGCGGGGCTTTGTTTTTGAAACCGTGCCATCCCCGGCACCCGCACATATTTCCAGGCACCTAATGAAATTCGTTGACGAAGCATTCATCGACGTCGCCGCGGGCGACGGCGGCAACGGCTGCTCTTCCTTCCGGCACGAGAAATTTAAAGAATTCGGAGGCCCGGATGGCGGCGACGGCGGCCGAGGCGGCCACATCTATGTCGTAGCCGACACCAACCTCAATACCTTGATCGATTTCCGCTACGCTCGCCGCCACGAGGCCAAACGCGGGCAGCACGGCATGGGTTCAGACATGTTTGGCGCCGCCGGAGACGACTTGCTCCTGCGCATGCCGGTAGGCACCATCATCAGCGACGCCGAAACAGGCGAAGTTTTGATGGAACTGCTCACTCCAGGCGAACGCAAAATCCTGGCCAAGGGCGGTGACGGCGGCTTTGGCAACATGCATTACAAAAGCTCCACCAATCGCGCACCTCGCCAAAAAACCATGGGGCGACCCGGTGAGCGCAAAAGCCTCAAGCTCGAACTCAAAGTGCTTGCCGATGTCGGCCTGCTGGGCATGCCAAATGCGGGGAAATCCACATTTATCGCTGCCGTCTCTAATGCCCGTCCCAAAGTCGCCGACTATCCATTCACGACGCTACATCCCAACCTCGGCGTCGTCCGTGTCGGCCCAGAACAAAGCTTTGTTGTCGCCGACATTCCCGGCCTTATCGAAGGCGCATCCGAAGGCGCCGGTCTCGGGCATCAATTTCTGCGCCATTTGCAACGCACTGGCTTATTACTGCACATCATCGACGTCGCCCCATTCGATGACAGCGTAGATCCCGTTTCCCAAGCCAAAGCCATCATTGAAGAATTACGAAAATACGATGAAGCGCTCCATCAAAAACCGCGCTGGCTTGTGCTCAACAAAATCGACATGCTTGATCCTGCCAGCCGTGCAGAAATCCGCCAAAAGATGATCAAAGGCTTGAAATGGAAAGGCCCCATTTATGAAATATCAGCTCTGGCACGAGAGGGCTGTGAAACGCTGATTCGAGATATTCATCAGCATCTTCATGCCCAAAAGCCGCCGACTGAAGATGAAATCCAAGCCAATTTCGATCCACGTTTTGATCGTTGAGACAAATCTGCTCCATTTTAAATCATTAAAAAACCCCTATCCTTGCAAGCAGGGATAGGGGTTTTCAATTGAAAATTAACTGCGCTTTTCCACTACCTCATCCACTAAACCGTAGTCTTTCGCTTCTTGTGCCGTCATAAAGTAATCACGCTCTGTATCATGGACAATCTTTTCATAAGGCTGTCCTGTTCGTTCGGCCAAAATACGATTCATCTGCTCCTTAGTTCGCAGAATGTCTCGTGCGTGAATTTCAATATCCGTTGCCTGACCCCTAGCTCCACCTAAAACCTGGTGGATCATGATTTTGGAATTAGGTAAAGAATAGCGTTTGCCTTTAGCGCCTGCTGCCAAAAGGAAAGCTCCCATGCTGGCTGCAAAACCCAAGCACATTGTCGACACATCGGGCTTAATAAATTGCATCGTATCGAAAATCGACATCCCTGCAGTCACACTGCCACCAGGTGAATTGATATAAAGCGAAATATCTTTATCAGGGTTTTCGCTTTCAAGAAATAAAAGCTGCGCCACAACAATATTTGCCGTGTGATCGTTCACTTCACCAACGAGGAAAACAACACGCTCTTTCAACAAACGGGAATAAATATCGAAAGCCCGCTCGCCACGGCCCGATTGCTCAATCACCGTAGGGATCAACCCCAAGTTTTGGTTTGGCACGTACATCTGTTCTCTCCAATCAATACGTATAAATCCGATTCACCCCGAGGCATTTGACTTGTTAGCAATAGCCTCCTCGAGCCTGCTCAAAGGCCCATCTGCATACATCCCGAAAGATAAGGGCGCGCAAGCTTAAAACAAGCTACCCACCCTTCGCCACACCCATCCTTTCCAGATCAAAAGAAAAACAACTTCTTTTGCAACATGCCGAAAAAGGCGATTTATATTTCCTTATGAATTAGAAAATATGCAGAACAGAAAGCTCCCCTTTCCTTTCCAGGAGAGGGGAGCTTCGAACACGTGGCACCTAAAATCAACGCTTCTGACGGTACTTTCTCAACGCTGCCAACTGAGCAGCCAAAATAGCCAGCTCCGACTGCGCCGTCGCCAAATCAAGATCGCTCTTGGCATTACGCACAGCATCTTCCGCAGCTTGTTTGGCCCGGTTGGCTTTTTCCTCGTCCAAATCCGCACCACGAACCGCCGTATCCGACAAGACAGTCACTCGATCAGGCTGTACTTCCAAAATTCCACCAGCGACGAACACAAACTCTTCTTTGCCGTCAGGCAGTTCAATGCGAACGGATCCAGGCTTAATACGGGTAATCAGCGGCACATGGCGGGGCAAAATCCCCAATTCGCCAGACTCACCTGGCAACGCAACAAATTTGGCTTCACCCGAGAAGATGGACTCCTCAGCACTCACCACATCGACATGAATGGTATGGGCCATGCTTTTTGTTCCTCAATATGCCTCACACATCAGGCGCAAATCATTTGCGCCTGATGCTCAGTGCGGCGAAGCCTTAAATCTTTTTCGCCTTTTCAATGGCTTCGTCGATCGTACCTACCATGTAGAAAGCCTGTTCAGGCAAGTGATCCACCTCACCATTCGTAATCATCTTGAAGCCACGAATGGTCTCCGCCAAAGGCACATACTTACCAGGCGAACCAGTAAACACTTCAGCCACATGGAAAGGTTGCGACAAGAATCGCTGGATCTTACGCGCACGCGCCACCACCAATTTGTCCTCGGGGGCCAACTCATCCATCCCCAAAATGGCAATGATGTCGCGCAACTCCTTGTAACGCTGCAATGTGCCTTGCACAGCACGCGCTACCTGGTAATGCTCCTCGCCTACCACGGCCGGATCCAACTGGCGGCTCGTGGAATCAAGCGGATCTACCGCAGGGTAAATACCCAATGCAGCAATATCACGCGAGAGCACCACTGTCGAATCCAAGTGCGCAAATGTCGTTGCAGGGGAAGGGTCGGTCAAGTCGTCGGCAGGAACGTACACAGCTTGAATCGATGTGATCGACCCCACTTTGGTCGAGGTAATACGCTCTTGGAGACGGCCCATTTCCTCAGCCAGCGTCGGCTGATAACCCACGGCGGAAGGCATGCGACCCAACAGCGCCGACACTTCCGTACCAGCCAGCGTATAACGATAAATATTGTCCACGAAAAAGAGCACATCCCGGCCTTCATCGCGGAAAGATTCGGCAATCGTCAAGCCCGTCAAAGCCACACGCAAACGGTTGCCTGGAGGTTCATTCATCTGACCATACACCATGGCCACTTTGGACTCACCCAGGTTTTCCTGATTCACCACCTTGGCATCCGACATTTCATGATAGAAGTCGTTGCCTTCGCGAGTGCGTTCACCCACACCCGCAAACACCGAAAGACCACTGTGCGCCTTGGCAATATTGTTGATGAGCTCCATCATGTTCACCGTCTTGCCCACACCGGCGCCACCGAACAAGCCCACCTTACCGCCCTTGGCAAAAGGGCAGACCAAATCAATCACCTTGATCCCGGTTTCCAACAACTCCTGAGAGGGGGAGAGTTCATCATAAGCGGGGGCTTTACGGTGAATAGAAGCCGTTTGCGTCTGATCAACAGGACCACGCTCGTCAATGGGGTTGCCAAGCACATCCATAATGCGGCCAAGCGTCGCTGGCCCCACAGGAACCGTAATTGGATTGCCCGTGTTAACCACGGTCAAGCCGCGACGCAAACCATCCGACGAACCCAGCGCAATCGTACGCACCACACCATCGCCAAGTTGCTGCTGAACTTCCAAAGTCAAAGGAGAGCCTTCGAGCTTGAGAGCATCGAAAACGTTGGGCACGGAACCTTGGGGAAACTCCACGTCCACCACGGCGCCAATACATTGAACGATTTTTCCTTGAGCTTGAGCCATTGCTATTCCAATCAAAATGTTTAGACGGCCGCCGCACCAGCAACAATTTCCGAAAGCTCGGTTGTAATTGCTGCTTGGCGCGTCTTGTTGTAGACGAGCTTCAATTCATTAATGACATTACCAGCATTGTCGGTAGCAGCCTTCATTGCCACCATACGCGCTGATTGCTCAGATGCCATATTGTCGGCCACTGCTTGATAAATCAATGACTCGACATAACGCACCAACAACTCATCAATCACAGATTGCGCATCGGGTTCATAAATGTAGTCCCAATCACACTTTTTCTTGTCAGCAGTAAGCTGCTCCGGCTGCAATGGCAACAACTGCTCCACGACAGATTCCTGCCGCATTGTGTTGATGAATTTGGTGTAGCTCAAATACACCGCATTGATTTCCCCTGCAGCATACGCATCAAGCAGCACCTTGACTGGACCGATCAAAGCATCCAAACGTGGTGTATCACCCAAGGCCGTCGCCTCTGCCACGACAGGTGCGCCAATGCGGTTCAGAAAGCCCAAACCTTTGCTACCTATTGCCACAGCGCGAATGCTATTACCAGCTTTTTGCAGATCGCTCAGCTTGTTGGTAACAGCCCTCAACACGTTGGTATTCATGCCGCCGCACAAACCCTTATCGGTCGTCACCACAATCACACCCGAAGCTTTCGCTTCATTCTCAATCATGAAGGGGTGACGATATTCGGGATTAGCTGCCGCCAAGTGAGCCGCAATAGTGCGGATTTTCTCACTATAAGGGCGAGCTGCCTGCATGCGTTCCTGCGCTTTGCGCATTTTCGACGCGGCCACCATTTCCATGGCCTTAGTGATCTTCTTGGTGTTTTCCACCGATTTGATCTTGCCGCGTATTTCCTTTCCTGCTGCCATAGCTTTTCTCCTTTGAGATCAGCGGGCTGATCAGGCAAACGATTTCTTAAAAGACTCGATTGCGGAGGTCAAGGCAGCTTCGGCATCCTTATCCATCGCCTTGCTGGTCAAAAGCTTGTCCAACAAAGCGGCGTGAGAAGTTTGCAAATACTGATGGAGACCTTTCTCAAAATCCAGCACGCGCTTGACTTCAATGTCATCCAAAAAGCCTTTGTTCACGGCAAACAAGGATGCCCCCATCAAAGCAATATTCAGTGGCGAATACTGCGGCTGCTTAAGCAACTCTGTAACACGTGCACCACGATCAAGCTGCTTGCGCGTAGCCTCATCCAAATCAGAAGCAAACTGCGCAAAAGCCGCCAGTTCACGATACTGCGCCAAATCCGTACGAATACCGCCTGACAAGCCTTTAATCAGTTTTGTTTGGGCAGCGCCACCCACACGGGAAACCGAAATACCTGCATTAATAGCTGGACGAATACCTGCGTTGAACAGGTTGGTTTCCAAGAAAATCTGACCGTCCGTAATGGAAATGACGTTTGTCGGCACGAAAGCAGAAACGTCCCCTGCTTGCGTTTCGATGATAGGCAAGGCCGTCAACGAACCAGTTTTTCCTTTAACTTCACCTTTGGTGAACTCTTCCACATAATCAGCGTTCACACGAGCAGCTCGCTCAAGCAGACGACTATGCAGATAGAACACATCGCCCGGATAGGCCTCACGCCCCGGTGGGCGGCGCAGCAACAGCGAAACTTGACGGTACGCCACAGCTTGCTTGGACAAGTCGTCGTACACGATCAACGCATCCTGACCACGATCACGGAAATACTCACCCATAGTGCAGCCAGAATAGGCTGAAACATACTGCATGGCAGCAGATTCAGAAGCCGTTGCAGCCACAACAATGGTGTATTCCATTGCGCCAGATTGCTCCAGTGCACGCACCACGTTTTTCACGGAAGAGGCTTTTTGACCAATCGCCACATAAATACATGTAACACCTTGGCCTTTTTGGTTGATGATGGCGTCAATCGCCACTGCCGTCTTACCTGTCTGACGGTCACCAATAATCAGTTCACGCTGACCACGACCAATAGGCACCATCGAATCAATCGACTTCAAGCCTGTTTGCAAAGGCTGATCCACCGATTGACGTGCAATCACACCAGGAGCGACTTTTTCAATCACATCCGTCAGCTTGGCATTGATCGGCCCCTTGCCGTCAATAGGCTGGCCCAACGCGTTCACCACGCGACCAACCAGCTCAGGACCTACGGGGACTTCCAAAATACGACCAGTAGTCTTTACCACATCGCCTTCGGAAATGTGCTCGTATTCACCCAGAATCACCGCACCAACCGAGTCACGCTCCAAGTTCAAGGCAAGGCCATATGTCGGCTGGCCGCTCTTATCTGCCGGAAACTCCAGCATTTCACCTTGCATCACCTCAGACAAACCGTGCACGCGCACGATGCCATCCGTCACAGAAACCACAGTCCCTTGGTTTCTCACGTCAGCACTAGATTCAAGACCCTCAATGCGGCTCTTGATCAGCTCGGAAATTTCTGCTGGATTGAGTTGCATGACTCGTTCCTCGTTGCTCTTTATACAAACACTAACAGCCTATCAGGCTGTCAGCGCAGTTTTCATTTGTTCCAAACGGGCTTTCACGGAAGTGTCGAACTCTTCGTCGCCCACCACTACCCGAATGCCCCCAATTAAAGTCTCATCAATCTGCGAAGACAAATTCAGCTTGCGGGCAAAACGCTTTTCCAATGCCGGGCGCAAATCCTGCATTTGCGCATCAGATAGCGCAAACGCGCTGTAAACCACAGCATCAGCCGTACCAATCTTGTCGTTAACCAATTCACGAAATTGGGCAGCAACTTGAGGCAAAGCCGCCAAACGACCATTATCAATCAGCACGTTCAGGAAGTTCTTAGCCAACTCAGGCAATTGCATCTGAGCCACACTCTCGAACATTTCCAACAATTGAGCCTGCGTAACCTTCGGACTTTGGGAAACACGCAACACATCTGCATTCGACGCAATATGCGCAAACACATCCAACCATTGCTGCGTGCTTTGCTCAGCACCGGCTGTTGCTTTAAAAAGCGCTTCCGCATAAGGACGGGCAATAGTGGCCAGTTCTGCCATGCTCAACCCTCCTTAAAGCTCTGTCTTCAGGCGGTTCAGCAAATCCGCATGCACAGCGGGATTGACTTCCTTACGAAGGATTTGCTCAGCGCCTTTAACAGCCAATACAGCGACCTGATCCCGCAAAGCCTCACGAGCCTGAACGACTTGTTGATCGGCATCCGCTTTTGCCTGGGACAAAATCTTCTCGGCCTCGATATTGGCCCGAGATTTAGCCTCGTCCACAATGGCCTGTGCGCGACGTTCTGCATCCGCAAGCAAAGACGCCGTTTCGCTACGCGAAGCAGCCAATTGCTGCTCTACGCGCTGATTCGCATTTGCAAGCTCGCTTTTCGCCAAATCAGCCGCAGCCAATCCATCGGCAATTTTCTGCGCTCTTTCATCCAAAGCCTTGACGATGGGCGGCCATACGAACTTCATCGTAAACCACACCAAAATCAAAAAGACGACAGCCTGAAAGAACAGTGTTGAGTTGATATTCATTGCAACACCTTTCTTACGTGGGCGTTGAGCGATATCAGGCGGGAACGAACGGGTTAGCGAACGCGAACAACAGGGCAATAGCCACACCAATCAGGAAGGCTGCATCAATCAGACCGGCCAAAATAAACATTTTGGTTTGCAGATCGTTAATCAGCTCAGGCTGACGTGCAGAGGATTCGAGGAACTTACCGCCCATCAAAGCGATACCGATAGAAGCACCAATCGCGCCGAGGCCAACAATCAGACCACAAGCCAGTGCAACCAGACCATTGATGTTACCGATGATTTCCATGATTTATCCTTCGTAAATGGAGGGAGGGTTGAAAAAGAGGAGAACAAAACTCACAAAAATGGCGCACCAATCACAGATTGACAGATGCACCAATATTGCCCTGATTTTCAATGATGGCTATGCGCTTGACCAAGATAAATGAGCGCCAACATCATAAAAATAAATGCCTGAAGCGTGATAACCAAAATGTGAAAAATCGCCCAAATGGTACCGGCAATGACATGCCCCAGCCCCAACAAGGCACCACCAAAAGACATGGCAGCATAACCACCCATCAAGGCAATCAGCATAAAGACCAGCTCACCCGCATACATATTGCCAAACAGCCGCATGCCGTGCGAAACGGTTTTTGCCAGATATTCAATGATTTGCATCACAAAGTTGATTACACCCAAAATCACAGCAAACACTGGATTTTTGGAAGTACCAAAAGGAGCCGTCACAAGCTCATGCGCCCAGCCACCCCAGCCTTTGATCTTGACAGAGTAATACAGACACAAAGCCAAAACAGCCAAGGAGAGACCAAATGTCGTGGACAAATCAGCCGTAGGCACGACACGCAAATAGGCGTGATGCGGATCTTCATGCGCCATACCCCACAGATGAGGCAGCAAATCCACTGGCAACAAGTCCATGGCGTTCATCAGGAAAATCCAGACAAATACCGTTAGCGCCAACGGAGCAACGAATTTGCGGCTCTCCGCGTTATGGATATTGGCCTTGGCCTGGCCATCCACCATTTCAACCAGCAGCTCGACAGCCGCCTGGAAGCGACCTGGAACACCAGATGTTGCATTCTTGGCCGCACGATGCAAGATCCAGACTCCCAACAAGCCAAGCACCAACGCAATAAAAATGGAGTCGTAATTGATGACAGAAAAGTCAACAATGAAGCCCTGCTTGACGTTGGTCAAATGCTCCAGATGGTGGGTAATGTATTCGCCTGCCGTAGGGCCTTGTGCTCCTGCCGCCATAAATCCACTCTTTCACTTATTCGACACACCCAGAGCGCCTAGCCACAGAGGCGCGATCCAGTACATATTCACGGTTAACACGATGGCAAGCAGCAGCGGCCACCAAGCGACCCTGTCCAGAACCCACGGCGAAATGGCAATGAGCACAACGCTCAGCAACAACTTGGCCATTTCACTCAGAACCAGCACACCCAGTGAGGCGCGCTTGACTACGACCCTGGCAAAGAAAGCAGCAGGCAAAACAATCGCGACTGCTCCGTAAAGCCAGGAGATTATAGCCACACTTTCTTGCAAAATGATCCAAATCAACAACGCACCCACCAGGGCCGCAACGGCTTGGCATGCCAGTATCCGCCAAGGCGAGAGCGCCTTGTGGCGCAACCGCCATTGGGCAGCTTCCTGGGCTGTCAGAGGGGCAACATCACTCCCGCCTTGATCGCTTTCATCGTCCTCCCATGGCACGGCGCGCCATGCGTTCGGATGCGTTTTCTTGTCTTGGGTCATGGCTTTTGCGGTGGTGCTGTGATAGGGCAAGCAAGCGGGCCATTATAGGAATGCCATTGGGCAGCCCATGCGGCATCGTTGGGTGACGGCTTCATAATTGCCCACTTGATTATTTGCACCGCACAGCACCATGTCCAACGCCGTGGCACCTGCCAGCCTAATTCCCCAGGTCGAGCCTGCCCGCTTGCAAGCCTTGAACCATTTGATTGCGCAATTGCAGCTTGAGCAGCTGGAGATGAATTTATTTCGCGGCATCAGCACGGACATCGGTTCGCCATCGGTTTTTGGCGGGCAAGTGCTGGGCCAGGCCTTGATGGCTGCTGCCCGCACCGTGCGCAATGGCCACCGTCCGCATTCGCTGCATGGTTATTTTCTGCTCGCGGGCGATAAAGCCGCGCCCATCGTCTATGAAGTGGATGCGGTTCGCGATGGTCATGCTTTCACGTCGCGGCGCGTGACGGCCATTCAGCATGGGCAAGCGATTTTTCACATGTCGGCCTCTTTCCATCAGGAAGAGCCAGGGCACGACCATCAAAGCCCTATGCCACAAGTGCCTGAACCCGATCACGCCACCCCGCACCCGCTGCGCTCTCTGGCGCTGGCCAAGCCTTTCGAGTTGGGCTTTATCGATGTGCGTGAAACCCGCACGCACGGGCGGCTGCCGCCCTTTAACCGCGTCTGGGTGCGCACCTGCGCGCCTGTGATTCCAGACGATCCCATCGTGCACCAGGCACTGCTGGCCTACATCTCCGATTTCAGTTTGCTGGGTGTGGCGCTACGGCCGCACGGCTTGTACTTTGGCCAGCCAGGCCTGAAAACCGTTAGCCTGGATCACGCCATGTGGTTTCATCGCCCTTTTCGTGCCGATGAATGGCTGCTCTACGATCTGGACTCCCCATCCGCCAGCGGTGCGCGCGGTTTTGCCCGGGGCGCTTTGTACAACCAGCGCGGCGAACTCATCGCCTCCGTCGCGCAAGAAGGTTTGATGCGCTACAAAGCCCCTGCGCCATAAGCTGCATACGCAAACCCCATCCCCCACATACCCCCATTCCCACAGGGAAATGCCATGTCCTCCTCTCCTTTATTGATTGCGCGCAATCCCCATACCGAATGTCTGCTGCTGCCTGCGCTGGCCAACCGCCACGGCCTGATCACAGGTGCGACCGGCACGGGCAAAACCGTCACTTTGCAAGCGATGGCCGAGCAATTCTCCCAAGCGGGCGTACCCGTTTTCATGGCGGACGTCAAAGGCGATTTGGGTGGAATCAGCCAAACGGGCCAGGTGGGGGAGAAGATGGCCGCAATCCTGGCCCAACGCGGCATTGAGCCGCCGCAGCCCTACGCCGCCCCGACCCTGTTATGGGATGTTTTTGGCCAAAGCGGCCACCCCGTACGCGCCACCATCTCCGACATGGGGCCGTTGTTGTTGGCCCGCATGCTGGGGTTGAACGATACCCAAAGCGGCATTCTCAACATCGCCTTCCGGGTCGCCGATGACGACGGCCTGTTGCTGCTTGACCTGAAAGACCTGCGCGCCATGCTGCAACACATCAGCGACCGCGCCAGCGAATACCGCAGCACCTACGGCAACATCAACGCCGCCAGCGTAGGCGCCATCCAGCGCGCCCTGCTGCAAATCGAGGAACAAGGCGCCGACCAGTTTTTTGGCGAGCCGATGCTCGACATCGCCGACTTCATGCAAACCGATCACCACGGGCGCGGCTACGTCAACATCCTTGCGGCCGATCGGTTGATGAACGCGCCGCGCCTGTACGCCACCTTTTTGCTTTGGATGCTGTCGGAATTGTTTGAGCGCCTGCCCGAAGTGGGCGATCTGGAAAAGCCCAAACTCGTCTTCTTCTTCGACGAAGCGCACTTGCTCTTTACCGACGCGCCCAAAATCCTGCTGGAGCGCATTGAACTGGTTGTGCGGCTGATTCGCTCCAAAGGCGTTGGCGTGTATTTCGTCACGCAAAACCCCATGGACATCCCCGACAGCGTGCTGGCCCAATTGGGCAACCGCGTGCAGCACGCCTTGCGCGCCTTTACGCCGCGCGACCAAAAAGCCGTTCGCGCCACCGCGCAAACCATGCGCGGCCAACCGGGCCTGGATATTGAAAAAGCCATCACCGAGCTGGCCGTGGGCGAGGCCCTCATCAGCCTGCTGGATGCCAAAGGCAGCCCGGGCGTGACCGAGCGCGCATTCGTGGTTCCCCCAGGCAGCCAAATTGGCCCCATTACCGAAACGCAACGCCAGCAACTGCTGCGCGATTCACTGGTGGCAGGCGTTTATGAAAGCGCCATCGACCGCGAATCGGCCTACGAAGTTTTGCAGCAACGCGCAGACGCCGCACAACGCGCTGCCGAAGAAGCCCTCAAAGAACAAAACAGCCTGGGCAACATGGTCAACGAATTCCTGTTCGGCAGCACCGGCCCGCGCGGGGGCAAAAAAGACGGCCTGGTGCAAAGCACGCTGAAATCGGCCGTGCGCAGCCAGGCCAACAGCCTGGGGCGGCAATTGCTCAGAGGCGTGCTGGGCGGGCTGCTGGGTGGCGGCAAATCCCGCAAAAGATAGCGCCAGGCCAAGCAGACTCTTAATTTTTACAAATCAAAGAGAAATAAAACACACCTTTTTCGGCATGATGGTATTGAAATCAATTTTCTTTTTGATTGAAATGAAAAAGAGTCTGCATGCAAACTCCTTTCAACAACGCGCAAAGCGGGCAGGGCAGGGCGCTTTTCAACTCAACACCACGCTCGACAGCCGCCTGCGGTAGCTGGCCACCACCGGGTCTTCCGGCGGGATTTGCCCTTCGGCCACTGGCGGCTTGGGCGGCTCGATGATCTCCAGAATCGCCACATAGGTTTTACGCGCGCGCTCCTCATTCCAATGGCGGTCGCGCATCAGGATTTCCAGCAGCTCATCCATCGCCTGCGTCCACTGGTTATGCGCCAGCAGCAACTGGGCGCGCTGGTAGCGGGCGCCGAAATCGCGCTTATCAGCGGCAATGGCCGCATCCAGCTCTTGCAAGCGGGCATTGGCATCGCCCGCTTGGCGCGTTACCTCCAGCGCCTCCAGCCAAGTCCGGATGGCGCCATACCGCAAAGATCCATCGGCCAGCGTCGCCACCGTTGCAAATTCAGCCCGGGCTTCGTCTTCCAGCCCCATTTCCAGCAGCAGGCGCAGGTAGGCAAAACGGGCTTTTTCATCGTCCGGCTGCTCGCGCACGGCTTTTTCCAGCCGCTCCAGTTTGGACTGCAAATCATCGTCCTCGCCTGCGCCGTCTTCTGTGGGCAAAGCATCGTCCACAGGCAACACCGGCCCTTCTGGCAAATGCTTATCCAAAAACGCCCGCAATTGGCTCTCAGGCAAAGCGCCCGTGAAACCATCAACGGGCTGCCCCTGCGACATCAACACGCACGTGGGAATGCTGCGCACGCCAAACATGATGGCAAGCTGCTGCTCCTGGTCCGAATCGATTTTGACCAATTTGAAGCGCCCGCCATAAGCCAATTCCAGCTTTTCCAAAATCGGCCCCAATGTTTGGCAAGGGCCGCACCACGGCGCCCAGAAATCCACCAGCACTGGCGTTTGCATGGAAGCCTGGATGACTTCCGTTTCAAAATTTCCCAGATTAACGTCGATCATGGGCAGCCCCTTTTCCTGAATCACTTGAATATAAAAATATTATTTTTGATGCAATGAAAACACTGAAAGCATGCCATCAGCACAGCATCAGCTTCTGCGCACCAGCAATTGCTGCGGCAACGCGCGCAAAGCCTCACTGAAAGGGTTGGACGGGAAATGGGCCAACGCCTCCAGCGCACGCACAGCCTCGTTATGCGCCGCCTCGCGCGCCACCTCCATCGCGCCGCTGGCGCGCACGATTTCAATCACTTGCGCCAATTGCTCCGTGCTGCCTTGCTCGATGGCATCGCGCACCACCCTAGCTTGCTGCGCATCAGCACGCTGCATGGCAGCAATCAGGGGCAAAGTCGCCTTGCCTTCGCGCAAATCATCGCCCACGTTTTTGCCCATTTCCTCGGCGCTGCCATCGTAATCGAGCACATCGTCAATAATCTGAAATGCCGTGCCCAGCGCCTGGCCATAAATGGCCGCAGCATTTTCCAATTCAGGCGCGGCCTGGGCCAAGACTGCGCCCACCTGGGTGCTGGCTTCAAAAAGTTTGGCAGTTTTGGATCGAATAACGCGCAAATACCCTTCTTCATCCAAAGAAGCATCGTGCATGTTAATCAATTGCTGCACTTCTCCTTCGGCAATGATATTGGTAGCGGCTGAAACAATTTCCATGACCCGGATATTGCCGGTGGCCACCATCATTTCAAAAGCCCTGGAATGCAGAAAATCACCAACCAATACGCTGGCAGGGTTGCCAAAGCTCTCATTGGCCGTGGGCTGGCCGCGGCGCATGGTGGATTCGTCCACCACATCGTCATGCAGCAGCGTTGCGGTGTGGATGAACTCCATCACGGCGGCCATTTCATGGTGCTGCACGCCCTGATAACCCAAGGCATTGGCAACCAGCAAAAGCATGGCGGGGCGCAAACGCTTGCCTCCAGCGGCAATGATGTGATGGGCCACCTGGCCAATCAGCGGCACGTTGGTTGTCAGACGCGATGCAATAACCGCATCAACGGCCTCCATGTCCTTGACGATGGGAGCCAAAACGTGATCATTGCGGGTCATTGTCGAAATTCACAAGAGTCAAAAATAACCGGCGATTATAGGGAGCGCAGTTGTGCAAAAGGCCAAGCTCCAGCGCGTTTGGACAACAGGCCAAAACGCTGCAATGCATTGCAATAGGCCATCGCTGATAATGGCGCGCTTTGTTTTTTTGAGCCTTGAAAGGTGCATGCAATGACGCAAAAAAGGCGCATCGTCGTCGGCCTCTCCGGCGGCGTGGATTCGGCCGTAAGCGCCTGGCTGCTCAAGCGCGCGGGGCATGAAGTGGTCGGCATCTTCATGAAAAATTGGGAAGATGACGATAGCGACGGCGATGGCGCTTACTGCTCCAGCCGCCAGGATTTTCTCGATGCCGCCGCGGTGGCTGATGTCATCGGCATCGACATAGAGCACGTCAATTTCGCCGCCGAATACAAAGACCGCGTGTTCGCCGAATTTCTGCGCGAATACCAGGCCGGGCGCACACCCAATCCGGACGTGCTGTGCAACGCCGAAATCAAATTCAAAGCCTTCCTCGATCACGCCATGCGCCTGGGCGCCGAGCGCATCGCCACAGGGCATTACGCGCGCGTTCGTTATGACGCCGCCAGCGGTTTGCATCAACTGCTCAAAGGCGTCGATCCCGGCAAAGACCAAAGCTATTTCCTGCACCGGCTCACCCAGGCGCAACTGGCATGCGCCATGTTCCCGGTGGGGGAAATCCACAAAACAGAGGTACGCCGCCTGGCGCAGGAAATCGGCCTGCCCAATGCCAGCAAAAAAGATTCAACAGGCATTTGTTTTATTGGCGAGCGCCCGTTTCGGGAGTTTCTCTCACGCTACATCGCCCACAAAAGCGGCGCCATCGTCAACACGCAAGGCAGGCGCATCGGCGAGCACCTTGGCCTGTCTTTTTACACATTAGGCCAACGCCAGGGCCTGGGCATCGGCGGCATCAAAGACCAAGGCGCGGCACGTGGCGGCAGCCAACACCAGCCCTGGTTCGTGGCCGCAAAAGACGTGCCTGGCAACCGGCTGATCGCCGTGCAGGGGCACGACCATCCCGCTTTGCTTTATCCCAAACTGCATGCCGGCCAAGCCAGTTGGATTGCGGGCCATCCCCCCGCGCCAGGCCGCTATGGCGCCAAAACCCGTTACCGCCAAAGCGATGCAAGCTGCCTGTTTGCCCCTGCCAGCGAAGGCCCGTTGGACTTCGACCTGGATTTTGAAGCCCCCCAATGGGCCGTTACGCCAGGCCAATCGGCCGTGCTCTACGATGGCGAGGTTTGCCTGGGCGGCGGCATCATTGAACACGCCCAACCCTTGCAAACCCTGGATGTTCCCCACGAACTTCCCAGCCCTTCCAAACGCCAGCGCAAAAACACGCGAAAGCCCCAGTCATGACCCCCATCCGCCTTTTGATGATCGACAACTACGACAGCTTCACCTACAACATCGTGCAGTATTTCGGCGAGCTGGGGGCGGACGTTACCGTATGGCGCAACGACGAAATCGGCCTTGACGACATTGCCGCCTTCGCGCCCGACCGGCTGGTGATCTCGCCCGGCCCCTCTTCGCCCGCGCAGGCCGGTATTTCCGTTGCCGCCATCCGGCACTTTGCAGGCAAAGTACCCATTTTGGGCGTCTGCCTCGGCCACCAAAGCATTGGCGCCGCTTTTGGCGGGCGCATCGTGCGGGCCAAAGAGCTGATGCACGGTAAAACCAGCACCATCACCACCAACGGTGAAGGCGTTTTTGCTGGCTTGCCAAAGCAATTCACGGTGAACCGTTACCACTCGCTGGCCATCGAGCGTGAGAGCTTGCCCGAGGCGCTGCAAATCACGGCCTGGACCGACGATGGCGAAATCATGGGCATCCGCCACCAAAGCCTGCCTATTGAAGGCGTGCAATTCCACCCCGAATCCATCTTGACCGAACATGGTCACGCCATGCTGCGCAACTTTCTGGAGCCTGTTCACGGCTAAACCGCATCCATGCATTCCATTCTCGTTCTCAATGGCCCCAACCTCAATTTGCTGGGCACGCGCGAGCCGCACATTTACGGCGCCACCACACTTGCCGAAGTGGAGCAAGGGCTGATTGCCCAAGGCCGGGCGCTGGGCCTGCACGTGCACTGTTTTCAGAGCAACCATGAAGGCGCCATCGTCGATCGCATCCACCAAACACGCGAAGACGGCTGCTGCTACGCCCTGATCAACCCCGGCGCTTACACCCACACCAGTGTGGCCATTCGCGATGCCTTGGTCGGTGTCGCCTTGCCGTTTGTTGAAGTGCATATCTCCAACATTCATAAGCGGGAGCCATTTCGCCACCATTCTTATCTTTCCGATGTGGCCGAAGCGGTGATGGCTGGCTTTGGCACCACAGGCTATGGCCTTGCTTTGCAATTCATAGCGAGCAAGTTGAAATAGCTCCATTGCATTTCAAAGAGCATTTTCAAGAAAGGGAACGGCGATCATTCGCCGTTTTTTTACGTCTTTTGTATTCAAAATTTTTTAAAAATTAGGCAACTTCTCTTAATTTCATCTTTGCGAAAATTCCGAAAAATTCGGGGCTGTTGGGCCATTCCCCACGTTTTGGCGCGGAAAAACGCATTTGCAACAGCATTCCAGCTTCAAAAAAGGCCCCACCCAAAAAAATTTGCTTCAAATGTGGGCCTACTACGACTGCTAAACAATTGAATAAAAAGAATAGAGTCGTAGTAGTAGAGCTGCCATCTTTTTGTGGATAACTTGATTTTTACTGAAATTTCAATCACTTAAGCCCAAAAAAAGTCTGTGCAAGAGTCGGCTTCAGCACTGGCGCGAAATGGGGATAAGTTTGACGAGGGGCTGAAACAGACGTTTTGACCCTGGGTTTTCCACAGAAAAAGCAGCGTTTATCCACAATTTGCCTTTTGTTTTGCAAACCTGTTGTTTTTTTGCGGCCCTGGTTGTGCGCAGAGACAAACAGGCACGCCCCAATGCCATCGAACATGAACCAAGTCCAGTGCTACAGCTATTTCAGCATCGCCTCGCAAACCCAAACGATTCGCACTGGCGAGGGCCGGCTGTCTCACGTCGCTGTTGAAAACGGAAATTTCGATCCGGCGGTCATTACTGCTTTACTGGGCCTCCATCCTCACCGTGCGTGGCAGCAAGGGGATAGAAATGCGTTCAACAAGCCCTATGGCTTTTCCTGTTGGAGCGACTGCATGCAAAAAAAGCCTGTTTTTGATGCAGGTCGGCAATGCCAACGCATTGCCTTGCAACTGCACGACAAAATTCCTGTGCTGAATGCGTTGCGACAGCAATATGCCGTGCAGTTTTGGATCAATGTCGTGCCTACCTTGCACCCTGAAGAAAGCACGCCAGCACTTTCTTTGGGCCATGAAGTCATTGCGTTCTGCTATCTGACGGGTACGCAAATCGATGTTGATATGTACGTTTCTGAAGCAACGACCTAATTGGTCTTAGCGGGACAGCTTGTTTGTCAAAGCTGGCGAAATTTTTGTCCCCCTGTTGGGCTCACTATCACTACCAAACTTTTGAATAAAAAAATATTAGTGGTAGTAGTAAGTCGTCGCTTGCTCTGTGGATAACTTTTTTTCTTCAGTAATTTCAAGGTCTTGCAGCGAAAAAAGCCTGTGCGCTAAACGCCGTGAGCGATGGGGGCCAATGGGGACAAATGGCGCTGAACTGGCTTGCCGGGCGATTGGTCGGATTCCATCCACGCCACACGCAAGGTTTATCCACAGCTTGCGGCGCTGGCAGTGGTTTGGTACGTGCGAAATGTTGCCGCTGGGGCTGCCAGCCAGCGGCGGCTGGTGGCAATCAGTTGGCAGCGGGTGGGGCTTCCAGCACCAAGGTTGCGGCGGCCAGGTCTTCCAGGGCGGTGCCGACGGCTTTGAAGACGGTGATGGCGGCATCGTCCTGGCGGCCAGGGTGTTGTTGGCGGCACAGGGCGCTCAGGTCGGCCTGGATGTCCTGCGCGCTGAATTGGCCGGTGGCAAAGGCATCGAGCAGTTCGCCTGCTTTCATGGGGGCTTCTTCGGTATCGACAAAGACCTGGTTGCCGATGAGGCAGTCGGGGCTGGCTTCGCGCATCTGGGGGGTGAAGCTGCCGATGAGGTCGAGGTGCACGCCCGGTTGCAGCCAGTGGCCGTGGATCAGCGCCGTGGTGGCAAGGGTGGCGCAACTGATGATGTCGCTTTGGCGGGCGGCGCTTTCCAGGTCTTGCACGCGCTCGGCGGCAAAGCCTTGGGCGCGCAGGCGTTGCACGAGGGCATCGGCGCGTTCGGCGGTGGGGTTCCACACGCGCACGGTGTCGATGGGGCGCACGTGGCGCATGGCTTCGGGCACCAGGCTGCCTACGCGGCCGCAGCCCAGCAGCAGCAGGCGGCGGGCGTCAGGGCGGGCGAGGTATTGCGCGCCCAGCGCGGCGGCGGCGGCGGTGCGGCGGGCGGTGATGGCGTTGCCGTCCATCAAGGCCAGCGGGACGCCGGTGGTGGCGTCGTAGAGGATGTAGGTGGCATGCAGGCCGGGCAGGCCGCGCTGGTTGTTGGCGGGGTAGATGTTGACGGTTTTGAGGCCGAAGTAGCCGCGCTCGCTCCAGGCGGGCATGAGCAGGCTGGTGCCTTGCACGCCTTGGCATTCGATGAGGTGGTTGTGGCGCAGCGGTACCTGAGCGCCTTGGGCAAAGGCGGTTTGCAGGGCGGGGATCAGCCGGCTGAAGGGCAGGCGGGCTTCGGTGGCTTGGGTGTCGAACAGTTGCATGGCGGGAATCGGGCTTGGGTGTTTATTTTTACAAATCAAAAAGAAAAATAAATATGCTATTTAGGCATGATGGTATTGAAATGGTTTTTACTTTGATTTGTAATTTAATGTTACAGGATTTGTTGCAGGAAGTTGCGGGCGCGTTCGGTTCGGGGCTGGGTGAAGAAGGCTTCGGGGGTGGTGTCTTCGAGCACGACGCCGTGGTCGAGAAACAGCACGCGCTGGGCCATCTGGCGGGCAAAGCCCATTTCGTGGGTGACGCAAAGCATGGTGATGCCGCTGCCGGCCAGTTGCACCATGACGTCCAGCACTTCCTTGACCATCTCCGGGTCGAGCGCAGCGGTGGGTTCGTCCAGCAGGATGACCAGCGGGTCCATGCACAGGGTGCGGGCGATGGCCACGCGCTGTTGCTGGCCGCCGGAGAGCTGGGTGGGGTATTTGCGTGCGTGGGCGGCCATGCCGACGCGCTCGAGCAGAGCATGGGCCTTTTCTTCGGCCTGCTGGCGCGGCATGCCGCGCACGCTGATGGGGGCGAGGGTGCAGTTGTCCAGCACGGACATGTGCGGAAACAGGTTGAAGTGCTGGAACACCATGCCGACTTCGCGCAGGGCGTTGGTGGCGGTCTGGTCGCCGCGGGCGATGTCCACGCCGTGCACGCGAATCTGCCCCTGCTCGGCGATTTCCAGCCGGTTGATGCAGCGAATCAGCGTGGATTTGCCCGAGCCGGAAGGCCCGCACAGCACGATGCGCTCGCCCTGGCGCACACTCAAATCGATGTTTTTCAGGGCGTGGTAGGCCCCGTACCATTTGTTCAGGCCCTGGATTTCGACGACGGGGGCTTGTTCGGGCGAGGCGGGTAAGGCGTTGCTCATGGGCGGGTTGCTTTCTGGGGAATGGGAGAGGGGGGTGATGGGCCGTGAATGCGATTCATCGCTGCTCGAAGCGGCTTGCGGCATAGGCGGCGGGGTTGGTGAAGGGGGTTTGCCCGGTCATCATTTCGGCCAGCAAGCGGCCGCTGACGGGGCCGAGGGTGAGGCCGTGGTGGGCATGGCCGAAGTTGAGCCACAGGCCCCGGTGGCGTGGCGCTGGGCCGATGATGGGGCGCATGTCTGGCGTGCAGGGGCGGCGGCCCATCCAGGGTTCGGCCTCCACGGCCTGGCCCAGCGGCCAGTATTGGCGGGCGATGCGCTCGGCCATCTGGAGCTGGGCGCGGTTGGGCGGGGCATCGGGCAAGGCCAGCTCCACGCCGGTGGTCAGGCGCACGCCTTGGGTCATGCCCGCCAGCACGAAACCGGCCTGGGCGTCGCACAGGGGATGCTCGGGTGGCGGCGTGTGGGGTGAGGCGCGAAAGTGCAGGTGGTAGCCGCGCTTGTGCACCACGGGCAGGCGGTAGCCCAGCGGGGCGAGCAGGGCGTTGGCATCGGGCCCCAGGGCGATGATGAGATGGCGGGCCAGCAGGGTGTCGCGCTCGGTGTGCACTTGCCACGGGGCGTCGCCGCCTGCGTTGCCATCGGCCGGGCGGATGGCCCGCACATCGGCTTGCAGCACGCGCCCGCCGCGGCTGGCAAACAGGGCGGCATAGCCGCGCACCAGCTCGCCGGGGGAGGTGACGGTCCACGGGTCAAGCCAGTGGATGCCGCCTGCCATGCGGGCCTGGGGCAGCAGGCTTTTCTCGCGTGCATGCAGGGCCGGGCCGGGGAGGATGTCCGCTTGCAGGCGGTGCGCCGTTTGCAGGGTGCGCGCTTGCTGTGCGGCAGCCTGGAAGGCGGCGGGGCTGCGGTAGGCATCGATCCAGCCTTTTTGGCGGATCAGGCGGGACAGGCCAGCGGCCTCGATGAGCGGGGCATGTTCGCTGATGCAACGCTCGATCAGCGGCAGCATGTCGGCTGCGGCGCTTTGCAAGGCTTGTGGGCCAGAGGCGCGCCAGTAGCGCCACAACCAGGGGGCCAGGCCGGGCAGGGCGCGCCATTGGAAGCGCACGGCGCAGGATCGGTTGCTGGCAAAGCGCAACAATTCGCCCCAGGCATGGGTGAAGGCGTAGGGCACGACGCTGGCGCGCTCGATCAGCCCGGCATTGCCGAAACTGGTGCCCTGGCCCGGCTCGGCGCGGTCGATCAGGCCCACGCGCCAGCCGCGCGCCTGCAAGTGCAATGCGGTGCTCACGCCCACGATGCCCGCGCCCAGCACCAGGGCATCGAAGGGCGGGTGGGTTGGCGGCGTCATGGGCGGATATGGCGTGACAGCCGCGCTTCGATGGCCAACAGGCTGCGGCGGATGATTTCCACCATCAGCAGGTACAGCACGGCGGCCCACAGGTAGATCTCAAAGTCGAAGGTACGCGAGTAGGCCAGCCGCGCCACGCCCATGACGTCGTACACCGTGACCAGCGAGGCAATGGCGCTGGCTTTGATCATCAGGATCAGCTCATTGCCCAGCGGGCCCAGCGCCACCAGCATGGACTGTGGCAGCACCACTTTGCGCAGCGTAGTGAAGCGGCTCAAGCCCAGTGCCTGGGCCGCTTCAAACTGGCCTTTGGGAATGGCCAGCAGGCTGCCGCGGAAAATTTCCGCCTGGTAAGCGGCGGTGTTGAGCGTAAAGGCGAGCACGGAGCAATACCAGGCATCGCGGAAGAACCACCACAGGCCGACTTCCTGCCAGAACTCGCGCAGCGAACCCAGGCCGTAATACAGCAAAAACAATTGGCCCAACAAGGGCGAGCCGCGAAAGAAGTAGATGTAGCCACGGCAAAACATTTGCACGGGCTTGATGCGGCTCAAACGGCCCAGCGCCAGCAATTGCGCCAGTGCCATGCCAAAAAAGTAGGACAGCGCCACCAGCTTGATGGTGACCACCAGCCCCGTGGCCATGCGCGCGCCATAGCGTGCCAGCAGCTCTTGATCGAGCACCAGGCTTAGCGCCTGGTAAATCCATTCGCTCATGCGCGGGCCTCCTGATGGTGGCGGCTGTAATGGTTTTCCGCCTTGGTAAACACCAGGCCAGAGAGTGCCGAGAGCAACAAATACAGCAGGCAGGCGGCCAGGTAGAACAGCACGGGCTCTTTGGTGGCGGCCACGGCCAGATTGGTCTGGCGCATCAAATCGACCAGCGAGATGGTAGAGACCAGCGACGAATCCTTGAGCAGCGTCAGCCAGTTGTTGGACAGGCCCGGCAGCGCCACGCGCATGAGCTGGGGAAATACCACACGCCGAAATGTGGCGCCGCGTGAAAGGCCCAATGCCTGCGCGGCTTCGCGCTGGCCCTTGGGAATGGTTTTAAGCGCAGCCAGCCAGACTTCGCTGGAAAATGCCGCCAGCACCAGGCTGAACGCAACAACCGCTGCCACAAAAGCGTTGATGCCGAATTCGCCCTCATAGCCGAGGGAACTCAACAACCGTTGCGCGGCGATTTGCACACCGTAATACACCAGTAAAAGCGTTAACAGTTCGGGCAGGCCACGAAATACGGTGGAAAACGCCGTGGACAGCATGCGCGGCAAACGCCTTGGCGAGCGGGCGGCCAAGGCTAGCAGCAGCCCCAGCGGCATGCCAATGGGCACGCAGGCTACAGCCAGGGCAATGGTGACCAGCGCGCCTGAGAGCAGGGCTCCGCCCCAGCCGCCAGTGCCAAAACCCAAAAGAGCTAAAGATTCCAGCATCCGTAGAAATCCAAATCAAAGTGGTGTGGGGAAGATTCCTGGCTTGCCCGAAAGGGGGGAAGGCCAGGGCGATTCAGCCGATGTGGCAAATGTGTAAACAAAGGTATAAATTGCCGCGATCGCGCCGATGATAAGTGGATTTGGCGCAATCAAAAGCAGCCTGTTTCACGTGAAACAGGGTTGGGAGGAAATGCGTAACACGCTCTAAAATCACGCCCTTCTTCTTGTACAGCCGTAGATTTCTGAAAAACTCTGCGGCTTTCTTTTTTGCTTGTGCGCCATGTCATCGCCTTACACCTACCCGCAAACGTTTGACGTCATCGTCGTCGGTGGCGGTCATGCCGGGACTGAAGCAGCACTGGCGGCGGCCCGCATGGGTTGTGCCACCTTGCTGCTGACCCACAACATCGAAACCCTGGGGCAGATGAGCTGCAACCCCTCCATTGGGGGGATTGGCAAGGGGCATTTGGTGAAAGAGGTCGATGCCCTGGGCGGCGCCATGGCGCTGGCGGCGGATGAGGCGGGTATCCAGTTTCGCACGCTCAACGGCAGCAAAGGGCCTGCGGTGCGGGCCACGCGGGCACAGGCCGATCGCGTGCTGTACAAGGCGGCCATTCGCCGCATGCTGGAGAACCAGGCCAATCTCTGGCTGTTCCAGCAAGCGGTGGAGGACTTGCTGCTGGAAGGCGACAAGGTGGCTGGCGTCATGACGCAGGTGGGCATTGTTTTTCGCGCGCACGCGGTGGTGTTGACGGCGGGCACCTTTCTGGATGGCCGTATCCATGTGGGCTTGAACAATTACCAGGGCGGGCGCGCGGGCGATCCGCCAGCGGTATCGCTGTCGGCGCGGCTGAAAGAGCTGCAACTGCCGCAAGGGCGTCTGAAAACCGGCACGCCGCCGCGCCTGGATGGGCGCAGCATCGACTTTTCCCGCTGTACCGAGCAGCCCGGCGATGGCGTGCCGGGCGGTGAGCGGCCTGACGACATGCCCGTGTTCAGCTTCATGGGGCATCGCAGCATGCACCCAAGGCAGATCTCCTGCTGGATCACCCACACCAACGCACGCACGCATGAAATCATCCGCAGCGGGTTCGACCGCAGCCCCATGTTCACCGGCAGGATCGAAGGCGTTGGCCCGCGTTACTGCCCCAGTGTGGAAGACAAGATCAACCGCTTTGCAGACAAGGAAAGCCACCAGATTTTTCTGGAGCCGGAAGGGCTGACCACCCATGAGGTGTACCCCAATGGCATTTCCACCAGCCTGCCGTTCGATGTGCAATACGCCCTGGTGCGCTCCATGCCGGGGCTGGAAAACGCCCACATTCTGCGGCCCGGCTATGCCATCGAATACGACTACTTCGACCCGCGTGCGCTCAAAAGCCATTTCGAGACGCGGCAGATCGAGGGCCTGTTTTTCGCCGGACAAATCAACGGCACGACGGGCTATGAGGAGGCTGCTGCGCAAGGCTTGTTTGCGGGTTTGAATGCGGCTTTGAAAGTCAAAGGCGAGCAGCCTTGGCTGCCTCGTCGTGACGAGGCGTATCTGGGCGTGCTGGTGGACGACCTCATCACCAAAGGCGTCACCGAGCCTTACCGCATGTTCACCAGCCGCGCCGAATACCGCCTGCAATTGCGCGAAGACAATGCCGATTTGCGCCTGACCGAGGCCGGGCGGCGTCTGGGCTTGGTGGACGATGCCCGCTGGGATGCGTTTTGCCGCAAACGCGATGCCATTGAGGCCGAAACGGCCCGCCTCAAAGCCACCTGGCTGACGCCGCAGCGTTTGCCCAAAGCCGAAGCCGAGCGCGTGCTGGGCAAGGCGCTGGAGCATGAGTACAGCCTGTTCGATTTGCTGCGCCGCCCGGGCGTGGATTACGAATCTCTGGTTGGCATGCAGGCCAGCATTCCCTTGGCTGGCGAGCTTGTTTCACGTGAAACTTTGGGTGATGCCTATGCCCCTGTTGTGGAGCAGGTAGAGATCGCCGCCAAATACAGCGGTTATATCGACCGCCAGCGCGATGAAGTGCAACGCGCCGCGCATTTCGAGAATCTGCGCTTGCCAGAAGATCTGGATTACCAGGCTGTGACGGCCTTGTCGTTTGAAGTGCGTCAAAAGCTGGCGCAGCATCGGCCGCAAACTTTGGGACAGGCATCGCGCATCTCTGGCGTCACGCCAGCAGCCATTTCCTTGCTGTTGATCCATTTGAAAAAAATGGGCAAACGCTGGGCGGAGGATTGAATGCCGCAACAAGAGCAAACCGAGCGCCTTCTGCAAGAGGGGGCTGCTCAATTGGGCTTGGCCTTGACGGTGCAGCAGCAACGCCAACTGCTTGATTATGTGGCGCTGTTGCACAAGTGGAACCGGGTTTACAACCTGACTTCGGTGCGCGATCCGCTGGAAATGCTGCGCCTGCATGTGCTCGATTGTTTGGCCGTGGTGCAGCCGTTTCGGCAAGCGATGGAAGGTTTTACGCGGCAAGGCTTGCCAGCCCGGGCGCTGGATGTGGGTGCGGGCGGCGGCCTGCCCAGCGTGGTGCTGGCCATTGGCTGCCCGGATGTCACCATCCACTGTGTGGATGCGGTGGCGAAAAAAATGGCCTTTGTGCGGCAGGCGGCTGGCGCTTTGTCATTGGGCAATTTGCAAGCCATCCATGCCCGGGTCGAAAACCTGGAGCATCGCTACACCATCATCACCTCGCGGGCTTTTGCCAGTTTGGCGGATTTCACCGGCTTGACACGCTCGCTGCTCATGCCGCAAGGCGTGTGGATGGCGATGAAGGGCAAATACCCTGCGGAAGAAGTCGTGGAACTGCCAGGAGATGTGGAGGTGTTTCACGTGGAACCATTGCAGGTGCCGGGGCTGGATGCCCAGCGTTGCATCGTCTGGATGCGCAGCGGCACTGCGCTCCAATCAGAAAAGTGAGGAAAGCTATGGCGCATATGGCGCGAATTTACTGTGTTGCCAACCAGAAGGGCGGCGTAGGCAAAACCACCACTGCCGTCAATCTTGCAGCAGCCCTGGCCAGCATCGGGCAGCGGGTGCTGCTGATCGATCTGGACCCCCAGGGTAATGCCACCATGGGGTGCGGGGTGGATAAGCGCACTTTGCAAACCACGGTGTACGACGTATTGCTGGGCGGCGGCACGCTGGAACAGGCCATGCAGACCTCGCCTGCGGCAGCGTTTCAGGTGGTGGGAGCCAACCGCGATTTGGCTGGCGCGGAAGTGGAGCTGGTGGCTTTGGAGCGGCGCGAAAAACGCTTGAGCGATGCCATTGAAAGCGTGCGCGATCGTTTCGATTTCATCCTCATCGATTGCCCGCCGTCATTGGGCCTGCTCACCCTCAACGGTTTGTGCATCGCCAATGGCGTGATCGTCCCCATGCTGTGCGAGTACTACGCGCTGGAAGGCTTGACCGACCTGGTCAACAGCATCAAGCAAGTGCATGCCAACTTCAACCGCGAGCTGAAAATCATCGGCATCTTGCGCGTCATGTTCGATGCCCGCGTGACCTTGCAGCAGCAGGTCAGCGAAGAACTCAAGCAGCACTTTGGCGACAAGGTTTTCAACACCATCATCCCGCGCAATGTGCGCCTGGCCGAGGCGCCCAGCCACGGCATGCCTGGCGTGGTGTACGACCCCAGCGCCAAGGGCAGCAAGGCTTTTGTGGACTTCGCCTACGAACTCTCGGGCGTGCCGCGCAAAGCCAAGTCATCGCCTGGCGTTCCGCTGGGTTTGCGCAAGCCTTCCAGCGCCGCTTAGGCGCCCGAAAACGAGAGCAGCATATGGGCGCGCTCACTTTGTTCATCCTGCCGGGCTGGCAAAACTCAGGCCCTGGGCACTGGCAAAGCCGTTGGGAAGCCTTGCATGGCGCAGTGCGCGTGCAGCAACACGATTGGCAGCGCCCGAAAAGCGGAGATTGGCAAATCCAGTTGGAAGAAGCTGTGCTGGCGGCCGATCCGGCGCGTCCCATTGGCCTGCTGGCACACAGCCTGGGCTGCCAGTTGGTGGCGCGCTGGGCCAGTCACAGCCGCCACGCCGCGCGCGTGCAGGCCGTCTTGCTCGTGGCGCCGCCAGATACCGAAACGCCTGCCAACCGCCACATCCTGCCCGGCTGGGCGCCCATACCGCAGCAGCGGCTGCCATTTGCCAGCCTGGTTATCGCCAGCCACGATGACCCGTTTTGCAGCTTCGCCCGCGCCCAGTGGATGAGCCAATGCTGGGGCAGCGGTTTGCACGATGCAGGCAACCGGGGTCATCTCAATGCCGACAGCGGCCTGGGCGATTGGCCCGAAGGCTGGCGGCTGTGGAACGCATTGCTGGGGCGCAGCAGCCCATCCTGTTTCTGATATCAACCTGACAAGGAGAGCCGATATGGCTACAAAGAAAAACGCCAAGGGCCTGGGCATGGGATTGGGGGCTTTGCTAGGCCCCAGCGTGCAAGAGCCTGCGCCCACCGATGCCGCCTTTGCCCAGGCGCACGGCGCGCCGCGCGAGCTGCCTGTGGCCGATTTGGTGCCCGGCCGCTACCAGCCGCGCACGTACATGGATGAAGGCGCACTGCACGAGCTGGCCGACAGCATCAAGGAACAAGGCGTCATGCAGCCGCTGCTGGTGCGCCGCCTGGAGGATGGCCAGGACGCCGGGCGCTATGAAATCATTGCGGGCGAGCGGCGTTTCCGCGCCAGCGTGCTGGCCGGGCTGGACACCGTGCCCGTGCTGGTGCGCCAGGTGGACGATCACGCCGCAGCGGCCATGGCGCTGATTGAAAACATGCAGCGCGAAGACCTCAACCCGCTGGAGGAAGCGCGCGGCCTGCAACGCCTGGTGCAGGAGTTTGGTCTTACCCACGAACAAGCCGCCCAGGCCGTCGGGCGCTCGCGCAGCGCCGCCAGCAATTTGCTGCGCTTGCTCAATCTGGCCGATCCCGTGCAAACCCTGCTGATGGCTGGCGACATCGAAATGGGCCACGCCCGCGCCTTGCTGACGTTGGGCAAGGCCGAGCAAATCACCACCGGGCATGAGATTGCCGCCAAAAAACTCTCCGTGCGCGAGGCCGAAAGCCTGGTCAAACGCATTGCCCAGGGCAAAGGCCGCGCTGAAGTGCAAAAAGCGCCGCGCAAAAGCGGCGATGTACGCCGCGTGGAAGAAGAACTCTCCGACTTGCTGCTGGCGCAGGTGGACATCCAGGTGAAAAAGCGCGTGAAGAAAAACGGTCAGGTGCTGCAAACGGGAGAAATCCGCATCCCCTTCGACTCCATGGACGCGCTCAATGGGGTGATTGAGCGTATTCGCGGGCAGAGATCATGAGCGGGCTCTGATTTCCAGTTCATCGAATATTGTCAAATGGGCTTTAGGCAAACCAGTCTTGCCTAAAGCCCATTTTTATTTTTCGTTTGATTGGTGATGTGGTAACGCTTGCGACGGTGGATCGCTCCCGCCAAACCCGCCCAGCCAGCCAGCCACAGCGCGGCCAGCAGCCAGTGCCTGGGGTGGTGCACATCCAGCGTCAAACCCATGAACAACAGCGGCTCGCCCAGCACGGCGTTGAGCTGGCGGTGGTAGAGCATCTCCACCAGCACGGCCAGCCCCGCCAGGGCGCAGGCCAGCGCGCCCCATAGCGCCAGCGGGGGCAGGGCGCGGGCCCATGCCTGGCGCCAGCTTGGCCAACGCTGCTGGCGGGCGTTGTGCCAAGCGTGGCCGCTGCGTTGCCAGCCGCGCGCAAGCAGCCCGGCCACACCGCCGGGGGCAAACATCACCATCAGCAAAAACAGCAGGCCCAGATACAGCATCCAGGCTTGCGTCAGCTCGGAGAGCCAGATGGTGCTCAGCACCATCAGCACGGCGCCGATGATGGGGCCGAAGAAAAATCCCGCGCCGCCCAGGAAGGTGAACAGCAAATACGCACCCGAGCGCGTGGTGCTCAGGCTGTCCATGGCGGTGATGATTTCCAGGTGCAACACCATCAGGGCGCCGCCGATGCCTGCAAAAAAACCCGATGCGATAAAGGCCAGATAGCGCACGCGGCGAGGGTCGTAACCGACAAAGGCGGCGCGCTCGGGGTTGTCGCGCACGGCGTTGAGCATGCGCCCCAGGGGTGTGCGGGTGAAGGCGTACATCAGCACGGTGCAGACCAGGGCATAGGCCGCCACCAGGTAATAGACCTCGATGGCCGGGCCAAAGCTAATGCCCGCCACAGGCTGGCCGATGACGCGATCGGTGCTGATGCCGCCTTCGCCGCCAAACCAGTCTGGCAGCATCAAGGCCAGGGCTGAAACCAGTTCGCCCACGCCCAGCGTAATCATGGCAAAAGGCGTGCCCGCGCGGCGGGTGTTGAGGTAGCCCAGCAGCGCCGCCAGCCACGCGCCGGCCAGGCCGCCCACCAGCGGGATCAGCGCCACCGGCACAAACGGCGCGCCCGCGCCGGCTTGTGCGCCGCTCCAGTTCAATACGTGGATGGCGGCAAAGCCTGCCAGGCCCACGTACACCGCGTGGCCGAAGCTGAGCATGCCTCCCTGGCCCAGCAGCAAGTTGTAGCTCAGGCAGATGATGCTGAGGTAGCCTATTTGCGTGAGCATGCCCAGCGCCAGGCCGCTGCGCCACAGCAGCGGGGCCAGCAGCAAGATCAGGGCATAGGCGGCAAAGGCCAGCAGCGTTGTGTGGCGGGCAGGGGTGGCAGGCATGGCATCAATCCTCACGCTGGCCCATCAGCCCGCGCGGGCGCAGCGCCAGCACCAGCACCAGCAGTGCGTAGGGCAGCACGGGGGCGATTTGGGCGGGCGTCACGCGCAGCAGGGGGTGGGCGGTGTGTGCGGGGGTGTCGGCCATCAGGCCCAGGGCGTGCAGGCCGTCGAGCGCGGAAACATCCAGCGCCACGGCCAGGGTTTGCATGCAGCCGATGAGCAGCGAGGCCACGAATGCCCCGCCCAGCGATCCCATGCCGCCCACGACGACGACGACGAAGATGATCGGCCCCAGCGCATGGGCCATGGCGGGCTCGGTGATGTAGGTGTTGCCGCCCATCACGCCCGCCAGCGCGGCCAGCGCCGCGCCGCCGCCAAAGACGAGCATGAACACGCGCGGCACGTTATGCCCCAGCGCCTGCGCCATTTCCGGGTGGGTGAGCGCGGCCTGGATCACCAGCCCCCAGCGCGTGCGCGTCAGCAGCGCCCACAGCGCCAGCAGCATCAGCACGGCCACCAGCATGATGAAGGCGCGCGAGCGCGGAAATTGCACGCCAAAGAGCGTGAACAGCGGCCCTTGCAGCAGGCTGGGCAGGCCGTAGGGCACGGCCTGGCGGCCCCAGATGAGCTGCACACACTCCAGCAGGAGGTAGGACAGGCCAAAGGTGGCCAGCAGTTCCGACACCTGGCCATAGCGGTGCACGCGCCGCAGGCAATAGCGTTCGAACGCCGCGCCCAGCGCCCCGGTCAGCAGCGGGGCCAGCAGCAGCGCAGGCCAAAAGCCCAGCGGGCCGGAGAGCGCGTAGGCCAGATACGCCCCCAGCATGTAAAAGCTGGCGTGGGCGAAGTTGAGCACGCCCATCATGCTGAAGATCAGCGTCAGCCCGGCGCTGAGCATGAACAGCAGCAGCCCGTAGCTCAGGCCGTTGAGCAGGGAGATGAGAAAGGCGGCAAGGCTCATGGCAGCGTTTGGGCATGCCGTGCGGGCATGAAATGCGGCTTTTTCATAAATTCCATTTCAAAGGAAATTGATATCATTGCATATCATGCCGAAACAAGGTTATTTCATTGCCTTTGATTGGTAATTTGAGGGTTTCGGTAGAACCGCATGGGCACGCCTTCGGCCAGCGCCTGCTGCTGGGCCTGGCGTTGCTGGGCCAGCACGCCGGGCTTGATCTTGCCCACCACATGCATTTCGCAGGGCTTGCAGTCAAAGCGCAGGGTGAGCTTTTCCTTGCCGTTGATCAGGTGCAGCGGCTCGGCCCTGATGGTGCCCTTGACGCCGATCACCCCCTTGGCCTGCTTGGGGCACAGGCTCATCGAATAGCGCACGCAGTGCTTGGTGATCATCAGGCTGACTTCGCCCAGCTCCTCATCGGCCTCGTAGGCCGCATCAATCACTTTGACGCCGTGCTTGAGGTAGAAGGCGTGCGCCTGGTGGTTGAGCACGTTGGCCAGATACGTCAGCGTGTCCTCGGGGAAGGGCGCGGGCGGCTGCACGGGCTGGGCGCGCGGCGGGCGCTCGTAGCCGCTGGCGCGCGCCGCCTCCAGCGCGGCTAGGGCGTCGCGGCGCAGCTTGTTGAGCAGCGAGGCGGGCAAAAACCAGCCCTGTTGCAGCCGCGCCTGCACGGCCAGCGGCTCGAAAATCGTGTTGCCAAAGCGTTGCAACTGGCTGGCGGCGGCCTGCTCGCTCTCGGCCAGGGGTTGTGGCTGGCGCGGCATTTGCTGCGGGTGCGCGGCCTGGGCGCTGGCGGCAAAGCCGTCCTCATCGCGCAATTGCAGCAGCAACTGGCCCGGCTGCGGTTCGCTCAGCGTGGCCCACAGGCCGATGCGGCGCTGGCTGGAGGGGCGCTCGAGCATGCGCTGCCAGTGCATGTCGCGGTTGCGGTTGATCGTCAGGTCTTTGCGCAGGTCTTTCAGACTGGCAATCGGGTCTTTGGGCCAGATGCGCCACTGCCCGGGGCGGCCGCCGGGGGGGCCGCCCGGGGCGGGCTCGGCGCGGTTGATTGCCAAGCCCACCCCCACCCCCC